>JBDSAJ010001026.1:0-16225 GCA_039922235.1 Umezawaea sp.
TCCTGCGCGCCGACGACGGCGACCTGGTCCGGATCGAGGTGCCCGACGACGCCGAGACGGACGTGCACCGCGAGTGGCTGCTGGTCAGCCTGCGGACCGCGTGGACGGTCGGCGGCACGACCCACCCGGCGGGAGCGCTGCTGGTCACCCGGTTCGACGACTTCCTCGCGGGCCAGCGTGACCTGACGGCCCTGTTCACGCCGGACGCTCACACCTCGTTGACCGGGCACGTGTGGACCCGCAACCACCTGATCCTGAGCGTCCTGCACGACGTCCAGACGCGGATGGAGGTGCTCACCCCTGGCCCGGACGGCTGGTCGCGGGCGCCGCTCGCGGGCGTGCGCGAGTTCGAGACCGCGGACGTCGTGGGCACCGATCCGCACCAGAGCGACGAGTACCTGGTCTCCTCCAGCGGGTTCACCGAACCCTCCGAGTTGCGGCTGGGCCACGTCGGGGGCGAGGTGGAGGTGCTCAAGCGCGCCCCGGCGTTCTTCGACGCCTCCGGGATGGTGGTGGCGCAGCACTTCGCCACGTCCGAGGACGGCACGAAGGTGCCCTACTTCGTCATCACGCCGCCCGGCGGGCCTGGCGGGCCCACGCTGCTGTACGCCTACGGCGGGTTCGAGGTGTCGCTGCGGCCCGCCTACAACACCCACCAAGCTGGGCTGGGCTGGCTGTCGCGCGGCGGCACGTACGTGGTCGCGAACCTGCGCGGCGGCGGCGAGTACGGGCCCGAGTGGCACCAGTCGGCGCTGCGCGAGAACCGGCCGCGGGCCTACGAGGACTGCGCGGCCGTGGCTCGCGACCTGGTCGCGCGCGGCATCACCACGCCCGAGCGCCTCGGCTTCCGCGGCGGCAGCAACGGCGGCCTGCTCGCGGGCGTGATGCTCACCCGGTACCCGGAGCTGTTCCGCGCGATCGTCTGCCAGGTGCCGCTGCTGGACATGAAGCGCTACCACCTGCTGCTCGCGGGCGCGTCCTGGATGGCCGAGTTCGGCGACCCCGACGAGCCCGCCGACTGGGAGTTCATCCGGGAGTACTCGCCGTACCAGAACGCCGAGGCGGGCAAGCCGTACCCGCGGACGCTGTTCATGACGTCCACCCGCGATGACCGCGTCCACCCCGGCCACGCGCGCAAGATGGTCGCCCGGCTGCACGAACTGGGCTACGACGTGCCGTACCACGAGAACATCGAGGGCGGCCACGGCGCGGCGGCGGACAACGAGCAGTCGGCGTTCATGTGGGCGCTCACGTACACGTTCCTGTGGAACACCCTCCGTAAGTGACCCTGGTCACATAGTTAGCCCGTTCGGGGACGCCGTCAGCGGGCTCGGACAAGAACTAGCGTGAACCGGATCGAGGAACGCAGAGCAGAGCAAGCGCAGCGCGCTCCAGACGTCGACGACGCGCGTCCAGACCTGGCGAACGCGGATCCCGCAGCCGCGTTCGCCAGGCTGTTCGACCTGCACGCCAGGGCGCTGCACAGCTACCTGGCGGGCCGGGTCGGCGTCGACATCGCGGACGACCTGGTCGCCGAGACGTTCCTGGTCGCCCTCCGCAGGCGTGCCAGCTACGACTCCGCGCAGTCCCCCATCCGGGGCTGGCTGTACGGAATCGCCACCAACCTGGCGCGCAACCACGTCCGCACGGAGATCCGCGGCTTCCGGGCGTCCGCCCGCGTGTTCGCGCTCCGGGAAGCCGGGGTCGACCACGACGCGCAGACCGTCGACCGCCTGGACGCCCAACGGCACACCAGGCACTTGGCCGACGGCCTGGCCTCGTTGACCGAGCAGGAACGCGACGTGCTGCTGCTGACGTCGTGGGCCGGACTCGAACCGACCGAGGTCGCCGCCGCTCTAGGCGTGCCCGCCAGCACTGTCCGGTCACGTCTGCACCGGGTGCGCCACAAGCTCCAAGCACACCTCCGCACTGCCCAAGAGGAGAACCGCGATGACTGAGCGCGGCGACCACAACCCCGATCGTGAACTCGACGAGGCCCTCGCCTCGTTGCACCTGGAGGCACGCATGTCCAACCGATCACTCGACGACGCCCGCGAGAAGCTGATGCGGGAGGCGGCCTCGGCGAGCACCCCCGCGGCGATTCCGGCGAAGTCGCCCTTTCGCCGCCGTGGCCTGGTCGTCGGCGTCGCGGCGGCGGCGGTCGCGGTCGTGGGTGCCGCCGTGGCGTTCGGCAGCGGTGACGGGGCACCGGCGCAGCCCGTGGCGCAGTCGACCAGCGGGCAGTCGACCAGCGGGCAGTCGACCAGCGGGCAGCAGCCCACCAAGCGCGACGTGTCGCTCCTCTCGGCGTCCCAGGTCCTGAACGACGCGGCGGACAAGATCACCGCGAAGGACCCGGAGCTGAAGCCGGGCCAGTACCGGTACATCGAGGTCAAGGGGTTCTACCAGCGCGGACTCCTGGTCGGGTCCCCGCAGGGAGTCGTCAGCGCTCCGACCGGCTACTCCTACCTCGTCGACAGCACCTACCAGACCTGGATCCCGCAGGACGTGACGCAGGAGTGGCTGGAGAAGCGCGCCTCCGGTGACGCGAAGCTGATCGGCAGTTCCATGCCCGCGTCCGAGGTGCCCGCGTTCCAGCCGACGGACACCGACACGGGAGAGCGGCGCGGCGCGTGCGGCGACTTCTTCCCCAACGCCCAGCCGAAGCTGGTCTGCGGCGACGCGACCGACATGGGGCAGCCCGCGTTCTACGCGGACCTGCCGCGCGACCCCGACCAGCTGCTGGCGTGGCTCAAGGACTACACCTCCCAGCGCGGCTCGTCCCCGAGCACGATGTTCCACTTCGGCATCCAGTTCCTGAACTCCGGGATCATGCCCGCCGACCTGCGCGGCGACCTCCTGCGCGCGATGGCGAAGATCGACGGTGTGAAGGTCGTCGAGGAGGCGACCACCCCGGACGGGCGCAAGGGCCTCGCACTTGGTCTGGACGGCGACCAAGAGCGCCGCGACCTGATCGTGGACCCGGACAAGGGCGAGATCATCGGCGAGCGGACCGTCGCGAAGACGCTGACGGACTACCCGTGGATCAAGCCCGGCACCGTGACCAGCAGCGTCTCCGTGACGACGAAGGTCGCCGACGCCATCGGCGTGGTCCCGGCGGGCTAGAGCGTCGGTCAGGTAGTCGCGAGTCCCTCACTCGGACACCCCGTGTCCTTCACTCGGACACCCTGAACTCCGCGTTCGGACACCCACCCACACTCCCGGACCCACCCGACCGTTCCACTCGGGATGCCCGAGTGAGGGTTTCGGGGTGTCCGAGTGGTCGACTCGCGGAGTGGGCGGGCTGGAGGTCGTGAAACTCGGACTGCTTGACCGGCGGTCTAGTCGGGGAATAGAAGCCGGTCTGCGTGGTGTTGACCCCAATATTCATGCAAACGCATTGACTTTGGGAGAGGCACCATGCAGATCGGCGTCTTCACGGTCGGGGACGTCACCCCGGACCCCACCACCGGCACCACGGTCACCGAGTACGAGCGGATCAAGGCGATGGTCACGATCGCCGAGCACGCCGAGCAGGTCGGCCTCGACGTCTTCGCCACCGGTGAGCACCACAACCCGCCGTTCGTGCCGTCGTCGCCGACGACCCTGCTCGGCCACATCGCCGCGCGCACCCAGCGGCTCATCCTCTCCACCTCGACGACGCTGATCACCACGAACGACCCGGTGAAGATCGCCGAGGACTACGCGATGCTCCAGCACCTCGCAGACGGCCGGATCGACCTCATGCTGGGCCGCGGCAACACGGCCCCTGTGTACCCGTGGTTCGGGAGGAACATCCAGGACGGCATGGGCCTCACGGTCGAGAACTACCAGCTGCTGCGCGCCTTGTGGGACAACGAGGTCGTGGACTGGGAAGGCAAGTTCCGCACCCCGTTGCAGGGCTTCACCTCCACCCCGCGCCCGCTGGACGACCTGCCTCCGTTCGTGTGGCACGGCTCCATCCGCAGCCCGGAGGTCGCCGAGATCGCCGCCTACTTCGCGGACGGGTTCTTCGCCAACAACATCGTCTGGCCGAAGGAGCACTACATCCGCCTGATCAACCTCTACCGCGAGCGCTTCGAGCACTACGGCCACGGCACCGCGGCACAGGCGATCGTCGGTTTGGGCGGCCAGGTCTTCATGCGCCGCAACTCCCAGGACGCCGTGCGGGAGTTCCGCCCGTACTTCGACAACGCCCCGGTCTACGGCCACGGACCGTCCCTTGAGGACTTCACCGCGCAGACGCCGTTGACGGTGGGCAGCCCGCAGGAAGTGATCGACAAGACCCTGACGTTCCAGGAGTTCTTCGGCGACTACCAGCGCCAGCTGTTCCTGCTCGACCACGCGGGCCTGCCGCTGAAGGTCGTCCTGGAGCAACTGGACCTGCTGGGCGAGATCGCCCCGGAACTGCGCCGCGAGTTCGACGCCCGCAGGCCTGCCGACGTCCCCTCCGACCCGCCCACCCACGCGTCCAGGAAGCTGGCCCGTGACGCCGCCCCCGTCGCCTGACCGGAACCTCACCGAACTGGCCGCGGAGTCGTGGGAAGCGCTCTTCCGAGCGCAGTCCGCGCTCCTGCGGCGGTTCGCGGCAGACGACGTCTGGCACCCGATCAGCCTGCGCGAGTACGACGTCCTCTTCACCTTGAGCAGGTGCCCCGAAAAACGCGCCCGGCTCCGCGACCTCAACCGTGAAGTGCTGCTCAGCCAGCCGTCACTGAGCCGCATGGTGGAACGGATGGAGATCGCGGGCCTGGTGGCACGAGAACCGGACCGGGCGGACGGGCGCGGCACCATCGTGGTGCTCACGGCCGCCGGGATCGAGATGCAGCGCACCGTGGGCCGACGACACGCGGCCAGCATCCGCCGCTACGTGGGCCCCGCTTTGAACGACGAGGAACTGCGGACCCTCCAAGACCTGTGCGACAAGCTGAGACTGGCCCAACAGTCCATTCCGGACTAGACGAGAACGACCCACCACCGGCGTGGCCAGGTGGTGGTCGCTCTCGTCCAGGCTGATCCGGATCCGGTCTTGGGGCTTGGCCACGTCGACCGTGGCGACCGCCTGGTTTCCGCCGAGCAGAGTGGTGAGTCAGCCGTGTTGAGGAGTTTGCCCGCCCGGTTCCTGTGCTACGCAGGGATCCCGGTGTCCATCGTGTTCGCCTTGCTCATGTACGCCGCTTCGCTGGTGGGATCTTATGACGCGGGCAAGGATTGTGCGACGCGCGAGTCGGATGGCGGCGCGCGCAACATCGACGTGACGCGGAGTTCCTTCCCACCGAACGCGACTTGCGCGTTCGCGGACGGGACGACCGAGGACCTGGTGCCGACCTTGTTCGCGGTGCTGTTCTGGAGCGGCCTCGGCAGTTCCGCGGTGTGCGTCGCGGGAACTGCCTTCCTCGAACGCAGGAGCGAACGCCTCACCGGGTGAGACCTGCCGGTCGCCTAGCAGTAGTGGCTTTCGGCGGCGGCCACCATCGCCTCGGCGTAGTCCTCCGTCATCAGCCCGCCCATCGCGCCCAGGTCACCAACGAGCTTCGCCCGCGGGGTCCCCTTCGCCAACTCCTGGCACACACCTTGCGCGATCTGGATCTCCGAAGCCCCGCTGGTGCTCGTGGGCACCCCGGCGGCCGTCAGCGCCGCGAGGTACGCGGTCCCCTTGTCCGAAGGTGCGCCGACCGGAGTGGACGGCGCCCCCACCACCGGCGGCGGCTGCGCCGTGGTCGTCCCCACGGCAGGCGGCGCGACCGTTCCGGTCCCCGTCGGCGATCCCGACGAGGACGGAACGACAGCGGACGACGCGGGCGCGCTCGGCGACGGGGACGACGAGGACGAGCCGGATGGCGCGCTGGAGAACGGAGGCGACCCGGACGGCGGGGACGTGCACCCGGCGACGACGACCGCGAGTACCGCGACGATCCCGACCACGTGCCTCAAACCAGACCCCCTGCCAACGCGCGAACCACACCGACCGTAGTGCCCGACGGCGACCCGGCGGACCCCCTGGAAGTCGGTGACTCCCCTGTCACGGAGTCAGTTCAACGGCCGGTTCCACTCCGGCAGCCCGCCGCCGGCGATCACGTCGATGGCCAGGTCCGCCAACGCCGTCAGCGCCACCTGCTGGCTGAACGGCCCGTAGGACACCCGTGCCACGCCCAACTCCTCCAGCCGCGCCAGCGGCAGACCCCCTGGCACCCCGATCACCGTCAGCCGCTGCGGCCCGAACGCCTCGACCAGCGTGGTCACCTGGGCCTCGTCCAGCAGGCCCGGCACGAACACGACCGGCGCGCCCGCGTCGAGGTACGCCCGGCCCCGCTCCACCGCGTCGGCGAGCACGTCGGCCGGATCGCGGTCCCGCCCACGCACGAACGCGTCCGTCCGGGCGTTCAGCACGATCGGCACGCCCTCGGCCTCACCGGCCTTGAGCACGGCTTCCACCACGGCGACGGCCTCCGCCAGCGGCTTCATCTGGTCCTCGACGTTGGCGCCGACGATCCCCACGCCGATCGCCTTGCGCACGGTCTCCCCCGGATTCCCGTACCCGCCCTCCAGGTCGGCCGAGACGGGCAGGTCGACGGCCGCGGCGATCCGCCCGACGGCCTCGATCATCAGGTCGACCGGGATGTTCTCCCCGTCCGGGTACCCGTAGGACGCGGCGATCGAGTGGCTCGCGGTGGCCAGCGCCGTGGTGCCCTCGACATCGGCCACGACGGTGGCCGTGATGACGTCCCAGACGTTCACGACCTTCAGCAGTGCGGGCGCTCTGTGGAGGTCGAGGAGGGTGGCGGCCTTGGCGGCGTTCGAGGTCATGCCACGACCCTAATGTCCGCCCTCGTGCGCGCCCGTTGGTCCGGACGGAGGACAATCCCCGGTCATGTCCTTCGCAGATGACGTGTCCGCGGCAGCAGCCAGGCTGGCGGGCGTCGCACTGACCACGCCGCTCCAGCGCAACGACCGCCTCTCCACGGCGACCGGCGCGGACGTGTGGCTCAAGCGCGAGGACCTCCAGGTCGGCCGCTCCTACAAGCTCCGGGGCGCCTTCAACCTGCTCGCCCAGCTCGACGACGCGGAGCGGGCGGCAGGCGCCGTCTGCGCCAGCGCGGGCAACCACGGCCAGGGCGTCGCCTACGCGTGCGAACGGCTGGGCGTCCGGGGTCGTGTGTACGTCCCCAGCACCACACCGAGGCAGAAGCGCCAGCGCATCGCGTCCCTCGGCGGCGACGTGGTCGACCTGGTGGTGGAGGGCGACACCTACGACGACGCCGCCACGGCCGCGGCCGAGTACGCCGCGCGGACCGGCGCGACCATCGTCCCGGCGTTCGACGACCTCCGCACGATCACCGGGCAGGGCACCGTCGGCCGGGAGATCCTCGCGCAGCTCGGTCGCGCGCCGGACGTCGTCGTGGTGCCGGTGGGCGGCGGCGGTCTGCTGGCGGGTCTGGGCACGTGGCTGGCCGAGCAGCACCCGGACACCCGCGTGGTGGGCGTGGAACCCGCCGGCGCGGCCAGCATGATCGCCGCGCTCGCGGCGGGCGGCCCGGTCCGGCTGCCCGAGGTCGACACCTTCGTGGACGGCGCCGCCGTGCGCCGCGTGGGCGACGCGAGCTTCCCGCTGGTCCGCGACTCGGGCGCCGAACTCCTCACGGTCTCCGAGGGCCAGATCTGCACCGAGATGCTCGACCTCTACCAGGTGGATGGCATCATCGCCGAGCCCGCGGGCGCGATGGCGTCGGCCGCGCTGGCCGAGTCCGTGGTGGTGGAGTCCGGCCAGACCGTCGTGTGCCTGCTCTCGGGCGGCAACAACGACGTCAGCCGGTACGCCGAGGTCGTCGAGCGCTCGCTGGTGCACCGGGGCCTGAAGCACTACTTCCTGGTCGAGTTCCCCCAGGAGCCGGGCGCGCTGCGCCGCTTCCTGGACGAGGTGCTCGGCCCGGACGACGACATCGTCCTGTTCGAGTACGTCAAGCGCGACAACCGCGAGACCGGCGCCGCGCTGTGCGGCGTCGAGATCGGTAGCCGCGAGGACTACGACCCGCTGTGGGCCCGGATGAAGGCCAGTCCGCTGAAGATCCAGCACGTCGCACCGGGCACGACGGCGTACCGGTTCCTCATCTGACTCATTTCACCTGTTCGGCGGGCTCCACCTCGGCGATGCGCGCGTGCAGCCGTTCGCGGATCTCGTCCGGCGTGTACGCCTGCCGCTTGCGCTCGGCGCGCACCACCACCGCGCCGGTCGCGGCCACCCCGACCACACCCGCGAGTCCCAACACCTTCCACAACTTCATCTGCCTAGGCTAGCGGCCATGGCCGAAACGCGGATCACCCTGGACGAAGCCGTCAACCTCACCCGAACCGGTGACGTGTGGCTGTTCCGCGGCGACTCGGCGGCCGACCGGGCGATCCGGATGACCACGAACAGCCCGGTCAACCACGTCGGCATGGCGGTGGTCATCGACGACCTGCCGCCGCTGATGTGGCACGCCGAACTGGGCAGGTCGCTGACGGACGTGTGGACCGGGACGCACCAGCGCGGGGTGCAGCTGCACGACCTGCGCAGCGCGGTGCTGGTGTGGGCGAACAAGTACGGGCAGCGGGCGTGGCTGCGGCAGCTCGACCACACCCACACCCGCGAGACCGACGACGCCGTGCTGAAGACGATCGCGCGGCTGGACGGCACGCCGTTCCCGTCGACCGCGAAGCTGGCGACCCGGTGGCTGCGCGGACGGCTGCCGCAGGTGCGCCGGGGCGTGCCGGACTCGGCGCTGGAGACGGCGTACTGCGCGGAGGTCGTGGCGATCACCTACGAGGCGATGGGGCTGCTGCCGTCGGGCCGCCGGGTGAACTGGTACGACCCCGGCCGGTTCTGGAGCGGTGACAAGCTGAAGCTCGAACTGGGCGCGGAGCTGAGCGCGGAGATCGCGGTCGACATCCCGGCGTGAACCCGTTGGACACGCCGTAGGACAATTGGAGCCATGCAGGTTCAGACCGAGGCCGACTGGGTCTCCCGTTTCGCAGACGACGTCATCGCCGAGGCCGAGCGCAGGGCGCCGGGCAAACCCATCGTCTGCGCGTCCGGCCTGAGCCCGTCCGGCCCGGTCCACCTCGGCAACCTGCGCGAGGTCATGACGCCGCACCTGGTGGCGGACGAGATCCGCCGCCGCGGCCACGACGTCGTGCACCTGCTGTCGTGGGACGACTACGACCGGTTCCGCAAGGTCCCGGTGGGTGTCGACCCGTCGTGGGCGGAGCACATCGGCAAGCCGCTGACGTCCGTTCCCGCGCCCGAGGGCAGTTCGTTCCCGAACTGGGCCGAGCACTTCAAGGCGCCGATGATCAAGGCGCTGGCCGAGCTGGGCATCGAGTACCGGCCGGTGAGCCAGACGCAGATGTACACCTCCGGCGCGTACCGCGAGCAGGTGCTGCTGGCCGTGCGCGAACGCGCCGCGATCGACGCCGTGCTCGACCGGTACCGCACCAAGGACAAGCCGGTCACGGAGCAGGACGACGAGGAGCAGTACTTCCCGTACAAGCCGTACTGCTCGGTGTGCGACCGGGACATGACGACGGTCACCTCGTACGACGACGAGACGACCGAGCTGTCGTACACCTGCGTGTGCGGCCACGCCGAGACGGTGCTGCTCAGCGAGCACACGCACGGCAAGCTCGTGTGGAAGGTCGACTGGCCCATGCGCTGGGCGTACGAGGGCGTCGTGTTCGAACCGTCCGGTGTGGACCACTCGTCCCCCGGCTCGTCGTTCGTCGTCGGCGGCCAGATCGTGCGCGAGGTGTTCGGCGGCAAGCAGCCGATCGGCCCGATGTACGCGTTCGTCGGCATCTCCGGCATGGCCAAGATGAGCAGCTCCAAGGGCGGCGTGCCCACGCCGGGCGACGCGCTGGAGATCCTGGAGGCCCCGCTGGTGCGCTGGCTGTACGCGCGCCGCAAGCCCAACCAGTCGTTCAAGGTCGCGTTCGACCAGGAGGTGCAGCGCACCTACGACGAGTGGGACGCGCTGGAGCGCAAGATCGCCGACGGCACCGTGGTCGCCGTGGACGCGCTCGCGCACGACCGCGCGGTCCGCACGGCCGCCGGTCCCCTGCCGAGCACCCCGATCCCGATCGCCTACCGCACGCTGGCGTCCATCGTGGACATCACCACCGGCGACCCGGAGCAGACCCTGCGCATCCTGCGGGACCTGGACCCTTCACGCCCCGTGGCCACGCTGGACGAGGTCCGGCCACGCTTGGACCGCGCGGCGCACTGGATCACCAACCAGGTGCCGCTCGACCAGCGGACCCGCGTCCGCGAGCACGCCGACGTGGACCTGATCCAGTCCCTCGACGAGCAGCAGCGCGAGTCCCTGCGCCTGCTGCTGGAGGGTTTGGACAGCCACTGGTCGTTGGACGGCCTGACCACCCTGGTCTACGGCGTGCCCAAGATCCAGGCGGGCCTCGCCCCGGACGCCAAGCCGACGCCCGAGCTGAAGGTCGCCCAGCGCACCTTCTTCGCACTGCTCTACCGCCTGCTGGTGGGCGTCGAAACCGGCCCCCGCCTGCCCACGCTGCTGTTGGCGGTGGGCGCGGACCGCGTCCGCAAGCTGCTGTCGGACTGACGAACCGAGGGGGGACTTGGGTTCAAGTCCCCCCTCGGTCACGAAAATGTCGCAAACTTGCGACGTCTACGTGGCAGGTGCTCTAGTCCACTTGAGCACCTGTTTTGCGTTCCGTAGACCGGCCGCGAACAGCGACCGCCTGCCTCGTGGTCGCGATCACAGCGCTTGTCGTGGTCATCCGCTGTCGATGCTCCACCTCGTCAAAACCCGGCCGAGCCGGTGTCGTCGTCAGAACCGCTCCTGCCACTGCCAACGGCCGCCAAACGACAACACCGGCCCTCCGCACGACCTCGCCGCATCTGCATCCCAGTCACCCCAGAACCTGTACCCCCAGTTGAACGGCAACAGGTTCTGGCTCAACCCTGTTCGAGCCGCGGTCAGTGCGGCAGGACGAGCCGGTTGGCGATGTCGTACAGGTCGGCCTGCGGTACCCGGCCGGCGATGACGACCGGGGCTCCCTCGACCGCATCGAGGACCCGCAACTGGTGGTAGCCGTTCTCCTCGACGTAGCGCGTCGCGTGGCCCTGCACGGGTTGTCCCGGTGTGCCGGTCGGTTCGCCGACGACTGCGCTGTTGACGAAGACCGTCGGCTGGACGGTGCACGTGCCCAGCGAGTAGCTCGTGTTGGTCCCCGGCACGGCCGGGGACTGGTCCAGGCTCTGGTCCGGGCTCTGGTCGACGCTGAAGGCGCAGATCCGCATCCCGTTGGGCAGGTCGCGCAGGCCGTACGCCGGGGTGACGGTCGTCGTGCCCGGGAAGTGGATGTTCTCCGCGATCCGGCGGCCGGCGTCGATGAGTTGCTGCGCGGGCGCTTCGCTTCCGGGCGCGGCGGACACGTTCACATACATCGAACCGCCGTCGGGGTGCGCCACGTACAGCTCGTACCCACCTGGCCCGGTGGACACCGAACTCTCGACCCCGGGCTGCCCGTTGATCGTCACGGACGTGCCTGGGCCCGACTTGAACATCGCCTCGTCCACCGACACCATCCGGAACTGCTGGACGTCGACCTCCAGGACCTGGTCGTCGGCCGTGACGGTCAGCATGTACTCACCGCCGTACAGGGGCGCGTCCGGGTTGGCCGCGCTGGACCCGACGTTGATTCGGTGCGCCCGGTAGGCGACCGAGCCCGGCGGGAGCCAGTCAAGGGAGTAGGGCATCTGCAGACCCGGCGTGGCCTGTCCGGTAGTCGCCGGGGTTTGGCTGCCTTGAGACCCGTTGGCGGTGGCGATGACCTGGGATTGCTCCGCGGGATCCGGCCGGTTCATCACCACGGCGGTGGCCGCGCCGAGGGTCAGCACGGTCGCCCCGGCGGCAACCGCGAGCGGCAGGCTCAGCCCGGAGCGCCTGCTGTCGATGCGTTGGCGCGCCGCGGCAAGCACCGCGTCGCTGTCGGGCGCGTCATGTTCGCGCGCCGTGAAGGTGTCCTTGATCAGGTTCTCGATGTTCATCACGTCTCCCTGGCTTGCGCCATCTGCTCGATGGCCAAGCCGTTTCGCAGTGCCGCCAATGCCTTGTGGGCGTGTGCCCGGACGGTGGCCTGGGCGCAGCCGAGCAGCCCGGCGATCTCGGGATCGGGCAGCTGCTCGTAGTACCGCAGAACCACCACGGCCCGCTGGCGCTTGGGCAGCCGCGCCAAGCGCTGCCACATGTCCTCGCGCGCGGCGTGGTCCGACGCGAAATCGTCCGCCCGTGCCTCGTCGGGGAGGTCACCCGACGGAATCACACGCGCAGACCAGCTATGTCGCCAGGACAGGTAGCCATTGGTCACCATCCGCAGCACGTACCGGTCGGGGTGATCCGTGCCGCTGATCCGGGACCAGTGCCGGTACACCTTGACCAGCACGTCCTGCACCAGATCAGCCGCCTGCTCCCGCTCGCCGGTGAGCATCGTCGCGTACCGCAGCAACCGCGGTAGTTGCGCACGGGCGAAGTCGTCGTAGTCAGCCATCACCCTTTAAGACTCACATCGACGGCGATCTGTTTACCGACTTCCGCTCGGATCTGGACAGCCGGCCAACTGGCAGTCGAGCCGGTGCTCGTGATCGAAGAAGGTCGCCTGCCGAGGTGAACAGGTTGATCCACTCAACGAGTCATAGAGGTACTAGGGAAATATCAGCCGACGTCACAAGGGGCGATCTGTGCACAAACGCGGTTTCATCCATGCGGCGGTCTTCGCCGTGGTGGCCACCGGTGTGGCCGTCTCACCGGCAGCCGCGCAACAACCCATACCCGCGCCGGCCGAGGCGCCCAGGACAGTCACGCTGATCACCGGCGACAAGGTGACCGTGACCAGGAAGGACGGCTCCTGGGACGCGAAGATCCAGCCGGCCGCCCGGCTCGGGCCGGTGCGGTTCATCAAGTCGGTCAGCGCCAAGGGCGTCACGGTGATCCCATCGGTCGCCGAGCCGCTGATCCGGGCGGGCAAACTGGATCGCGAGCTGTTCGACGTGACAGGCCTGATCGACCTGGGCTACGACGACGACCACACGCCTGAGATCCCGCTGCTGGTCGAGTCCAAAGGCGCCCGGACGCTCGGCAAGATCACCCGTGAACTGCCGTCGGTCGAGCTCTCCGCGGTGGCCATGCCGAAGAACAAGGCCGCGGAACTGTTCGACAAGGCCGACGCGGGCAAGATCTGGCTCAACGGCAAGGTTCATCCGTCACTGGATGTGAGCGTGCTGCAGGTCGGCGCGCCGGCCGCCTGGCAGGCCGGGTACACCGGCGCGGGCGCGACCGTCGCGGTCCTCGACACCGGCTACGACCCGAAACACCCTGACCTGGCCGGGATCGTGAAGGGCGAGAAGGACTTCACCGACGAAGGCATTGTCGACAACGTGGGGCACGGCACGCACGTGGCCTCGACCATCGCGGGCCGTGGCGCCAAGTACACCGGTGTCGCCAAGGGCGCGGACCTGCTGATCGGCAAGGTCTGCCAGACAGACGGATGCCCGTTCGACGCGATCCTCGCAGGCATGCAGTGGGCCGCGGACAGCGGCGCCAAGGTCGTGAACATGAGCCTGGGCGGCGGGTCCGGCGACGGCGTCAGCGACCCGTTGGAGATCGCGGTCAACCGGCTCTCGGCGGAGAAGGGCACGTTGTTCGTGATCGCGGCTGGCAACTACGGCCAGCGCACGCCTGTTGCGAGCCCGGCGTCCGCAGACGCCGCGCTGGCCGTGGCCAGTGTGAGCAAGCAGGACAAGTACAGCACGTTCTCGCAGCCCGGACCGCGGTTCAAGGACTACGCCGTCAAACCGGACATCGCCGCGCCCGGTGAGGACATCGTGGCCGCACGGGCCGAGGGCACGCTCGCCGACCGCGCTGTCGACGAGCACCACGCGCGGCTGAGCGGCACCTCCATGGCGACGCCGCACGTGGCTGGTGCCGCGGCGATCCTGGCCGCGCAGCATCCGGACTGGACCGGCAGGCAGATCAAGGCCGCGCTGATGGGCAGCGCGACCCCGATCGACGCCACGATCTACCAGCAGGGCGCCGGCCGGCTCGACATAGGCCGGGCGTCCAGGCAGACGATCATCCCCAGCACGGGGAGCCTGAGCCTCGGTTTCGTGCGGTGGCCGTACGACCAGCCCGCGCTGACCAAGCAGATCACGTACAGCAACACCGGCAGCGCACCGGTTTCGCTGCGGCTGAGCATGGACGTCCCGGCGTTCCGCACGAACGTCGACCAGGTCATGGTGCCCGCCAACGGCGAGGCCACGGTGTCGGTCACCTTTGACCACTCCGCCGCGCAGATCGGTGTCCACGGCGGCAGGCTCGTTGCCAAGAGCGGCGCAGGCGACACGGTGATCCAGACGCCGGTCGGTGCGTACAAGGAACCGGAAAGCTACGACCTGACGACGAAGCTGATCGACCAGGACGGCGCTGCGCCGGCCGACGGCCTCCTGGCGAGCGCGATGTGGGTTCCGCTGGGCACTGGCCAGGATGATTTCGACCTGATCGGCAACAACAGCACCGTGCGGCTGCCTGCGGGCCGGTACGCCGTGCTGGGCACGATCCAGACCGCGGTGCCTGGTCAGCCCCTGCCGGCGAGCACCAGGGTGGCCGACCCGGAGGTCGACCTGCACAAGGACACCGTGGTCACGCTGGACGCCAGGAACGGCAAGAAGGTCACCGTGCAGACCGACGAGAAGGACGCCCGCCCGGTCTCCTGGACGAACGGGATGGTCGTCGACACCGGAGCACGTGGAGTGGGCTACTACAGCTTTTCGGACTTCAACGACTACACCGCGCCCACCACCAAGCACACCAAGGAATTCCGGTACTTCGACCGGATGAAGCTCGAACGGCCACAGGTCCGGCTGACGGTCGGCAAGCCCGAGTCGTTCGAGGTCCCCGTGGAGTGGATACCGGGCTCGCCGCAGACGACCGACACCCGCGCGCTGTCCGCTGTGGACGTTGGACATGCCACACCCGGCGAGATCGCCGCGGCCGACCTCAAGGGCAAACTCGCGGTATTCACCCTGGGCGACGGTGAAGGCCTCGAGTTCAGCCCGCGGGCGCGGGCGATCGCCGAGGCGGGTGCGAACTCCGCACTGTTCCACTTCTCCGGCAGCCCCGTGCGGTTGATGGAGGCGCCGCCACTCCCTTTGACAGCCACGTTCGGCCCCGAGGGCGCTCGGCTGGCGAAGTTGCCGAACGCGTCCGTGACGTTGACCGGCTTGCCCGTGAGCCCGTACAGGTACGAACTGGTGTTCCCCAGCTACGGGGACATTCCGGCGAACGTGACCTACTGGCCGCGCAACAGCGACCTGGCCACCGTGAAGGCGACCTACCGGGCGCCGGTGGATGGTGTGGGCTACGCGACGATGTTCGCCACCGACGGGAAGTACGACCTGGAGGGTGCGCTGGAGTCGACGCCGACTCCGCTTCCCCGTGAGCGGACCGAGTACTACTCCCCCGCCACTTGGGCGAACTCCGTGAGTGTACTGGCGGGCGGTGCCGCGCAGCACTACGAGGCCGCCAAGCGGACCTTCAAGCCCGGTGAAAAGGCCACTGTGGACTGGGGCAAGGCCGTGATCGGGCCGGGTGTCACCGGGTCGGCGGGCTTCTTCTCGACCGAGCCGCACCTGGCGTACCGCGCGGGCGAGAAGATCAACACACGGCTGCCGCTGTTCTCCGACTCGGCAGGCCACTCCGGGTTCCCCGATTCCGGTGACACCGGCGACACCGTGCTCTACGTCGACGGCAAGGAGATCGCCCGCAGCGGCCAACCCGGCAGTGGGCAGTTCACGGTGCCCGTGGGCGCGGCGAACTACCGGCTCACCGCCGAGGTGAGCCGAAGCAACCCGGGATGGCCGCTGTCCACGAAGGTCAGCGCGGAATGGGGCTTCCGGTCCGGGCACACCACCGACGCCACACCACTGCCATTGCTGTCGATCGGTTTCGACCCCAAGCTCGACCTGACGAACCACGCGCCCCGCAACGCGCTGTTCTCGATACCGCTCCGCGTCGACCGGCAGCCGGGCTCACAGGGCGGTAAGACCAAGCCGAACCAGGTCGAGGTGTCCAACAACGATGGGCAGTCCTGGCAGCGGGTGCCGGTGCTGCACGTGAACGGCACCTGGTTGGCGGTCATCCAGAACCCGGCGTCCGGGTTC
>JBDSAJ010001027.1:0-2906 GCA_039922235.1 Umezawaea sp.
GTCGGCGCTCGGGCCGAACACCACCAGGTGCGGCAGCGACTGCCCCCGGTCGCGCCGCCCGCCCGCCGCCACCGCGGAGCCCAACGCCTTGACCGCCCGGCCTCCGGTGCCGCGGTCCGGCCGCCCCTGCCCGTCCAGCCCGGCCACGTCGAACCCGATCGACCAGCTCTCCGCGCACAGCAGGACGTCCTCGTCCGGCAAGCACCACGACCGCCGGATCGCCAGGACACCGTCGAGCTTCGGCGCGATCACCGGCCACCGCTCGCCAACAGCCCCGAGGTCACCTGGAAAGCCACGCGTCATCTCCCTGTGGAAGGACCGAGCCGGGTACTCGCACCGGGCGGCAGTCGGGTCCCCGGAGCCTGCGAAGATCAACAGATCCTCGGCAGCACACACGGTACAACGGGCGCCCACGCCGTCGCGGGCGGTTCCCGAACCCAGCGCCCCGGTTTCCGAAGCGGTTAGCCAGATTGTGTCTCCGGCATGAGCCCCAGTCCTCAACCGGGCGTAGCCGCCACGACCTCTGCCGCGGTCTTCGGCTCCGGGTGGCCGAGGTGGGTGAGCCAGCCGCGCACCACCCGGTGCAGCGCCTCAGCGCCGACGATCTCCCCCGGCCACGGCAGGTCCGCCGGGTACACCAGGAAGCCGCGGGACTGCCCGCCGCCCAGGCCGCCGTGCGAGCCGACGTGCGTCTCGAACGGCGAGGCGTCGTCGGTGGACTCGGAGTACCGGCTGTTGATCAGCAGGTCCGGGCAGTGCGCGAACCCGTCCGTGCGCCGGATCAGGTCGGCCGCGTGCTCGCCGTACCCCGAGAGCGGGTCCTCGGCCCGCACCTCGCCGGACTCCAGCACGCGCAGGCCGTCGCGCCCGAGCACGACCGGCCCGGACGCGGCGCTGCGGACCAGCGTGAAGCCGATTCCGGGGTGGTCGACCAGCGCGGGCAGCAGGTCCGGGAACTCCCGCTCGATCGTCTCCAGGTCCACCCGGCCCTCGTGCTCGGTGAACGACACCATCGCGACGTGGCCGGACACCACCACGACCACGCCGGGAGCGACCCGCGTCACCGCGCCGGGTGCGCCGTCGGCGGCTCGGTGCCTGCGGTCGGGCGTCTTGCCCGCGCGGGCCCGCAGGCCGCGCGCGATCGGCCCGCCCCCCGTGGACGCCTCGGCCAGCGCCGCGTTCAACTGCCAGGTGTTGGCGTGCTTGGCGTCCTTGGTCCGGCCCGGCCGCGGCGGCGCTCCGCACAGCCTGCCGACCAGTGCCTCGATCGACTCGCCGAAGCGATCGCTGAACGCCCAGCCCTGCGTCACGCCGTGGTCGGACAGCACGACGAGCCGGTACGGGCGGGGAGCCAGTTCGGCCGCCCGGCGCAGCCTGCCGATCTGCTGGTCGATCGCCCGGATCACGGCCAGCGCGTCGAACCGCTCGATACCCGTGTGGTGCGCGACCTCGTCGTACCCGAGGAAGTCCGCGTACACGACCGGCCGTCCGGCCAGCATGTCGCCGATGATCGACGACACGACGAGGTCGCGGGTGATCACCGTGGTCGCGGCCCTGGCGAACGGGTAGGCGCCGCCCCGGTTCACCCTCGGCCGGACGCCCGCGCGGCGCTGGCGCACCGAGGCGGACACCTCGCGCAGGATGTCGACGACCGCCGAGCCGACCGTCCGGACCAGGTTCACCGGGTTGGCGAAGTACACGTAGTACCCGTTGGCGTTGCGGGACCGACTACCGCCGTGGCGGGTGGGGGTGAGCAGCGGCACGGCGCTCATGGTCATGCTGGTGTGGTCGGCGTCGCCGGTGAACAGCCCGCTGCGCGCGGCCCCGCCGCCCGCCAGCAGTCCCCGGCCGTCCGAGTGCCGCCGCTCGATCTCCGCCGCGTCCGCCGGGTGCGCGCACGCCATCACGTGGTCGCGGTCCTTCTCGTACCAGCGGAACCCGAGGATGTCGTCGTTCGACCCGTGCAGCAGCCCGCAGACGCTCGCGCCGGTCTGGGAACTCCAGTCGCAGTGCCAGTCGGTCAGCGCGTGGCTGCCCTCGGCGAGCCACGTCGCGAGCGTGGGCAGGTCGCCGTCGCGCACCGCCCGCCGCACCGTGTCGTAGCCGAGCCCGTCGATCTGGAGCAGTAGCACGCCCGGCGGCTCGTCGGCGGCGCCGTCCTCCGCCCGGCGGAACCGGCGGGCGGCGCTGCGGAAGAACAGCTCGTCCTCGTCGAGCGCGAGCAGGCTGCTGACCAGCGCGCCCACCGCCGTCATGACGAGCACGACGAGCACCGCCGTGCGCAGGTTCGCGACCACGACACCAGGCACGACGAACGACAGCGCCAGGATTCCGGCGCCCAGGATCAGCAGCGACCCGATGCCGAGCGTGAACACCGCGACCGGCAGCGCGAACCGCAGGACCAGTGGCCACACCACCGCGCTCAGCACGCCGTAGAGCAGCGCGAACACCGTCGGCTGCCACCACTCGGGCATCGCGAAGTCGTCCAGTGCCACGTCGGCCGCGTGCAGTGCGACGGCCACGAGCAGCCACACCAGCAGCAGCCGCGCGACCACGCGCCCGCCGCGCAGCAGCCGTCCGACCCCCTCCGTCACGACACGTCCTGGCCGGCGCGACGGCGTTCCCGCTGCCGCGCCACCAGCGCCGACACCGCCGTGACGACGAGCACCAGCAGCGTCGCGATCACCGTGGCGACGACCGGGTGGTCGAACAGCCCGCCGCTGACCACGCCGAGCGCGGAGTAGGCCACCGACCAGAGCAGGCACGCACCAGCGGCCGCGGGCACCAGCCGCCGCCACGGGTAGTCCAGCGCGCCGGCGGCCAGCAGCACCGGGATCCGGCCCGCGGGCACCATCCGGCCGACCACCACGACCTGCCACCCCCGACGCGCGAACCGGTCGCGCGCC
>JBDSAJ010001028.1:0-4262 GCA_039922235.1 Umezawaea sp.
CGACTGGTGTTGTGTTCCGCAGGGGGAAGTTCACAGTTCAGCGGGTTCGAGCAGCCCCTCTGTCGCGGAGGATGACCAGTGGGGTCGGCCGTCCTCGCCCCACGAGCGGGGGGACTATCACCCCGCCCTCACACGTTCTTCCTATGCCAGCGCGGCGGTGAAGGCGTTGCGCAGGATCTTCGACATCTTCACGTCGTAGGGCAGCGCCGGGTTGAAACTGATCGAACTGGTGCTGAACGCCCAGCCGCCGTTCGCGTGGTCGAAGACGACCATGTCCCCGCCGCCGAACTCCTGCTTGCCCCGTGCGATCACGTGCACGCCGGGCTGGGTGGCGTCGGCCTGGTCCATCTCCCAACCGCTGGCGGCGCCGTTGTAGCCGGACGCGCCGAACTCGGCGCCGACCGTGAGCCCGGTGCCTGCCAGGAACGGATGGTTGTTGACCACCTGGTACGGCTCGAACGTGAAGTACTCGCCGCCGAACTGGACGCCGAGCACGTTCCGCTCAGGCAACCCGATCAGCTCGTAGAGATCGCGGTCGCCGACCGAGTTGCGATGGGTCACGGTGTGGCCGTCGGCGCTGTACGACATCCGTTCGTAGATGGCGTTCCCACCGGTGTTGATCACTCGTCCGCCGTGGTCCAGGTAGGTCACGAGCTTGGCGCGCATCTGCTCGCTCCAGTACTCGGGGTGCGACCCGAGCACCACCACCTTGTAGTTGCCGGGCACCCGGTCGAGGTAGTGCAGATCGGCGTCCTGGTAGCAGTCGAACGCCAGGTTGTTGTCGGCCAGCCAGCGCAACAGGTACAGGTCGCTGAAGTAGTGGTCGTCCACCCGTCCCGGCAGATCCACGTTCAGGTTGTCGGTCGGCCGCAGGAGTGTGACCTTCCGCTGGATCCCCAACTCGCCCCACGTGTACTGGTTGTGGCCGCCCCACGAGTTGTAGGCGTTGTTGGTGTTGAACGGCAGCACCACGGCGATCTTCGCGACCGGCGCGGGCGGGGCGATCACCAGCGGCATGTCGTGGGTCAAACCGCGCGGACCGATCAGCCTGGCCACGTGGAAGCCGGACTTCCACGCCGGGTTGACGGTGATCGAGAACGACGTCTGCCAGCCGCAGCCGTTCTGCCGGTAGTTCGCCTGGACCATCTGGAACCGGCCCGGCACCGCGCTGAGCGTCCGCACCACCTGGCCGGTGCCCGGCCCGGTCTGCCGGATCAGCTTCACGTCGTACTGGGCGAAGTTCGTCGACACCGCGAAGTCGACCACCTGCCCGGCCACCGCCGTGCGCACAGATGGGTAGCCCTGCATCGCGCCGCTCTGAGTGATGGTGAACCCGTCGCCGACCTGCACGCCTGCCCCGTTGTGCGACCACACGGGTGCACCGTTCAGCGGCACGTTCTGCCAGTTCAGCAGCCGGAACCAGAACAGCTCCCCGTCCGGTCCCGCCGGCACACTCCGGTTGACGAACACGTTGTAGATCACGCCATTGGTGTTGGCGAAGAACGTCTTGCTGTAGTCCCAGTGCCAGCCACTGCCGATCGCCACCCCCTGGCCGCTGTTGGCCCACGCACCGGTCTCGTTGGTGCCGTCGCAGGCGAGGTAGCGGAACCAGAACAGGGTGCCGCCCTGCTCGGTGGCATAGATGACACCGTCCTCGTCCGCCCACACGTCGACGAGTTGCTTCCAGTCGTCCTCCGCGATCCGCGCGCCCCGGCCGCCCCAGGCCCAGGCGCCCGGTCCGGTGCTGCCGTCCTGAGCCAGGTACTTGAACCAGTGCAGGAACCCGTCGCCGTCGATCGCGTAGATCACGCCGTCCCAACCGCCGAAGATCCTTGGGTAGCGGTCGAAGTGCAGGCCGATCACGCTGGTGCTCGCGGCCGACCACTCACCGTTGCCCGCGTCGTCGACCAGGTAGCGGTACCACTGCATCACGCCGTCGCCACGGATCGCGAACAGCTGCCCGTCCGACGATCCGAGCACCGTGCGGAAGTGGTTCCACCCACCGTCGTCGATCACGTCGCCGTCCGGGTTCTTCCAGCCAGTCGTGCCGGTGAGCCAACTGGTGTGCCGGTACAGCCGCAGCGATCCGTCCGAACGGACGCTGAAGATCATCCCGCGGCCGCCCGGCACCATCTGCACCTGGCGCTGCTCCGGATCCTCACCCATCAGGGCAGGCACCGGCGCCGCGATCGGATGGGCGGCGTCGTTGGCGAGGACCTGCGCCAACTCGGCTGCGGTCGGCGCCACCGAGAAAGCGGCCAGTTGGGCGGTGTCATCTGGCTGCGGCGAATTCATGGTGCTCCAGTCGTCTTTGACTGTTGTCCTGCCTGACTCTGCTCCGATCGGCTGGAGGATCAAGACTCCGAACGAGTGCGAACCGCTGTGGCGGCCCCGTCACCGGCGCTGACCAGGGCGGACAGGTTGCCCACGTCGAACGCGACCACCGGGATGCCGAAGCTCATCGACTCGAACGCGACCAGACCGAAGGTCTCGCGCGGCGAGGGCACGATCACCACCGCGGCCTGTCCGAGCCGGGCCAGGATCCGGATCGGGCCGTCGTGAGTCGGGTGGCGGCGCGTGGTCGTGGAGCAGGGCGTCGGGCACGATCTCCGACTGGGTCGAGCTAGATCAGCTTCGCGGCGCCCTCCAGCGCGTGTCGGATGATCTGCTCCATCTCGTCGAAGTGGGCCTGCGTGCAGATCAGCGGTGGCGAGAGCTGGACGACCGGTTCGGCGCGGTCGTCGGCGCGGCAGTACAGGCCGCTGTCGAACAGGGTGGTGGAGACGTGTCCCTTGAGGATGCGTTCGGACTCCTCCGCGGTGAAGCTCTCCTTCGTGGCCTTGTCCTTGACCAGTTCGATGCCGTAGAAGAAACCCGCACCGCGGACGTCGCCCACGATCGGGAGGTCCAGCAGCTTGTCCAAAGTGGACTTGAACGCGTCCTGCTCGGACAGCACGTGCCGGTAGATGCCGTCACGCTCGATCAGGTTGAGGTTCGCGAGCGCCACCGCGCACGACACGGGGTGTCCGCCGTAGGTCGAGCCGTGCATGAAGACGGTGCCGTCCTTGCGGAACGGCTCCATCAGCCGCTCGTCGATGAGCACGGCACCGAGCGGGGCGTAGCCGGAGGTGAGGCCCTTGGCGGTGGTGATCATGTCGGGCTGGTAGCCGTAGCGCTGGGCGCCGAAGGTGTGGCCGAGGCGGCCGATCGCGCAGATCACCTCGTCCGACACGAGCAGCACGTCGTGCCGGTCGCAGATCTCGCGGACCCGCTGGAAGTAGCCGAGCGGCGGGGGGAAGCAGCCGCCGGTGTTCTGCACCGGTTCGAGGAACACGGCGGCCACGGTGTCCGCGCCCTCGAACAGGATGGCCTGCTCGATCTGGTCGGCGGCCCACCAGCCGAACGCCTGGTAGTCGTCGGCGTGCTCGGGTGCGCGGTAGAGGTTGGTGTTGGGCACCCGGATCGTGCTGGGCACGAGCGGTTCGAAGTCCTTCTTCAGCGCGGGCAGCCCGGTGATCGACAGGGCGCCGTGGGAGGTGCCGTGGTAGGCGAGCGAGCGGCTGATGACCTTGTGCTTGGTGGGCTTGCCGGTGAGCTTGAAGTAGTTCTTGGCCAGCTTCCAGGCCGTTTCGACGGACTCGCTGCCGCTGACGGTGAAGAAGACGCGGTTGAGGTCGCCCGGTGCTTCGGCGACCAGTCGTTCGGCCAGTTCGATCGCTCTCGGGTGGGCGGCTGACCAGAGCGGGAAGTAGGCGAGTTCGCGCGATTGCCGCGCCGCGGCCTCGGCGAGTTCCTCGCGTCCGTGGCCGACCTGCACGGCGAACAGGCCGGCGAGCCCGTCGAGGTACCGCTTGCCCTCGGTGTCCCAGATGTACGCACCCTCGCCGCGCGCGATGACGGGCAGGGCGTGGTCGTCGGCGGCGGAGTGACTGGTGAAGTGCAACCACAGGTTGTCAAGCGGCATGAAACGTTTATCGCACACCAGGCGGGCGATTACAAGCGAATCAGCAGCCGAAGCCGCAGGCGACAACCGAATCCGCAGTCAGCGAGTTCCCCACTGGTACGACTGCTTGCGCAGGGAGAGGTAGACCAGCACCTCGGTGTCGGCCACCCCCGGGAGCGCGCGCACGCGACGGGAGATCAGGTCGAGCAGGGCGGCGTCGTCTTCGCACACGATCTCGCACAGCACGTCGAACCGGCCGGCGCAGATCACGACGTACGCGACCTCGTCGATCTCGGCGAGCGCGTCGGCCACGGGTTCG
>JBDSAJ010001029.1:0-5531 GCA_039922235.1 Umezawaea sp.
TGGCTGCAGAAACCGCTTCGCGGGTAGCGATCGTCACGGGCGCGGCACGGGGCATCGGCGCCGCGACCGCGTGGCGCCTGGCGCAGGACGGCTTCGCCGTGGCACTGCTGGACATCGACGTGGACAGCTGTGCCGACTCCGCCGAGAAGATCAACGCCTCAGGTGGTCGCGCCATGGCCGCGGCCTTGGACGTCAGCAACTCCGAGCAGGTCACCGAGGTCGTGCAGAAGGTCGCCGACGAGCTGGGCGCCCCCACCGTCCTGGTGAACAACGCGGGCATCCTCCGCGACAACATGCTGTTCAAGATGACCGACGACGACTGGGACGCGGTCATGAACGTCCACCTCCGCGGCGCGTTCCTGATGAGCCGCGCGGTGCAGAAGTTCCAGACCGAGCAGGGCTGGGGCCGCATCGTGAACCTCTCCAGCACCTCGGCGCTGGGCAACCGCGGCCAGGCCAACTACTCCACCGCCAAGGCGGGTCTGCAGGGGTTCACCAAGACCCTCGCCATCGAGCTGGGCAAGTTCGGCGTCACCGTCAACGCCATCGCACCCGGTTTCATCGCCACCGAGATGACCCAGGCCACGGCCGCCCGGATGAAGGTCGACTTCGAGGACCTCAAGAAGGCGGCGGCGTCCCAGATCCCGGTCGCGCGCGTCGGCACGCCCGACGACATCGCCCACACGGTCTCGTTCCTGGCCAGTGACGGTGCGGGCTTCGTCTCCGGACAGGTCATCTACGTCGCAGGCGGACCGAAGGACTGAGGGAGCTCTCCGATGCGCGTCTTCACTTCGCTGGACGAGTACGGCCAGGCCAAGGGCGAGCACCTCGGCTACGGCGACTGGCACGAGATCACCCAGGACGAGATCAACCTGTTCGCCGACGCGACGGGCGACCACCAGTGGATCCACATCGACCTGGAGAAGGCGAAAGCGGGGCCCTTCGGCGCACCGGTGGCCCACGGCTACCTGACGCTGTCGCTGATCCCCTTGCTGGTGAAGGACATCTACACCATCGAGGGCCTCAAGATGGGCGTCAACTACGGCCTCAACAAGGTCCGCTTCCCCAGCCCGGTCGTCGTGGGGTCGCGGGTGAGGGCAGGCGCGGAAATCCTTGACGTGGTGGACTTCCCGCCCGGCAAGCAGGCCGTGGTCAAGGTGACGGTGGAGATCGACGGCAACCCGAAGCCGGGGTGCGTGGCGGAAACGGTCGTGCTCTTCGTGGCCTGATCGCCGGGCGTTGACGCGGCCGCGGATCGGATCCCGGACAGCACCTCGTTGCTGGCGGCGATCCGGTCCGGGCCTGCGGGTCCGGTGAAGTACCAGCGGTCAGCTCCGGGCATCCAGGCCGTCGCGGTCGAGCGCCGCCCGGAGCTGGCCGAGCCACTCGATGCCCAGTTGACGCCCGTCGGGGAACTGGTCGCCTCGGTCCCAGCGCCACGCCGTGATCATCGCCAGCACGAGGAGCCGGCAGTCGCGCAACAGGCCTGGATCGACACCGGGGTAGTGCTCGTCGACTTCTTCGGGTGCGTGGGCGAGGTCGAACTCGACCGGCCCGCGGCAGCACGTCTCCAGGTCGATGAACAGCAGCCCGTTCTTCGTGGCGAGCACGTTGCCGGGGTGCGGTTCGCCGTGCAGCAGCTGCTCGGCCGCGCCGCGCTCGCAGATCACCCGCCGCAGGTTCCGCAACGTGGCGCCGAGGAATTCCCGGTCCGCGTCGGCGAGGTCCGGGGCGAGGTCGCGGCTCGCCACGAGCTGCTGGGCCTCCTCGACCCGATCCGTGAAGTGCGGCGAGGGGACGTCGATCCCGCGCAGGCCGACGTGCAGCCGCCCGAGCGCACCGGCGTAGTCGGCAGGCGAGATCCCTTGGGACGGCGCGGATTCGTAGTAGGTCCACAGCGTGACCACGAACGCGTCACGCTCGTGAACACGTGGCTCCACCCGAGGATCGAGTGCGGCTACCGGGCTCCCGGATTCGGCGAGCCGTCGAGCGAGCTCGATCTCGGTCTGGGCGATCTGCTCCGCCTCGGGCGCCACCCGTGCCAGGACATCACACGGCAGCAGGCGCAGGGTGAGCTTGTTCGAGTCTTGAAGGACGACGGCGTCGTCGACCGTCAGACCGGCTGATGCCGCGACCGACTTGGCCGCGGCCACCGCACGCTGGAACTCCGACGCCCGCACCCGCTCACCCGACCCTCAACGACGTCAACAACAGGTCCGCGTACTGCTGTCCCACGTCCTTCGCCGACAGCGCCCCGTCCAGGCTGTACCAAGTCCCCAGGTGGTGCACAGCCCCGAAGAAGTAGTGCACGCTCAGGTCCGCCGACACGTCCTCGCGGAACACCCCGCCCGCCTGCCCCTCCTCCACCAACTCCCGGAACCGCGAGTGGTACCGCCGCCTCTGCGCGCGCATCTCCAACCGCTTGTCCTCGGTCAGGTGGTCGGCCGACCGGAAGTACACCCTCGCCTGGTCGAAGTTGTCCACACTGGTCACGATCACGTCGCAGGCGGCGGCGTGCAGCCGCTCGACGACCGACCCGTCCCCGCCTGCGATCTCCTCCAACCGCTCCATCTGCATCCTCAGCACCGACCCGTAGATCTCGTTCAGCAGGTCGTCCTTGGAGTCGAAGTAGTGGTACATCGCGCCTTTGGTGACCCCGGCGCGGTCGACGATCTCCTGCACGGCCACCCGGTCGAACCCCTTGGCCGCGAACAACTCGGTCGCGGCGCTGATCAGCCGTTCCGGAACGGTCTCCTTGGTCACCGCTCAAGCCTACGGCCCGCGAGCAGCAGCCCCGAGAACAACGCGGCGATGTTCCACGCGTCGTCATCGCCTCGGTGGTGCGTGCCCTCCAGCGGCAGCCCGGCCAACCGCAGGGCTTCGTCCAGCCCGACCTCCCGCCGCAGCACCCGGCTCAAGGCGAACAGCGTCTTCACGTTCACGTGCCGAGGCCCGAACGGGAACGACCCCTGCCGCTCGAACTGCTTCCGGTCGTAGTCGCCATAGCTGGCCCAAACCCGATCGCGAGACCGGAACTCCTTGCGCAGCAAGGAACAAGCCTCGACATAGGACACTCCGCCCGAGACCTGCGACGCCGTCAGCGAGGTCAGCGACGTGCAGAACTCGCTGACCGACGACCGCTCCGGCCGCACCAGGATGCTGTGCTTCCCCAGCCGTTCCCCGGAAGCCACGTCCAGCTCGCACACCCCGATCTCGATGATCTCCGAGACCTCGCCGGGAGGCGCCTCGCCCTCCCAGCAGGTGGCTTCCACGTCCACCACCAACACCCGATCCAGTTGCATCGCAGGATGGTCGCACCAAAGAGCCCCGCGCACGACCGAGAATCGCACGCGGGGCCGAGGTGGAGGTCATCCACCGATGGAGATGCCACCGTCCACGACCAGGGTGGCGCCGGTGACGTACCCGCCGGCAGCGGACGCGAGGAAGACGACGGCCGCGGCCAACTCCTCCGGGTCGCCCATCCGGGACATGGGCGTGCGGGCCAGGTTCGCGTCGAGGTACCCGTCCGGGTAGGTCTCGGTCATCTCACTCGCGAAGTAGCCGGGCGCGATGGCGTTGACCCGGATGCCCTTGCGGGAGCTCCACTGCGCCGCCAGGTCCCTCGTCAGCCCCATCAGCCCGGCCTTGGACGCGGAGTACGCGGCCTGCGGCAACCCGCCCGACATCAGCCCCAGCACGCTGGAGATGTTGATGATCGAGCCGCCCTGCTTCATCGCCGCGGCGGCGGCCTGCGCCATCCAGAACGCGCCGTTGAGGTTCACGTCGATGACGCCGCGGAACTGCTCCGGCGTCTCGCGCGACGCGGGTACCGCCGTGCCGACACCGGCGTTGTTCACCAGGATCGACACCGGGCCGAACTCGGCGGCCTCCCGCGCGACCCGTTGGCAGTCCTCGGGCAGGGACACGTCCGCCTGCACGATCAGCGCGCGCCGCCCGGCGGCCTCGACGAGACCGGCCGTGTCCTTCAGCTTGTCGGCGCGGCGCGCTGCCAGCACCACGTCGGCGCCCGCCTCCGCGAGGCCCTTCGCGAACGCGACACCGAGTCCGGAGGACGCGCCCGTGACGATGGCGACCTGTCCGTCGAGCCGGAACTTGTCGAGGATTCCCATGTCAGCAAAGCCTTTCCGGGTAGCTGGTCACAGGCCGAGGTCGCGGCCGATGAGTTCCTTCATGATCTCGTTGGACCCCGCCCAGATCTTCGTGACCCGAGCGTCCATCCACGCGCGCGCGACCCGGTACTCGGTCATGTACCCGTAACCGCCGTGCAGTTGGACGCACGCGTCGAGCACCTCGTTCTGCACGTCCGCGCTCCAGTACTTCGCCTTCGCCGCGTCCACGGCGGTCAGCTCACCACGGGTGTGCGCCAGCGTGCAGTGGTCCAGGAACGCCTGGGTGACGTCGATCTTCGTCGCCAGTTCGGCGAGCAGGAACTTGTTGTGCTGGAACGAGCCGATCGGCTGGCCGAAGGCCTTGCGCTCCTTCACGTACTCGATCGTCTCGAGCAGGATCTGCGCGGCGTGCGCCAGGTTCGAGATCGCGCCGCCGATGCGCTCCTGCGGCAGGCGTTCCATCATGTAGATGAACCCGCGGTCGACCTCGCCGATGACCTGCTCGGCGGACAGCCGCACGTCGGTGAAGAACAGCTCGGCGGTGTCGGACTCGGGCTGGCCGACCTTGTCGAGCTTGCGGCCGCGCTCGAACCCCTTCATCCCGGTCTCGACGGCGAACAGCGTGATGCCCTTCGCGCCCTTCTCCGGGCTGGTGCGCGCGGCGACGATGATCATGTCGGCCGAGTAGCCGTTGGTGATGAACGTCTTGGAGCCGTTGAGGATCCAGTCGGACCCGTCCCGCACGGCCACGCTGCGCAGCGCGGCGAGGTCCGAGCCGCCGGACGGCTCGGTCATGCCGATGCCGGTGGTCATCTCGCCGGAGCAGAACCGCGGCAGCCAGCGCTGCTTCTGCTCCTCGGTGCACAGGTCGACCAGGTACGGCGCCACGACGTCGCCGTGGATGCCGATGCACGACGCAACACCCGCGCTGAGCTTGCACAGCTCCTCGCCGAACACCGTGTTGAACCGGTAGTCGCCCGCGCCGCTGCCGCCGTACTCCTCGGGGACCTCCAGGCCGAGCAGCCCTTGGCGCCCGGCTTCCAGCCACGCCTCGCGGTCGATGAACCGCTGCTCGACGTACTTCTCGTAGTTCGGCCGCAACGTGCGGTCGACGAACTCCCGTGCCGATTCCCGGAACGCGTGGTGGTCGGCGTCGAACAGCGTCCGCTGCACTGGGAGCCCCCTTCATCTGGTCAACATACTAAGCGGTTGCTTAGGGCTAAGCGTACGCTTAGATTGCAGTACGATCTGCACCTCTGTCAACGCCCGGAGGACACATGACACCCCTTGTGTCAACCTCAAGATCGAAATCAGGCTGCGGCGAGCTGCTCGACCGGCTGTCCGGTGGTCTGCTGGGCTCCGCCGTGCAGGGCGGGGTTGTAGGTGGTGCCGTCCTGCCAG
>JBDSAJ010001030.1:0-7146 GCA_039922235.1 Umezawaea sp.
ACCACCGGTTCCGAGGTAACCGGGGCGGTGCCGCGCAGGGCGAGCACGGAGTGGCCGCGGCCGTAGGCGAAGTACACGACGACCCCCGCCGCCATCCAGACGAGGAACCGCAGCCAGGTCAGGGCGGTCAGGTTCAGCATCAGCCACAGGCAGGCCAGGATCGCCAGCACCGGGACCAGCGGGACGAGCGGGGTGCGGAAGCCGCGCGACAGGTCCGGACGGGTCTTGCGGAGGATCAGCACGCCCGCCGAGACGAGGATGAACGCGAACAGCGTGCCGACGTTGACCATCTCGGCCAACTTGCCCGCCGGGAAGAACCCGGCGGCCAGCGCGATGAGCACGCCGACCAGGATCGTCACCTTGACGGGCGTGCCGTGCTTGCCGGTCTTCGCCAGGCCCCTGGGCAGCAGGCCGTCGCGGGACATCGCGAAGAGCACGCGGGTCTGGCCCAGCATGAGGACCATGACGACGGTCGTCAGACCCGCGAGCGCGCCCACCGAGATGATGTTGGCCGCCCAGTCGACGCCCAGGTTCGCGAACGCGGTCGCCAAGTTGGAGGGCGTGCCGTCGGCGGACGTCTTGAGGTCGGTGTACGGGACCATGCCGGTGATCACCAGCGCCACCGCGACGTACAGCACGGTCACGATGACCAGCGAGCCGATGATGCCGCGCGGCAGGTCCCGCTGCGGGTTGCGGGTCTCCTCGGCAGCGGTGGCGACGACGTCGAAGCCGATGAAGGCGAAGAACACCAGCGACGCGGCGGCGAGCATCCCGTACGCGCCGAAGGTGCTGCCCTCCTGGCCGGTGATCAGCGAGAACAGCGACTGCTCCAGACCGCTCGACCCGACACCGGTGCCGCCGGTCTCGGCGGGCGGGATGTACGGCGAGTAGTTCGACGCCTTGATGTAGCCGATGCCGACCACGATCACCAGCAGCACCACGAGGACCTTGATGGCCGTGATGACCTGGCTGACGCGCGAGGACAGCTTGGTGCCGAGCACCAGCAGCACGGTCAGCGCGCCGACCAGCAGCACCGCTCCCCAGTCGAAGTCGACCGAGCCGATCGCAACGGTGGTCTTGGCCTCCAGCCCCACCTGCGCCAGCACGATCTGGAGGTAGGACGACCAGCCCTTGGCCACGGCGGCCGAGCCGACCGCGAACTCCAGCACCAGGTCCCAGCCGATGATCCACGCCACCAGCTCGCCGAACGTGGCGTAGGAGAAGGTGTACGCGCTGCCCGCGACCGGCACGGTGGAGGCGAACTCGGCGTAGCAGAGGGCCGCCAGGCCGCAGGCGACGGCGGCCAGCACGAACGACAGCGAGACCGACGGCCCCGCCAGGTCACCCGCGGTCTGCGCGGCGACCGTGAAGATGCCGGCGCCGATGACGACGGCCACGCCGAACACCATCAGGTCCAAGGACGTGAGGTCCTTGCGGAGCTTGGTGTCCGGCTCGTCGGTGTCCTCGATCGACTGCTCGATGGACTTGGTGCGCCACAGCCCGTTCCCCGGCACGGCGGTCCTCCTCTGGCAGGGTGACTACGACCTTTCACCCTAGGGGTCCGCGCGTGCCGGGGCGCGCCGGAGAATCAGGAGCCGCTGATCGCCGAATCAGGGGCGGGCTGGCCGACGCTGCGGTCCAGGTCGGGCTCCAGGTAGATCAGCCGGGCGGCGGGGATCTTGTTGCGCACGCGCAGCTCGGCGTGGTTGATCGCCTCGGCGGTCTCGGCGACCGTCAGACCGGGGTTGAGCGCGATCTTCGCGGCCACCAGCAGCTCGTCCGGGCCGATGTACTGGGTGCGGATGTGGATGACCCGCTCGACCTTGCCCTTGGCCAGCTCGTCCATCAGCACGTCCAGCTCGGCGGGCGAAGCGCCCTCACCGATCAGCAGGCTCTTCATCTCGATGATCAGGATGATCGCGATGATGCCCAGCAGCACGCCGATGGAGATCGTGCCGAGCGCGTCCCACACCGGGTCACCGGTGAGCGTCGCCAAGCCGACACCCGCCAGCGCCAGCACCAGGCCGACCAGCGCGCCCGCGTCCTCCAGCAGCACGACGGGCAGCTCGGGCACCTTCGCCTGGCGGATGAACTGCCACCAGGTCGCGTCGCCCTTGATCTCCCGCGACTCCTTGATCGCGGTCATGAAGCTGTAGCTCTCCAGACCGATCGCGACCAGCAGGATGACCACCGCGACGATCGGCGACGTCAGCGCCTCGGGCTCCTCCAGCTTGTGGATGCCCTCGTAGAGCGCGAACACCGAGCCGAGCGTGAACAGCATCAGCGCGACGACGAACGAGTAGAAGTACCGGTCGCGGCCGAAGCCGAACGGGTGGTTGCGGGTCGCCACGCGCTGCGAGGTCTTCTTGCCCAGCAGCAGCAGGCCCTGGTTGGACGTGTCCGCGAGCGAGTGCACCGACTCCGCCAACATCGACGACGACCCGGTCACCAGGAAGCCGACGAACTTCGCGGCGGCAATCCCGGCGTTGGCCACGAGCGCGGCGATGATCGCCTTGCTTCCGCCCCCTGCAGACAAGTGAGCTCCCTGGTGAGGTCGAAGTCCGATTTGTCGAGCCGAACCCTAACCGGCCGGGTCGCCTCAAGCCCCGGCGGTGGCCCGGAACACGAGAGCGGGTTCCCCGTCGACGGACCTGACAACCACACCGGGGTCGGCCGCGGCGAGCCACATGGACTGCCCCTTGACGAGGTCGAGTTCGCCGCCGCCGTGGACGCGAACCGCGCCCTGGACGCAGATGAGGATCTGGGGGCCGGTGTCGTCGAGGGCGACCTCGGTGTCGCCCGCCAGGTCGAGGCGGGAGAGTTCGAACTCGGCGGAGGGGGTGCGGTAGACGGCCAGGCCCGGTGCGGTCTCCTCGCCGCGGTGGACCGGCATGTCGCCGCAGGTGAAGTCGAGCACGCGCATGAGTTCCGGGACGTCCACGTGCTTGGGGGTGAGGCCGCAGCGGAGGACGTTGTCGGAGTTGGCGAGGATCTCGATGCCGGTGCCGTGCAGGTAGGCGTGGAGGTTGCCCGCTGGCAGGTGGACGGCTTCGCCTGGTTGGAGGACCAGGCGGTTGAGCAGGAGGGCGGCGAGCACGCCCGCGTCGCCAGGGTAGGCCTCGCCGAGTTCGAGGATGGTGCGGCATTCGAGGTCGAACTCGCCGTGTTCCTTGACGTGCAGCACGCAGGCGTCGAGCACCTGCGGCAGCAGGAGGTCCAGCGCGGTCTGCGGGAGCGTGATCAGCGTGGTGAACAGGGCCCGCAGGCCCTGCGCGTCCGGCTGGCCCGCGAGGAGTTCGGCGTAGGGCGCGAAGTCCGGTGCGTCCAGCGAGCGCAGGAGCGCGGCACTGCGGTGCGGGTCGCGGAAGCCCGCCAGCGCGTGGAACTCGGTCAGGGCGCAGATCAGCTCGGGCTTCGGCGACGGGTCCTTGTAGTTGCGGATCGGCGAGTCCATCGGGACGCCCGCCCGCTCCTCCGCCGCGAAGCCCGCCGCGGCCTGCTCGGCCGACGGGTGGGCCTGGAGGCTCAGCGCCTCCTCGGCGGCGAGGACCTTCATCAGGAAAGGCAGCCTGCCGCCCCAACGGGTCGCGCACACGTCGCCCAGCTGGCCGACGGGGTCCTCGGCGAGCACCTCCAGCAGCGAGCGCTCGGAGCCGTCCGGACCGACGACCCGCGACGGGTCGCCGGGGTGCGCGCCCATCCACAGCTCGGCCTCGGGGTGCTGCGCCGGAACGGTCTTGCCGAGCAGTTCTGAGATGGCGGTGCGCGAGCCCCACGCGTACGGCCGGATCGCGTTGTGCAGCAGTTCCACGGTCTCGATCACTCCCTCGTCGGCGTCAGACCGCCGGTGCGTACAGACCCGGTCCGCCCAGCGTGCCCGCGGCGAGACCCAGGTAGAGCGCTGCCAGTTCGAACCGCAGCGCGAGCAGTGCGGCGCACACGGCGTCGCCCCCGGTCACTTCTTCCGCCGGTTCGAGCACGTCTGCTCCCGGCAACGTTTCGTGCGCGGCGCGACGGGCCATCTCGGCGAGCTGCCCCTGCCGCACGGCGAGCAGCAGCACCCTCACCTGACCGGTCGGTTCGTCATCGGGGTCCGCGAACAGGTCGTCGGCGGACGTGGACTGGACGGCACGGCGGTGCAGGACCGACTTGGTGAGCGCCTGGGGGTACCCCGACACGTCGCTCACCACACCCGCGTAGCACGCCAGCATCCCGGCGCCGTGCGCCGCGACCGCCGTCGCCGGGTGGTCCAGCCCCCACAGCAGCGGGGTGCGCTCGGCGATTCGCAGCGCCAGCGACTTCGCCGGGTTCACGAACGACTCGTGCATCGGGTGGTCGCGCTCGGCCTCGCGGTCCAGCTCGTCCGCGATCAGGCCGACATCGGTCTTGAGCAGGCCCATCGCGTTCAACGCGATCAGCCAGCCGCCGAACGCCCGCGCGAACCCGAAGCCCTGCGGCACGGGCACCCGCGGCGGGATCAGCAGCGCGTGACCCGCGGCCGATGCGGCCACCGGCCCTTCGGGCTCGGCGGTGAGCAGCACGCGCGCGCCTCGGCGGCCCGCGCGGTAGATCGACTCGGCCAGCACGGCGTCGCCGGGGTCCTCGGTGTGCGCCAGCACCACGTCCAGCGCGCCGACCCACGGCGGCAACTCGTCCGCGACGACGACCGGCACCGGGCAACCCGGCCCCAGCAGCGCGGAGCTGAGCTTCGCGACCGACGTGCCGACACCGGGACGGGTCAGCAGCACCAGCGCGCGCGGCCGCCCCTCGAACGTCCGGGCGACGCCCAGCTCCGCCGCGACCTCCGCGGTGGCGCGGACCTGCGCACCAGCGCGCGCGGCGGCGCGCAGCCAGCCGCCGGTGTCGTTCTCACCGATGCGGGTGGAGTCGTCCAGCAAGCTGTCGTCGAACACGCCAGGTCACCCGGCCATCGGGTCCTGGTCGGCGTCCAGCCGCACGGCCTCGTCGAGCAGCAGCACCGGGATGCCGTCCGTGACGGGGTACGAGCGGTGGCACACCGAGCACGTCAGGAAATCAGCCGCCGGATCCGCGGGGGTGCCCACGACCAGGGCGCCGTGCTCGGGGCACGGGCACGCCAGGATCTCCAGCAACTGGGCGTCGAGTTGCACTGCCATTGGTCGTTCTCCCTTTCGTCAGCCGCGCACGATCGCGAGGACTTCGTCCCGCAAGGCGGCGACCGCGTCGGAGTCGGCGGCTTCCACGTTCAGGCGGAGCAGCGGTTCGGTGTTGGATGCCCGCAGGTTGAACCACGAACCGTTGGGCAGCTCGACGGTGAGACCGTCCAGCTCATCGAAGGTGACGCCGTCGCGGGTCCCGAAGGTTGCCTTGATGGCCGAAATGCGGTCGGCCTGGTCCGCCACGGTCGAGTTGATCTCACCCGACGCCGAGTACCGCTCGTACTCGCGGGCCAGCTCGGACAGCGGTTCGGGCTGCTCGCCCAGCGCGGCCAGCACGTGCAGCGCGGCCAGCATGCCGGTGTCGGCGTTCCAGAACTCGCGGAAGTAGTAGTGCGCGGAGTGCTCGCCGCCGAAGATCGCGCCCGTGGTCGCCATCTCGGCCTTGATGAACGAGTGGCCGACGCGGGTGCGCACCGGCTTGCCGCCGTGCTCCGCGACGATCTCCGGCACGGCCTTCGAGGTGATCAGGTTGTGGATCACCGTGCCGCCGGGGTCCTTCGCCAGTTCGCGCACGGCGACCAGCGCGGTGATCGCGCTCGGCGACACCGGCTCGCCGCGCTCGTCGATCACGAAGCAGCGGTCCGCGTCGCCGTCGAACGCCACGCCCGCGTCAGCCTTCTCGGCGACGACCCTGGCCTGGAGGTCGACCAGGTTCTTCGGGTCCAGCGGGTTGGCCTCGTGGTTCGGGAAGTTGCCGTCCAGCTCGAAGTACATCGGCACGATCTCGATCGGCAGGCCCTTGAACACCTCGGGCACCGTGTAGCCGCCCATGCCGTTGCCCGCGTCCACGACGACCTTGAGCGAACGGCTCGTCGACAGGTCGACCAGGTTGAGCAGGTAGGCCGCGTAGTCGGCGAGCAGGTCGCGCTCGGACCGCGTGCCGGGCGTGACGCCCTCTGCGTCCGGGACACCGCGCTCGGCGTCCTCGCGGACCTGCGACAACCCGGTGTCCTGGCCGACCGGCGAAGCGCCCGCGCGGCACAGCTTGATGCCGTTGTACTTCGCCGGGTTGTGGCTCGCGGTGAACATCGCGCCGGGCAGGTCCAGGTGGCCGGACGCGAAGTACAGCATGTCCGTGCTCGCGAGCCCGATGCTGATCACGTCGACGCCCTGCGCCGTCACGCCGTCGGCGAAGGCGCTCGACAGCTCGGGCGACGAGTCGCGCATGTCGTGGCCGATGACGACCGCCGGACCGCCCACCAGGCGGGCGAACGCGGCACCCAGATCGCGGACGACGGCGGCGTCGAGCTGCTCGCCAACCACACCCCGCACGTCATAGGCCTTGACGACGCCGGACAGATCGCGCACGCGGACACTCCTCGGCTGGACGTTCTCGGCTTCGGGCAGCTCTTGACACCGCCCGGCCGGAAGCCTACCGGTGACCCGCCCGGCGACTCAGTCCTCGTGCGGATCAGGCAGAACGCGCAGGTGACCCCGCCGTATGTTGCCGGTCTGGAGATCACGCTGGAGATCGCGCACCTCCAGCGGCCGATCAGCCCGCCCCGCCTCGCGCACCGCTTCCGCCAACGCCGTCAAGTCGTCCACCGTCGGCTCAGGAGCCGCGAACTCACCCTGGTACCTCACGACTTCCCACCCGCGGGGGGCGGTGAGCCTCAACGCGTGCTCCTCGCACAGGTCGTAGCTGTGCGGTTCGGAGTACGTGGCAAGGGGACCGACGACAGCGGTGGAGTCCGCATAGGCATAGGTGAGCGTGGCGACTGCCGGGTTAGCGCACCCGGTTCGCGAGCACCGTCTCACGCTCCGCACGGCGGGGACGATAGCGCGTCGCGAGTCGCTCGTGTCGGAGGCACGCTGTATTTGATGGTCGCTGCTCCGCAGACTCCGGGCGCTGTGACATGGCCGCTGCTCCGCAGACGGCGGCTCGGCCGCCATAAGTCGGCACGTCGAGCCTCGATTTTTTCGACTTGGGGGAGAGACTTCGTCCCAC
>JBDSAJ010001031.1:0-18203 GCA_039922235.1 Umezawaea sp.
ATGCGAAATGCGTGGTTCCTTGAGCCGGCGGAAGTGGAGGTGCCAGGCTCGGCGACGGTCGAATGGCTCGGCGACGCGTTCGTGGTCTTCCGCTGGACGATGGAGGGCGATGTCGGAAAGGCCACGAGTGAGATGGTCCTGGTTCTCGGTCGCAGCGACGCGCAGGACGCTTACACGGCCCTCTACCACGACGAACGAGGGGTCTGCCGGGTCTTCGCCATGACCTTCGACGGCACGCGGTGGAACCTGGGTCGCGAGGACCCCGACATGTTCCAGCGGTTCACCGCCGATGTCGGGCCCGACCGGATCGCGGGCCGTTGGGAGGCGTCCGAGGATCGCGGATCCACCTGGCGCAAGGACTTCGACCTCGACTTCGAGCGGGAATAGCTCGCACATCGGCATGGAAAGACGTTCTGCGTGTCGGTTCGACGGAGGAACGTCCCCCTGATGCGCTTGTCGGTCATCCAGGGAACAGGGACGCGCTCTACCGGCGGACCGCCGAGATCAGTCCGCCGGGCTGCTCTTCGCTCTGCGGCGGGGTGCTGATCGGGCGGCCGTAGGCGGCAGCGCACTCGTGCAGGGTGTGGCCGCCGGCCTCCCAGCCGTGCCTGGCCAGCCAGCCCACCGGGTCGTCGGGCATCTCCGAGACCCACATGGACGCCGCCGATCCCGGCACGGCGTCCGCGCCGAAGCGTTCGATCACGCCGCGCGAGCCCAAGGTCAGCCCCATCCGACTGCCTGCCGCCGACTGCGTGCCGATCCGGGCCAGCAGCAGCTCCACCGCGTCCTCGGGCAGGTAGATCAGCAGTCCTTCGGCGATCCACGCGGTCGGCACGGCAGGGTCGTGCCCTGCGGCGGCCAGCGCGCCCGGCCAGTCCTCACGCAGATCCACCGCGACGGTGATCCGCTCGCAGCGTGCGGTGGCCCGCTCCTGGCGCAGCACCGAAGCCTTGAAGTCCAGTGGCGTGGCGGTGTCCACCTCGAACAGCCGGGTGCCCTCTGGCCAGTCCATCCGGAAGGCCCGGCTGTCCATGCCTGCGCCGAGCAGCACGACCTGCCGGACCCCGGACGCGGAGGCCTCCTGCAACAGGTCGTCGAGGAACTTCGTCCTGATGACGATGGAGAACGACACGGCCAGCCTGCGGCGTCGCGCGGCCTCGTCATCGGGCAGCGGCGCCGAGGAGGGCCACAGGCCGCCTGCGGTGGCGAATGCCTGCGCCAGCGGGTCGCGGAACAGCGCGTTCTCCCGCTCGGTCTCCAGCGCCCGCACCCTGGCCACCCCCACTGCCGTGGCCCACACTCCCGACGGCTGCACCCGCTCCTGCTCATCAGTCACCGTGCCAGCCTAGGTGATCTCAGGTGCGTGGCAGCAGGAAGACGGGAAGCGCGGTGACCGCTGCGAGGACGAGCCAGGGCACGGCTGGGGGGACGTCGTGGTCGAGGAGTGCGCCGGTGGCGGCGCTGCCTGCCAGTACGACCAAACCGGACAGGGAGGACATCGCGCCGGTGTAGAGGCCGAGCCGGTCGTTGTCGGCGAGGTCGGGGATCCAGGCGCGGGCGGCCGGTGCGACGAGCATCTGGCCGAGGGTGAGCAGGACGACGAACGCCGTGACGGGCGCCAACGCCGTGGCGCCGGTCCAGGAGGTGAGCCGGGCCGCGGCCACGACGGAGAACCCGGCGGCGATGAGCAGCAGTCCGGCGACCATGGAGCGCCGCAGGTCCAGCCGTTCTCCGACCCAGTGGGTGACCGGCAACTGGGCGCAGACGACCAGCAGCGAGGACAGCGCGAACAGCCACGCGAGCGAGGTCTGGGCACCCGTCACGCGCTGCACCTCGTCCGGCAGGGCGAGGTAGAGCTGGTTGTACGCCAGGAGGTAAGCACCGTAAGCGCCGCACACGGCCAGGAAGCGGCGGTTGCGCAGCAAGGTGCGCAGGCCGCCCCTGCCGCGCACCACGGGGCGACCGGGGATGTGCTGCGGCAGCAGCCACGCGTGTCCACAGAGGATCAGCAGGAAGACCCCGGCGCCGACCAGGCACACCGTGCGGAAGTCCACGGCGAGCAGCAGCGCGCCGAGCAACGGGCCGGTGAACGCCCCGGCCTGGCCCGCCACCGTGAACAACGCCAGCACACGGGTGCGCGGGCCGTTGTTCGCCTGTTCCCAGCACACCGCCTGGCGGACGACCTCGGACTCCACCGCGGGTGAGAACAGCGCGGCGGCGAACCCGACCAGCAGCACGGCGCCGATGACCGTCGCGGTCGTTTGCGCGAAACCGAGCCAGACGAAGCCCGCGACCCGCATCACGCAGCCGGTGAGCACCACCGGGCGAACGCCGTAGCGGTCGGAGAGCGCACCGCCGACCACGAACAGCCCTTGCTGGCTGAAGGTGCGCAAGCCGAGGACGAACCCGACGAGCCAGCCCGCCATGCCGATGGACGTCCCCAGGTGCACGGCCAGGAACGGCAGCACGGCGAAGAAGCCGATGTTGAAGGCGAACTGGGTCGCGATCAGCAGTTTCAAGAGCCGCGGGAGGGTGCGCCACGTCTGCTTGCGGGAGGTCAGCAGCGACATGCGGGTTCCTATCCGTGGCCACTGGCCTTTGTGGACGCGGGAACCCGGCTTTCACGGGTGCGTCGTCGGTTCAGGCCTTCGGCCTCACTGAGCCGTCGCACGTTGGCGAGGCGGACGAATCCGCGGCGCCCGTCAGATCAGCGGAATCTCGAAGTGCGCGATCTCGCTCCCACCGGGCTCGTCACCCACCTCCTTGCCCAGTGACCGCCACAGCGCCATCGCATCGGGGGAGTCCGGATTCGTGTGCAGGTAGACCGCCCGGTAGCCGCCGTCCGCCTTCGCGAACTCCAGCAGTTCGCCCACCAGCCGCCGGGCCAACCCCCGCCGACGGTGCTCGGGGCGCACGTACACCCGCCGCAACTGCGCTGTCTCGCCCGACGGGTAGCGCTCGGCGAGCCACTGCGGGTTCGGCGGGTGCGCGGGCCCTCGTGAGTCCAGTGCGGCGGTGGCCACCACGTGGTCCGCGTCGTCGACCACGACCAGCAGGGTGTGCCTCGGGGACGCCAGGTAGAAGCGTTCGGGATCGATGATGTCCGCGTGCCAGCGCGGCACGTAGCCGGTGCCGAAGACGTGGTAGACGGTGTCGAGCATCACCGCTCTCGCGTCGTCGACGTCGTCGGGGGTCGCCACCCTGATGCGGTAATTGTGCACTTGCACATAATATGCAGCAAGGTGCCTGGGGTGCCGGGGCGGGTGCGGCATCCGGTCGAGTGCTCGGCGCGGCCGGTTGGCGGAATCAACGACGGGCACTTCGAGATCTCCGCCACACTAGATGACAACAGTTTTCATGTAGCGTACCCGCGACCGGAGCCGTTGCATGGAAGAACTGAGGACCGTTGAGAACTTTTCGCCGTCGGCTCTTCGCCGTCGTGACCCTCGTCCCGTTCCTGGCGGGCTGTTTCGCCTCCGGTGGCGGCGAAGGAGCATCCTCCGGCTCGTCGGACGGTGGACGGCTGCGGGTGGCGCTCGCCTTCCCGCCGGCGCAGAACTTCTCCCTCTACGGGCAGGACGGCTACATCCTCTCCCGGCTGGGTGTGGCTGAGGGGTTGACCAGGCTGGACGCCAACGGCACCGCGGCCTCGGCGCTCGCCGAGTCCTGGACCGCCGAGAACGGTGGCCGCGAGTGGCTGTTCACGTTGCGGGACGCGAAGTTCCAGGACGGCGGTGAGGTCACCCCGGACGCCGTCGCGTCCGCACTGACCCGTGCCGCACAGGCCAAACCGACACCGCCCGCCTTGTCGGGGTTGACGCTGACCGCGGTTCCCGTCGGCGACAAGCAGATCCGGATCAGCGCAGGGATTCCTGATCCCGTGCTGCCCCTGCGACTGTCCAATCCGAACCTGGCGGTGTTGTCGCCGAAGGCCTACGTGAACGGGGACACCGTGAACGTGCTGGGCACCGCCACGGGGCCCTTCGTCCTCAAGGAGATCACCGGGAACACCGGGGCCACCCTGGACCGCTTCGACGGCTACTGGGGCGGCCGCGCCCAGTCCTCCGGCGTCGACGCGAAGTTCATCGCCGACGGCACCGCGCGCGCCAACGCGCTGCGCACCGACCAGACCGACATCGTCGACGCCCTGCCCGTCGCCCAGATCGCCTCGCTGGACCAGCAGGTGGTCCACCTGAAGGCGACCCCGCGCAACACCGTCCTGTACACGAACACGAAGTCCGGCACCTTCGCCGACCCCGGACTGCGGGCCGCCGCTCGGGAAGCCAGCGACACCTCCGTCCTCGCGACGAACGTGTACGAGGGCTACGCGGAGCCCGGCCGCGGCATCTTCGGCCCCGCACTGACCTGGGCCGCGGGCAAGCGCGTCGAGCCGAAGGGACGGGCCAGGGCCACGAGCCCGAACGGTGCGCCCATCACGATCGCCACCCACAACAGCCGTCCCGAGCTGTCCGAGATCGCCCAGGTCCTGCAGCAGCAGCTGGAGAAGGCCGGGTTCACGGTGAAGGTGGAGGTCCTCGACCCCGCGCGGCTGGACAGCGAGGCGCTGGCTGGGAAGTTCGACGCCATCGTCAGCTCCCGCAACGTCCTGCTGGACACCGGGGACCCCGTCGCCGTCCTCGTCAGCGACTACACCTGCGCGGGCAGCTACAACCTGGCCAAGGTGTGCGACACCACGATCGACGAGACCGTCGCCAAGGCGCAGGCCGCCACGGACATCGCCCAGCGGCAGGACGCGGTCATGGCGGCCGAGGCCGCCGTCCTCGCAACGGATGCGGTGATCCCGTTGGTGCACCTGAAAGTCGCCATGGGCATCGCCACTCCGGTGCAGGGCACGGTGATCGACCCGTACGAGCGGGCCATCGTCGGCACGGGAACCCGTCGCTGAAAGTGGTGGTGTCCGCTCAGGTGAAGGGTAGTAGCACCGTCGACCTCGCCGTCCTGCGCGCTCTCGCGTGGGGCGGCGGGCTCGCGGTGGTGTGGCGGGTCGTGCTCACGGCCGCGCTGGTGTGCGCGATCGGGGTGCTGCCGTGGCTGTCGCGCACCGACCCGGCGCTGACCGTGCTCAAGGCGCGGTCAGCGGAAGGCGATCCCACCCCGCAGGCGCTGCAAGCCGTACGAGGCGAACTCGGGCTGGACGACGGTCCGCTGCGGCTGCTCGGGCGGTGGCTCGGCGCACTGCTGCACGGGGACGCGGGCCGGTCGTGGGTCTCCGGTGCGGACGTGGCGCCGTCCGTCCTGAACGCCCTCGGGGTCTCGCTGTTGCTGATGGCGGCGGCGTTCGCGGTGGCGGTGGGGACGGCCACCGCGGTGTGCGCCCGCACGCTGCGGCTTGGTCCACGGCGCCGTCTGGAAGGCCGTGAGTCCAAGGGGAGCGGGGCCGCCGTGCTGGCCGCGCTGCCCGAGTTCCTCCTGGCCTCCGTGCTGGTCACCGTCATCGGGGTGCACCTGGACTGGCTCCCCGCGCTGGGCTGGTACGGCCCGCGGTGGATGGTGCTGCCCGCACTGGCACTCGGCCTGCCCGCCGGCGCGGTACTGGGCCGGATGCTCGACGACCTGCTGCCCGGCGCGTTCGCCGAGCCGTGGGCGCTGACCGCCACCGCCTACGGCGTGCCGCCCCGGTCCGTCGCCCGGCAGGCCCTGCGGCGCTGCGTGCCCGCGCTGCTGCCCAACGCGGGCCTGTTCGTGGTGGGCCTGACCGGCGGCGCCGTCGCCGTGGAGCAACTGTTCGACATCCCAGGCCTCGGCCGGACGGCCCTGGACGCCGCGCTCGCCCAGGACCTGCCCGTCCTGCAGACCGGCACCCTCGTCCTCGTGGTGCTCGCGGCGGTGGCAGCGGGGCTGGCCCGGCTCCTGGCCCGGCTGCTGGTCGGGCCCGCGCTGCGCGACGGCGAACTGTCGTCCCTGCACGGGCCTGCCAAGTCGACGTCCCGCACGCTTCCCCTGGTGTACGGGACGCTGCTGCTCGGTGTCATCGGCCTCGGTCTGCTGCGCGACCCGCTCACCGTGGACCTCGCCGCCCGACTCCACCCGCCCTCGTCGGCGCTGCCGTTCGGCGCCGACGCGCTCGGCCGCGACGTCCTCGCCCGGATCGGCCACGGTGCGCTCAGCACGCTGGCCGTGGCCCTTGCCGTGAGCGCGGCGGCACTCGTCCTGGGGCTGCTGCTGGGTTTCGTGCCCAGGCTGTCCGGCCCGGTGGTCGACCTGGCCAACGCCGTGCCCCCCGTGCTGGCCGGTCTTCTGGTCACCGGCATCGCGGGCAGCGGCCCGTGGACCCCAGCACTCGCGGTGGCCGCCGTCGCCTGGTCCCCGCTGGCCACCCACACCTCAGCCCTGCTGCGACAGGAACGCGCCGCCACCCACCTGATCGCCACCCGCGCACTGGGCGCGGGGACGTGGTACCTGCTCTGGCGGCAACTGCTGCCTGCCGTGCTCCGCCCCGTGGCCCGCCACGCCATGGTGCGGCTGCCCGGAATCGCACTGGCGTTGGCCACTCTCGGCTTCCTCGGACTGGGAGCCCAGCCGCCGTCCACCGAGTGGGGTCTGCTGATCGCCGAGAACAACCCCTACGCCGAGCGCGCTCCCTGGGCCGTACTGGCGCCCGCCGCCGTGCTCGCCCTGCTCGGGGCACTGGCGGTGACCGCGGCGGGCTGCGGGCGGCGGTCTCGGGTACGACGCGGGTAGGTGGCCGGCGTCCTTGATGGTGAAGGATCGAGGTGGCCAGCGTCCTCGATTGACCGGAACAATAACGTGTTCTATTTTGACGGGGTGGTCCCGTCTCGAAACCCTCCACTCCCGATCACCCGGTGAGGGGCACTCCTTGCGGCACGGCATCGTCCTGTTCACCAGCGATCGCGGAATCACGCCGAGCGTCGCGGCCAAGGCCGCCGAGGACGCCGGATTCGACACCTTCTACGTCCCTGAGCACACGCACATCCCGGTCAAGCGGGAGGCCGTCCACCCAGGGACCGGTGACCGGACGCTCCCTGACGACCGGTACCTGCGCACGCTCGACCCGTGGGTCAGCCTGGCGACCGCGGCCACCGTGACCAGCCGCATCCGCCTGGCCACCGCGGTCGCGCTGCCCGTGGAGTCCGACCCGATCACGCTGGCGAAGACGATCGCGACGCTGGACCACCTCTCGGGTGGCCGGGTCACCCTCGGTGCGGGATTCGGCTGGAACACCGACGAACTCGCCGATCACCACGTGCCCGCTGGGAAGCGGCGGACCGTGCTGCGCGAGTACGTCGAGGCGATGCGGGCGCTGTGGACCCAGGACGAGGCGTCCTACACCGGCGAGTTCGTGAATTTCGGTGCCTGCTGGACCTATCCCAAGCCGGTGCAGCAGCACGTGCCGCTGGTGATCGGCGCCGGTGGCGGACCGAAGACGCTGGCCTGGATCGCGGCCAACGCCGACGGCTGGATGACCACGCCGACCGAGCAGGGCGTGCCGGGGAAGATCGCACGGCTGCGCGAGGAGTGGACTGCCGTGGGCCGTGCCGGCTCACCCGAGGTGCACGTGCTGGCCACTGCCAAGCCGACCGCCGAGCTGCTCGCGGCCTGGGAGGAGGCGGGTGTCACGGACGCCGTGTGGGGACTGCCGGACCGATCCCCGGACGAGGTCGGGGGTTTCGTGACCCGGCTCGCCTCCCGACTCGGGATCGCTTGACGGCGCGGGCGTTCAGGAAGGATGGTCCATTGAGGACACGACGGTGTAGGTGACGTCCCGCCCGGTGCGCTGCCAGATCACGTCCGGGCAGTCCATGCCCTCGGCCGAGAGCCGGCGCTTGACGACCTTGAACGTCGAGGTTCGCGGCAGTTCCCCAGTGATGCGCACGTACCTGGGCACCTGCTTGGGCCCGAGGTCGGACTGGCAGGCGAGGAACCGGCCGAACTCGGCGGGATCCAGTGGCGCGCCCCCGGTGACGATGGCGGCCATCACCTGGTCCCCGGTCACCGGATCGGGCACCGCGTAGACGGCGGTGTCGGAGATCGCGGGGTGCCGCAACAGGATCCGCTCGATCGGCGCCGTGCCCAGGTTCTCCCCGTCGACGCGGAGCCAGTCGCCGAGCCGCCCCGCGAAGTAGTAGAACCCCTCGACATCGGCGTAGGCGAGGTCGCCGGTGTGGTATCGGCCGTCCCGCAACCGTTCCGCGTCGGCCTCGGGGTCGCGGTAGTACCCGGCGAACCAGCCTGCGCCCGTTGTGTTGACCAGTTCGCCGACAGCCTCCTCGGCGTTGACCAGGCGGCCGTCGGGATCGAACTCGGCGGGCGGGCAAGGGTTTCCGGTGTGGGGATGCAGGATGGCCACGTCGTCGGTCGCCCGGCCGAGTGAACCTGGTGGGGTGTCGCCGGTGCGGGCGAGACCCACCCCGCCCTCGGTCGACCCGAACGCGTCGACGACCTCGCAGCCGAAGCGCTCCTGGAACGAGGCCAGGTCGGCGCTCGCACCCTCGTTGCCGTAGACGAGGCGCAGCGGGTTGTCCGCGTCGTCCGGCCGCGGGGGAGTGGCGACCACGTAGGACAGCGCCTTGCCCACGTAGTTCGCATACGTGGCACCGAACTTCCGCACGTCGGGCAGGAAGCCGGAAGCGGAGAACCTGCGGCGCAGGGCAACGGTCGCACCCGCCGCGAGCCCGACCGCCCAGCCTGCCATGATGGCGTTGGAGTGGAACATCGGCATCGAGACGTAGATCGTGTCCGATTTGGACAGGCCGAAGCGCTCGGCGAGCATCCGGCCGGGGAACGCGATCTTGCCGTGCGTGCAGCGCACGGCCTTCGGATCGCCGCTGGTGCCGGAGGTGAAGATCAGCATGAGCAGGTCGTCCGCCGAAGCGGGGACGGGGTCGAACGGCACGTCCGCCGCCGTCGTCCAGTCCGGCAAGCCCAGTTCGCGCACGTCGATCCCGCCGAGGTCCAGTCCGTCCAGCAGGGGTTGGTACTCCCGCCCGGCGAGCACGAGCCGGCAGTCGGCGAGCCGGATGTCCCGCGCGAGGGCCTCGCCTCGCCGCGTCGGGTTCAGCCCGACCAGCACCGCACCGGAGAACGCGCAGGCGCCGAGGAGGACGGAGAACGACGGCACGTTGTCGGCCAGAACGCCGACGTGGGGCGGTTCGTCCCAGCGCAACGTCTCCCGGAGGATGGCCGCCTGGCGGGCGCAGGCCCGGACGTACTCGGCCCAGGAATACGTCTCGTCCTCGAAGCGCAGACCGGGACGCTCATCCCCGGCACGGGCGAGCAGGAGTTCGGTGACCGTAGGGACGCCCATTCCCGCACCTCCACCGTCGACCGGAAGTGAAACAGGTTCTATTTCTATCACGGTGGCCGCACGTTTGGTCCTGCCTGAGGCCGGCACACCGATCATCGATCGAAGGCAACGGGTCTTGGTGGGTCAGCCTTCCCGCAGGTAGCGCAGTACGGCGAGTACCCGGCGGTCGCCGTTGCCCGGTGTCAGGTCGAGCTTGGCGAAGATGGAGTTGATGTGCTTGGCGACAGCGCTTTCGGTGACGACCAGTGTTCGGGCGATGTCGGTGTTGGCGCGACCTTCGGCCATGTGGGCGAGTACCTCCCGCTCGCGCGGGGTGAGCCGGTCGAGCGGGTCCTTGGTGTGGCGCAGCAGCAACTGCGCGACGACTTCGGGGTCCAGGGCCGTGCCGCCCCCGGCGACCCGGCGCAGCGTGTCGACGAATTCGGCGACGTCGGCCACCCGGTCCTTCAACAGATAGCCGACTTTGCTGGTGTTGGCTGACAACAGGTCGGCGGCGTAGCGCTCCTCGACGTACTGGGACAGCACCAGGATCGCCACCGCGGGCCACTGGTGGCGGATCACCAGGGCCGCTTTGATGCCTTCGTCGGTGTGGGTGGGCGGCATCCGCACATCGATGATCGCCATGTCGGGCCGGTGTTCGGCGACCGCCGTCAGCAGCGCTTCCGCGTCGCTGACGGTGGCGGCGACCTCGATCCCGGCCATGCTGAGCAGCCGGGCAAGGCCTGCTTGGAGCAGGACCGAGTCCTCGGCGATCACGACGCGCATGGCAGTTCCGCGGTCACGCTGGTCGGTCCGCCTGCCGGGCTGCTGACCGACAGCGTCCCGTCGACCGAGCGCACCCGGTGCGCCAGGCCGTCCAGTCCGGTTCCGCGGGATGGATCGGCTCCGCCGATGCCGTCGTCGGTCACGGTCACCGTCAGCACGTCCTCGTGCCGCCGCACCTCGATCCCGGCGCGGGTGGCGTGGGCGTGCTTGGCGATGTTGGCCAGCGCCTCCGCGACCATGAAGTAGGCGACCGCCTCGATGGTCGGGGACGCCCGGTGAGGCATGTCCACGTGCAGGCGGACCGGGACCGAAGCCCGCGCGGCGATGCCGGACAACGCGGCGTCCAGGCCACGGTCGTCCAGGACGGCGGGATGCAGGCCGCGGACCAGGGTGCGGAGTTCGGCGAGTGCTTCCTTGGCGTCCTCGTGCGCGTCGACGATCACCCGTTTCGCCTCGTCGGGGAGGTCGGGCAGCCCGGCACGGGCCAGGCCGAGGTTCATGGCCAGCGACACCAGCCGTTGCTGGGCGCCGTCGTGCAGGTCGCGCTCGATCCGGCGGCGTTCGGCATCGGCGGCGTCCACGACGCCCGCGCGGCTCTCGGTCAGATCCGCCAACCGGCGTTGCAGCCGGTTCGGGCCGAGCAGCGCGTCCGCCGCCCAGACGTCCAGTTGGGCGACGAGACCGGCTGTGCGTGGTCCGGCCGCCACTACCGGTCGTACCACGCCGAGTGCGGCCGGTCTGGCGTCACCAGTGGTGCGCAGCAGACTGGCGATCGGGAACACGAGCAGGCAGGCGGCAAGACCGGCCAGGACGACACCGGCCGTCCACACGATGGCCGCCAGCAGCGCATACGCGGTCAGGACGGGAGCCACGACGGCGTGGTAGCCGAACTGCCGCCCGGTCGCCGTGAGGCCGCGCCAGGTCCACCTCCTCGCGGTGACCGGCGGGATGTCCACGCCGAGCAGGGCGCGCAGCCGGTTCCGCTGAACCGCGGTCAGCACCGGGGACACGGCCAGCAGCACGAGAGCCGTGAACACCACGCCGCCCAAGACGATGTCCCTCGCGAACTTCACCTCGGTCAGGTGCAGGCCGAACCAGAGCGCTGTGGTGATCCCCAGGGTGAGCAGCTGCACGGACACCCCGGCCGCGACGAACCCGAGAGCCGCCGCCGGATCGCCGGCCCGCGTGCGTCGTGCCGTGTCCATGATCCAACGGTAGTCGAGGCGGGATCGGCGGCACCATCGTCCAGGCACCAGGGTCGGTGCGGTAGCAGGCACCACCACGAAGTCGGAACGACGGACTACTGATCTTGGCCGTCCGCAGCGGCAAGGTTTCGCCGTGGGTCGCCGACGCAGGCGGCATCACCACGACTTCGGCGGAGGAATCTCATGACCGTTCGGACGATGCCCCGGCCGCCACTCACGGCGAGGTCGCCGAATGCCAGGGAGCAACCCCGGAACAGATGGGTACCCAGGGTGTTCGGCGCGGTTGCCACGGGCATCGTGCCCTGGGTGTTCGTGCTGGGCCGGTCCCTGCCCGAGACCACGCAGGCCCGGCACTGGCCTGCCGTGTGGATCGGACTCGACCTGACCGTGGCGCTCGGCTGCGCGACCACCGCGCACCTGTTCCACCGCGGCGACGACCGCGCCCGCCTGGCGGCATCGGCCGTCGCGGCGCTCATGGTGATGGACGCCTGGTTCGACGTCCTCACCGCCCAGGCAGGCGCCGAGTTCACCCAAGCCCTCGCCTGCGCGGTTCCGGAACTGGCCATGGCTGCTCTGTGCACGTGGGTCGCCCTGCGCACTGCGGAGAAGTCGTCCTGACGATGAGGACAGCGCCTTGCCCACGTAGCAACGAACTTCCGCACGTCGGGCAGGAAGCGGAGAACCTGCGGCGCAGGGCAACGGTCGCACTTGCCGCGAGCCCAGCCGGCCAGGACGGCGTTGGAGTGGGAAATCGGCATCGAGCCCCCACGCAGTCGGCTATGGTGGCCGCGTGAATCCGCCGTCGGACGGCAAACGTCAACGTCCCCGGTCGATGGCAGAGGGCGGCGATGAGCCCCCGGCGACCGCTTCCGGACGGTCGGGCCTGATCGCGCGAATTCGGGCGAGCGCGCTCTTCCGGGGTGTTGGTGGACGACCGGCGGTGCTCGTCGAACTGGTCCTCTTGGTGCTCTGGTTCCTGCTCTTCCTGCGTCTCGACGCCGCTGTGGGCAAGGACTTCGCGGCCGCCCACGCCAATGCGCTGGCCCTCCACTCCGCGGAACGCGCGGTGCACCTCGACATCGAGTCGAGCGCGAACGCTTGGCTGGTCGGGAATCCGGTCCTCGGCCACCTGGCGGTGTACCTGTACCGGCTGTACTACGCGGCGGTCCTCGGCGTGCTGCTGTGGGTGTTCCTCCGGCACGCCGACGTCTACCGCCAGGTCCGTCGGACGATGGTCGCGATGATGGTCCTCGTCCTGCCGGTCTTCTGGGCGGTGCCGATGTCGCCACCGCGTTTTTCCCTGCCGGGCGCCGTCGACGTCGTTGCCAGGTACGACATCCTGGACCAGGCCTCCCAGCGGAGCTGGACGAACCCCAGCCACCACACGGCCATGCCCAGCCTGCACGTGGGCTGGTCGCTGTGGTGCGCGTACGCCGTGTGGTCCGCACTCCGGGGCACGCATCCACGCCTGGCGCTGTTGTCGTGGCTGTTCCCGCTGCTCATGACGGCTGACGTGATCGCAACGGGGAACCACTACGTCCTCGACGTCGCGGGCAGCGTCACGCTGGTGGCCGTCTCCATCGTCGCCGCGTCGCTGTGGGGCCGCCTCGCCGCGCGCCTGCGCCACGCCAGATCCCGGAAATCGGCCCGCACGTAGGCGATCAGGGTTCCACCGACCCGCCGACGCCGTGCACTGGTCGGCGGTCTTGGGCGGGTGGTGTTGCCGAGCGTGCGGTAGAGGGCCAAGGCCTGGTCGCCTCCGTCGGCGGCTACGTCTTCAAGGACAAGATCTCGGCCGTGTGGAACCGGACCAACCACACCTGGTGCCTCTACGAGTACTCCGACTGGCCCTGCGCGGTGATCGCAAGGTTGAAGTTCCGCAGTCTGCGCACAATGCGCAGTTCAGACCAAGCCTTCGGGTAACGGGAAGATAACGTTTGCCCAGGGCAATGATCTGGGTGTTCGCCTCGGCCGTAGTCCGGTTCGTCGGTAGCCACGGGTTTCGGTCGGACGAAGGTGGGGGTGCGATGTCCATGCGTCTCGTGCGAGCGGTCATGGCGAGCGTGGTAGCCGTGGTCGTGGCGCTGCTCGTACCGGTGGGCAGCGCGGTGGCGCGCCAGGCGGATGACGTGGGCACGCAGACGACGCCGTCGGGACCGCTGAGCGCGCCCGGCCGGGACATGCTCACCAAGGTCCGGCTCGCCGGGCTCTGGGAAGGCCCCAGCGGTCGCATGGGGATCGAGAAGTCCGCCAACCCCAAGGTGAAGGACGCGGGCAACCACCTCGTCAACGGACACGCCGAACTCGACCGCAAGGTGCTCGAACTCGGCGCGAAGTTCGGCATGGCGCTGCCGACCGAACCCAACGCCGACCAGCGGTCGTGGCTGGGCGAACTGCGATCCGCGCCCGCGGGCACCGTGGAGTTCGACAAGATCTTCGCCAACCGGTTGCGCGCCGCGCACGGCGGCGTCTTCAAGTTCCTCGCCCAGATCCGCAGCAGCACCCGCAACACCGATATCCGCGCGTTCGCCGAGCGCTGCATGGAAGTCGTGCTCGACCACATCAAGGTGATCGAGGCGACCGGCCTGGTCGACTTCACCGACACCGAGGCCATCCCGCTGCCCGCGCTCGCCGCGCCCGCGGCTGTGAAGAACCTGCCCGTCCCAGTGCAACCGCAGGCGAATCCCGTTGTGCAGCAGCAACCCACGACAGGAGCCACCAGCGGCGACACGATCAACGTCATCGTGGCGGTCGCCTTCGGCGCGCTCGTGCTGTTCGTGTGGAGCCGCCTCAACCCCCGCCGAGGCCGATCCCGCTAGCTCTGGGGCGCAGGGCTCTCAGTGGCTGCGGGTGAGCGGCGCCGTGCATCCTGGCGCTGCGCTCGTTGAGGCCGACGATCTCCACGGTCTTGCCTCGTCCGGCGTACTTGGTGGTGATGGCGTCCAGCGTGGCCACCGACGAGGGCCGGACGCCCTTGTCGCCCACGGTGGGCACGGCGATCCCGGCGATGGAGGTCCGCTTCGGGGTACGCCGCTGGATCGAGCCGGACCACCGGTATTCGACGGCGCTGACCAGGTCTTCGCCAGTTGACTGCGCGCCGTGAACGGTGTTTCACACTGCGTTCAGTCCAGAGCTCACCTGATCGATCACGGCAGTCCCTATTGGTTCAGTGTTGACCGAATTGACCTTCGACGACCTGGTGAACACGGCTTGCAACATCGACCTGCCGAGTTGGATCGCGACAGGCGCGTCACCCGCAGAAGGAGTCGAGCGAGCGGTTGAGCGCCCTCCGGTGCAAGCCGTCCAGGTCCCGCGCGAAATCGGTCCGGACGATCGCGACGATCAGGTGACCGTGGCAGGCAGGGCTCCTGCGCAGGGTCTCCGTGTCGCGGATCTGCTCCAACAACCGCGTGGTGATGAGGTCGAGCTTGGGGCGGACTTCCGTGGCCAGGTCGGGCCGCTCCGTGGGCGCCTGCTCCGGGTGCTCGGTCCACCGCGCGAACAACCCCCGCTGCACGTCCTTGTTCGCCTCGATCTGGTCGCGGAAAATCCGCCTCGACATGGCCGGATCGATTCCCAGGTCAACCGATTTGGCGGTCACGGTGTCCAGCAGCACCTGTTCCCGCGCCGGGTCGTCGATCGGGGACGTCGTACCGAATTTGGCCGCCGCCACCAGATCCGCGACCAGCACGCGCTCCGCGGCGACATCGGCCAGCGGCGTCAACGACACCCGCTGCGCCGCCGAGGCCTGCGCGGTGGTGGTGAGCATTGCCAGTGCGGTCAGCACCGCAACGGATGATGAGCGGATTCCCATCGAACACCTCCAAGATCGACTGGGCGGGAGGCTACCGGGAACGGCACAACCAGGCCCGATTTGAGACGTGGTGCGATGTGTCCTGATCCGCACCGCGCGATAGTGCCCGAGGGCCACCGGCCTCGTCGGAAGACGAGAACGCCGCGCAGGCGGATCCGTGAACCCGAGGAAGAACGGGACAGCCTGGGGAGGTGCGCTGGTGAGGAGTCGTAGATCGACTACGGGCGGTGATGTGGTCGTACCGCCTGAATTCGTGGAGTGGCGGACCAGGGTCGCCGGTGAGGCCGGTCGGGACTGGGTGGCCACGCTGCCGGGTCTGGTGGAGCGGTTGTGCGCGGAGTGAGCGCTGACCCGTGATGACGTGCCCCTCCTGCACGGCGGTTTGGGGCTGGTGGTCCTGGTCCACCGGGCGGACGTGCCGTGCGTGCTCAAGCTGAGCTGGCTGGAGGAGTCCACCGTTGACGAGACCGTGGCGCTGACCACGTGGAACGGGCGCGGCGCCGTGCGGTTGTTCGCGGCGGAGCCTGAGGTCGGCGCGCTGCTGGTGGAACGGCTCGACCCGGACCGCTCCCTGCACGACGTGGGCCTGTGGGAGGCGGCCGAGGTGGCGGGTGCGCTGGTGCGCAGGCTCGCCGTGCCCGCCCCGGCCGGGCTGCGTCCCCTGTCGGAGATCGCGGACGTCATGGTCGACCACCTCCTGCCCCGGCAGCGGGCGCTGGGCGACCCGGTGCCGTCGGCGTGGTTGGACGCCGCGCGCGGCGTCGCGGGCGAGTTGGGCGGGCAGGATCATGGCGTGCTGATCCACGCCGACCTGCACTACGGCAACGTGCTGGCCGGGGAACGGGAACCGTGGCTCGCGGTGGACCCGCGGGCGGTGCGGGGCCGGCCGGAGTTCTCGGTGCCGGAACTGATGTGGACCAGGGCCGACGACGACGCCCTGGATTCCGACGCTGCGGTGCGCCGACTGCTGCGCGTCCTCGTGGAAGCGGGCGACCTCGACTTGCACGCCGCACGCGGGTGGGTGGTCGCGCGGTGCATCGACTACTGGCTGTGGGGGCTGGAGAACGGCCTCACCATCGACCCGGTCCGCTGCGAGCGGGTGCTGACCGCCCTGCTGCCCTGACCCACCTTGACGAGCGTGGGTGCCATGCTCCAACTGACGACACGCCTACTAGATGTGGTGGTCGAGAGCGGTCGGGATATCCATGTATTGTGCCGCTCTAGCTGGTTCGGCCGCTCAGCCAGAGCGGTCGTCGCAAGAGGGAACCCGGTGTGAGTCCGGGACTGCCCCGCAGCGGTGAACGGGAACGAAAGCCGTCAACGAAGCACTGGACGCTGATGTCTGGGAAGCGACGGCCGGTAGGCGCCGAGAGGCACGCCCGTGAGTCCGAAGACCTGCCAGCGCCCCGTGCACACCCCGTGCGCGGGTGTCCGCGGCCCCGAGGGAGGGCGCGAGGACTGGCGGTCGCGCGTGCCCGCTCATTCCTCGCCGCCTCGTGGGTCCATGAGCTCGCGAGGAGAGAGCTGTGACGGTCTCCGACCTGTCGGCACCACCGGTCGCCGATGCAGGTACCGGGTCTGAACGGGCCACCATGCAGGTGCGCAAGCGCAGCGGGGCGTTCGAGCCCGTTGACGTGAACAAGATCGTGCGCGCTGTTCGGCGCTGCGCGGTCGGCTTGGGCGCCGTCGAGCCCCTGCGGGTCGCGACCAAGACGATCAGCGGTCTCTACGACGGCGCCACGACCGCCGAGTTGGACCGCCTGTCCATCCAGACGGCGGCCGAGCTGGTCGCAGAGGAACCGGAGTACTCCAAGCTCGCGGCGGGTCTGCTGGCGGCCTACATCGACAAGGAGGTCCGCGGGCAGGGCGTGCACTCGTTCAGCCAGAGCATCGCGCTCGGGCACGCCGAGGGCCTGATCGGGGACAGCACCGCCCGATTCGTCGCGGCGAACGCGCGCAAGTTGGACGACGCGATCGACGTCACCGCCGACGGGCGGTTCGAGTACTTCGGCCTGCGCACGGTCTACGACCGCTACCTGTTGCGGCACCCCGCCAAGCGCGCCGTGATCGAGCTGCCGCAGTACTGGCTGCTCCGGGTCGCCTGCGGGCTGTCGCACACCGCCGCCGAGGCGATCGACTTCTACCGGTTGATGTCGTCGCTGGCGTACCTGCCCAGCTCGCCGACGCTGTTCAACTCCGGCACCCGGCACACCCAGATGTCCTCGTGCTACCTGCTCGACTCGCCGCGCGACGCGCTGGAGTCGATCTACGACCGGTACGCGCAGATCGCGCGGCTGTCGAAGTTCGCGGGTGGTATCGGCGTGCAGTGGTCGCGGGTGCGGTCGCGCGGCGCGCTGATCCGCGGCACCAACGGCCATTCCAACGGGATCGTGCCGTGGCTGCGTACGCTCGACGCGTCGGTCGCGGCGGTCAACCAGGGCGGACGGCGCAAGGGCGCCGCCTGCGTCTACCTGGAGACTTGGCACCCGGACGTCGAGGAGTTCTTGGAACTGCGGGACAACACCGGCGAGGACGCCCGCCGCACGCACAACCTCAACCTGGCCAACTGGATCCCCGACGAGTTCATGCGCCGCGTCGAGGCCGACGCCGACTGGTCGCTGTTCGACCCGGACGAGTGCCCCGAACTGCCCGACCTGTGGGGCGAGGAGTTCGACCTGGCCTACCGGGCCGCCGAGGAGGCGGGCCGCGCGGTGCGCACCGTCAAGGCGCGCGACCTCTACGGGCGGATGATCCGCACGCTGGCGCAGACCGGCAACGGGTGGAAGACGTTCAAGGACACCTCCAACCGCACCTGCAACCAGACCGCGGAACCGGGCAACGTCGTGCACCTGTCGAACCTGTGCACGGAGATCCTGGAGGTCACCAGCGACGCCGAGACCGCGGTGTGCAACCTCGGCTCGGTGAACCTCGGCGCGCACGTCGATGGCGACGACGTCGACTGGGAACGGTTGCGGGCCACGGTCCGCACCGCCGTGGTGTTCCTCGACCGCGTGATCGACATCAACTACTACCCGACCGAGCAGGCCGGGCGCAGCAACCCGCGCTGGCGGCCGGTCGGCCTCGGCGTCATGGGCCTGCAGGACGTGTTCTTCAAGCTGCACCTGCCTTTCGA
>JBDSAJ010001032.1:0-11038 GCA_039922235.1 Umezawaea sp.
ATGATCGCCGCGGTGGTGATCCCGCAGGTCCAGGCGCTCAACGCGGGCCAGGACTCCGGCGGGATCACCTACAACGAGACGCTGCCGCTGCTCATCCGCGAGCTGCTGCCCAACGGGATGCTGGGCATCGCGATCACCGGCCTGCTGGCGTCGTTCATGGCCGGTGTGGCGGCGAACGTCAGCTCGTTCAACACGGTGTTCACCTACGACCTGTGGCAGGACTACGTCAAGAAGGACCGCCCGGACGAGTACTACCTGCGGGTCGGCCGCCTGGCCACGATCGGCGGCACGGTCATCGCGATCGGCACGGCGTTCATCGCGTCGGGCTACGGCAACATCATGGACTACATCCAGGCGCTGTTCTCGTTCTTCAACGCGCCGCTGTTCGCCACGTTCATCCTCGGCATGTTCTGGAAGAGGATGTCCGCGGCGGCGGGCTGGATCGGCCTCGTGGCGGGCACGCTCGGTGCCGTCGTCGTCTTCGTGATGGCAGACCCGAAGCTGCTCGGCGTGCTGGACCTGCCGGGTCAGGGCGCCAGTTTCGTCGGGGCGAGCGTCGCGTTCGTGCTGGACATCGTGGTCAGCGTCGTCGTCACGATGTTCACGAAACCGGTGCCGGAGCAGCAGTTGGGCGGTCTGGTCTACAGCCTGACGCCCAAGGCCGACCGCACGCACTCCACCACCGGCGACGACGCGGGCTGGTACCGCTCGCCCGCGCTGCTCGGCGGCGGAGTGCTCGTACTGACCACCGCGCTCTACATCATCTTCGGCTGAGGGGTCCGACATGGCTGAGAAGGGCCACAAGGCGGGTCTGTTCGACCTCCGCCTGATCATCGCCGTGCTGTTCGGCATCTACGGCGTCGTGCTGACCATCGTGGGGCTCGGGTTCACCAACGACGCGGACTTGGCCAAGGCGGACGGGCTGAACATCAACCTCTGGTCCGGGATCGGGATGCTCGTGGTGGCCGCGTTCTTCGGGACGTGGACGTTCACGAAGCCGCTGATCGTTCCTGAGGAGTTGCCGGCAGAGACTGCGGCCGGGGAAGTGCCTTAGTGGGGTGAGCCACGGCGACGCTGCCGGGCTCGTGACCGGTCGGAGGAGTCCACGTCCGGTCACGACCAAGGAAAGATTCCGAACGCTGCGCGTCCGGGGGCTCGTGACTTGGTCGGGGAGTCCCCTGACCAAGTCACGACCTGCGCTTGTGGTGCGGGTAGACGGGGTTGAAAGCCTCGACCGTCCAGTCGTCGATCCAGCGGATCGCACGGCCGATCATCGAGCGCTTGGTCCTGTGCTTGCCCAACATGAATTCCTCTCGGTCGAAATCACTTGCACTGGTTACAGCGCGTTGATCTTCTGAATCGTTCCCGAAGCCCTCCGTGACCTCGACCACGGTGTCTGATTGGCCTCAACTGCCGGGTTAGCTCAAGAACCACCACCTTCGCTCGCTACCGTGCACCTCGTGCCTCGTCTTGCCCGCCCCGTCCCCGCGGTCGCCGCCGCTCTCTGCGCGCTCGCCCTCCTCGCAGCCGGGTGCGGGTCGGACGCGCTGGCGAAGAAGCCGCCGTTCCCGCGCAGCACGATCCAGGCGAACGCCGCCGACTCGTCGGAGAAGCCCGTGACGGGCTCCACCGCGACGGGCGAGCCGGTCGACCCGGCGTTCGCGGTGGACAAGTTGCGGCTGCTGGACCCGTGCAAGCTCCTGGACGACGACACGCTCAAGGAACTGGGCAAGCCGGACGACGTCTCGCCCAGCGGGTTCTCCAGGTGCTCGAACTTCATGAAGGACAAGGACGGCAAGGACCTCTCGATCACCGTCGAGGTCGGCCAGAGCATGACCAGCGAGGTCAAGAAGGCGGACAAGCAGATCGCCGGGCTGCGCAGCTACGAGCAGGTGCTGGAGGGCAGCGCCTGCTTCGTCTCGGTCATCACCCAGGACGATCCGGCCCTCGCGTTCACCGTGCAGGTCGGCTACAAGGACGGCGACGGCTGCGTGCCCGGCCGCAAGGTCGCCGAGTCCGTGGTGCAGCTCGCCAAGGGCAAGTCCGCCACCCGGACACCCGCCAAGGGCTCGGTGATCACGCTCGACCCGTGCGAGCTGCCGTCGGACGCGGCACTGGTCGAGGCGGTGGACAAGTCCCCGCGCCGCTACCCGTACGGCCTGCACAACTGCTCGTGGGTCGGCAAGACCGCCGAGATGACCCTCGACTTCCGCGGCGGGTTCCTCCCGAAGGACGACAAGTTCGACCCCAAGCAGACCGAGATCGACCTCGGTGGGGTGAAGGCGTACCAGGTCGACAGCGCCACCTCGTTCCCCTCGTGCACCGTCCGGTGGGTGCAGCTGAGGGGTGAGGACAACGAGGGCGAGGTGGTCGAGGTGAAGTCCGCGGGCTCCAAGAGCGCCGAGTTCGACCGCTGCGCGAAGGCGCAGGCTTTCGCCAAGTCGCTGCTGCCGAAGCTCCCGAAGGCTTGACTGGGGCTTACGGTGGCGCGGAATTCCCCTACTCTTGGGTAACCAGCCGCAGCGCAGCACCACTGGAGGGCTCATGACGCAGACCGCCCCAGCCGAGTCCACCGAAGCGGACAGCGGGGAGACGCGGTTCGCGTCACTGGACCCGCGCACGGGTGAGGTCGTCGGCCACCACGCGGTCCACACGGCCGCCGACGTCGAAGCCGCCGTGCGGCGCGCCCGTTCGGCCACCGCGGACTGGACCGACCTGGGCCCCGACGGCAGGCGCGCCAAGCTCGTCGCGTGGCGCAAGCTGCTGATCCACAAGCTCGACGAGTTCCAGGCAGTGATCAGCAACGAGACCGGCAAGTCGGCGGACGACGCGCGGACCGAGTTGGTGCTGGTGATCGACCACCTGCACTGGGCCACCCGCAACGCGAGCCGCGTGCTCGGCAAGCGCCGGGTGTCACCCGGAATGCTGATGTACAACCACGCCGCCAGCATCGAGTACAAGCCGCTGGGCGTGATCGGCGTGATCGGCCCGTGGAACTACCCGGCGTTCACGCCGATGGGGTCGATCTCCTACGCGCTCGCCGCGGGCAACGCCGTGGTGTTCAAACCCAGCGAGTTCACGCCCGGTGTCGGTGAGTTCCTGGCCAGGACGTTCGGCGAGGCGGTGCCGGAGCACGCCGCCCTGTTCCAGGTCGTCACGGGCTTCGGCGAGACGGGCGCGGCCCTGTGCCGGGCGGGCGTCGACAAGCTCGCGTTCACCGGCTCCACGCCGACCGGCAAGCGCGTGATGGCGGCGTGCGCCGAGTCGCTGACCCCGGTGCTGGTCGAGTGCGGCGGCAAGGACGCGCTGATCGTCGCGGACGACGCGGACGTGAAGGCCGCCGCCGCGGCGGCCGTGTGGGGCGGTCTCTTCAACGCCGGCCAGAGCTGCGCCGGGGTGGAACGGGTCTACGTGGCCGAGTCCGTGGCGGACCAGTTCATCGAACTGGTCACCAAGCAGGCGGCGAAGCTGCGGCCCGGCGGCGAGCCGAACGCCACGTTCGGACCGATCACGATGCCGCGCCAGGTCGAGATCATCCAGTCGCACGTGCAGGACGCGCTGGACCGCGGCGGACGGGCCGTCGTCGGCGGGCTGGACTCGATCCGGCCGCCGTACGTGGAGCCGATCGTGCTGGTGGACGTGCCGGAGGACTCCACGGCGGTGACCGAGGAGACCTTCGGGCCGACGCTGGTGATCACCAGGGTCAAGGACGCGGACGAGGGCGTGCGGCTGGCCAACGGGCTGCGGTACGGGCTCGGCGGCTCGGTGTTCTCCCGTGGCCGCGGCGAGGAGCTGGCCCGCAAGATGCGCTGCGGCATGGTGTCGATCAACGCCGTGCTGGCGTTCGCGGCGATGCCCGGCCTGCCGTTCGGCGGTATCGGCGACTCCGGGTTCGGTCGCATCCACGGCGAGGACGGGCTGCGCGAGTTCGCCGCCCCCCAAGCGGTGACGCGGCTGCGCTTCCGGGCGATGCTCAACCCGATGACCTACGACCGCGGCTCGCGCACCGTGCGCCACGTCCTGCGCCTGGCTCGGCTGCTCTACGGCCGCTGACCGCTCGGCACCCGGTGCGGAGAGCCTCCGCACCGGGCATCCGGCTTGCTCCTCCAGGTCGGTCAGCACGGCATCGGCGCCGATGAGCCACGTCTCCTCCACGACCGGCTTGGCGTGACCTGCTTTCGCCGCGCCCAGGCCCGCCAACGACCTCCTGCACTTGTGGTCACTGACCTGCTCTTCTTAGGCCACCCTGGCAAAGGTCGGGGTATTAGTGCTGTTCCGACGGCTCGTGACCTGGGGTACTAATTGGGCATTCGGTCACCGCCGATCGGGAGGGCACGATGAAGAAGATCATCAACGATCCGTCCACTGTGGTCGAGGAGTCCCTGCGGGGAATGGCCTTGGCGCACCCGGACCTGATCGAGGTCCAGCTCGACCCGGCCGTCGTCGTGCGGGCGGACGCCCCCGTGGCGCGCAAGGTGGCCATCATCTCCGGCGGCGGCGCAGGCCACGAGCCGATGCACGGCGGGTTCGTCGGTCGCGGGATGTTGGACGCCGCCTGTCCCGGCCACGTGTTCACCTCGCCCACCCCGGACCAGGTCCAGGCCGCCGTGCAGAAGACCGACGGCGGCGTCGGCGCCCTGCTGATCGTGAAGAACTACACCGGCGACGTGCTCAACTTCGAGACCGCGGCCGAGCTGGCCGCCGCTGACGACATCGACGTGCGCACCGTCGTGATCGACGACGACGTGGCGGTCACCGACTCGCTCTACACGGCGGGCAGGCGCGGCGTCGGCGGGACGCTGCTGCTGGAGAAGGTCGTCGGAGCCGCCGCCGAACGCGGCGTCGACCTCGACGGCTGCGAGGCGCTGGCGCGCAGGGTGATCGGCCAGGTCCGGTCGATGGGCCTCGCGCTGGCGGCGGGCACCGTGCCGCACGCCGGGGAGCCCGGCTTCACCCTCGCCGACGACGAGATCGAACTCGGCATCGGCATCCACGGCGAACCGGGCAGGCGGCGGGTGCCGATCGGCACCGCCGACGAGATGGTCAAGAGCCTGCTCGACCCGATCGTCGAGGACCTGCCCTTCGCGGAAGGCGACCGCGTCCTGCTGTTCACGAACGGGATGGGCGGAACCCCGCTCATCGAGCTCTACCTGGCGCACGGCATCGCGGAGCGGTTGCTGGCGGAACGGGGGATCGTGGTGGAAAGGCGGCTGGTCGGCCCCTTCGTCACCAGCTTGGAGATGCAGGGCATGAGCCTCACCCTGCTGAAGCTGGACGACGAACTGGTCGAACTGTGGGACGCACCGGTCCACACGGCGGCCCTGCGCTGGGGGGTTTGACCGTGGTGGCGTGTTCGGCGCACGGAGTGGTGGTCGTCATGCGGACGGCGGCCAAGGTGCTGGATGAGCACCGCGACGAGCTGAACCGGCTCGACCGCGAGATCGGCGACGGTGACCACGGCGAGAACATGCGGCGCGGATTCGCGGCGCTCGTGGTCGCGTTGGAGCGCGACGCCCCCGACTCGCCCGGTGGCGTGCTGAAACTCGTCGCCACGACGCTGATCTCCAAGGTCGGCGGCGCGGCGGGCCCGCTGTACGGCACGGCGTTCCTGCGGGCGGCGACGTCCGTGAAGGACGCGGGTGAACTGGACACGGACATCGTGGCCCGCGCCCTGCGCGCGGCGCTCGACGGCGTGGTCGCCCGCGGCAAGGCCGAACGCGGCGACAAGACGATGGTCGACGCACTGCTGCCCGCCGTGCTGGCCGCGGAGAGCGCCGCCGAACGCGGCGAGCAGGTCCCGGCAGTGCTGGCCGCCGCCGCCGACGCGGCGGCCGAGGGCGCGGACTCCACGGTCCTCATCCCCGCCCGCAAGGGCCGCGCCTCCTACCTGGGCGAACGCAGCATCGGCCACATGGATCCCGGTGCCCGCTCCATCGCCCTCCTCCTCCGCACCTTCGCCGACGCCGCGAGCAACTCCCGATGACATGCCGCGAGTCGAACGCCCAAGCACCCCGTGTCGAACGCACCCCGAACGGGGGAACGCCATGACCACGCGGGTCGGTTTGGTGCTCATCTCCCACAGCCGGAAACTGGCCGAGGGCGTCGCCGAGCTGGCGGGTCAGATGGCGCCGGACGTCACCATCGTGCCCACGGGCGGCGACGGTGACGGCGGACTGGGCACGGACTACGAGGCCGTCGTCAGCGCTGTGACCGAAGCGGACTCCGGCGCGGGCGTGGTCGTCCTCTACGACCTCGGCAGCGCCAAGATGGTCGCCGAGATGGCGGTGGAGGAGGTCGACGACGCGCGGGTGCTCGTGATCGACGCCCCGCTCGTGGAAGGCGCCGTCTCCGCCGCCGTGGCCGCGCAGGGCGGTGTCGCGATGGCGGAGGTGGCCGTGGCGGCGGCGAGTGCCACCCCAGGCTCGCCCAAGCCCGACGCGCGGCCGTCGCTGCGGCTCGTGACGAACGCGGCGAGCCTGGACGTGCTGCTGACCAACGAGGTCGGGCTGCACGCGCGGCCGTCGGCGCTGCTGGCGCGCACGGTCGCCGGGCTGGACGCGAACGTCGTGGTGCGGTTCGGCGGCGACGAGGCCGACGCGTCGAGCGTGCTCGCGCTGATGGCGCTGGGAGCGCCTGGCGGGGCGCGCATCGAGGTCGTGGCCAGCGGCGCGGACGCCCAGGAGGCGTTGCGGCGCATCGAGGAGCTCGCGGAGCGCGGATTCGACGAGTGAACCGATAACTTGCACGATCCCGATGGTGAAGCTCACGCGTCGGACCGCCCGGTCCGTGGCATAGTCGCCACAAGTTACCGTTCGGTAGCACCCTGGGAGGTCGTTGTGGCGCGCCAGTTCAGCACGGTCGGAGTGGTCGGACTCGGCACGATGGGCGCGGGCATCGCCGAGGTGTTCGCCCGCACGGGGCTCACCGTGATCGCGGTCGACGTGGACGAGGCGGGCCTGGAGCGCGGTCTCGGCCACTTGGAGCACTCCACTTCAAGGGCCGTGGCGCGCGGCAAGCTGGACGAGGCGGGCAAGGCCGAACTGCTCGGCCGGATCACCACCACCACGGTGCTGGCCGACCTCGCCGGGTGCGACATCGTGATCGAGGCCGTGCCCGAGCGCATGGAGCTCAAGGCCGCCGTGTTCGCGGAGCTGGACCGGATCTGCCCGCCCGACACCGTTTTCGCGTCCAACACCTCGTCGCTGTCGATCACCGAGATCGGCGTCCACACCGGACGGCCGGGCAAGGTCGTCGGCACCCACTTCTTCAACCCCACCCAGGTCCTCAAGCTGGTCGAGGTCATCCGGTCCGTGGTCACCGAGCCCGACGTCGTCGCGGACGTCGTCGCGCTGGTCGAGCGCCTCGGCAAGTCCCCCGTCGTGATCGGCGACCGCGCCGGGTTCATCGCCAACGCGCTGCTGTTCGGCTACCTCAACCACGCCGTGCGGATGTACGAGTCCCGCTATGCCACCAGGGAAGACCTCGACGCCGCCATGCGCTACGGCTGCGGCTACCCGATGGGCCCGCTGGCGCTGCTGGACCTCATCGGCTTGGACACGGCGTACGAGATCCTCGACACGATGTACCACCAGTCCCGCAACCGCTTGCACGCCCCGGCCCCGGTGCTCAAGCAGATGATCACCGCCGGGCTGCTCGGCCGGAAGTCCGGCCGCGGCTTCTACACCTACGACGCGCCCGACTCCTCCACCGTCGTCCCGGACGTCCACACGCCAGTTGCCGCCTCGGACTCCCTTTCGGTGCGCGAGGTCCAGCGCGTCGGCGTGATCGGCACCGGCACGATGGCCACCGGCATCGTGGAGGTGTTCGCCAAGCGCGGCTACGACGTCGTGCTGCGCGCCCGCACGCTCGACAAGGCCGAAGGCGCGCTGGCCAAGGTGCGCAAGTCGCTGGACCGGGCTGTGTCCAAGGGCAGGCTGTCCGAAGTGGACGCCCTCGCCGTGCTCGGCCGCATCTCACCTGCGGTGGAGTTCGTGGAACTGGCCGACTGCGACCTGCTGGTCGAGGCCGTCGCCGAGGACCTGGACGTCAAGAAGTCCGTCTTCCAGGCGCTGGACGAGGTCTGCAAGCCCGGCGCGGTCCTCGCCACCACCACGTCCTCGCTGCCGGTGATCGAGTGCGCCGCGGCCACCAGCAGGCCGGGCGACGTCGTCGGCCTGCACTTCTTCAACCCCGCCCAGGTGATGAAGCTGGTCGAGATCGTCGACACCATCTCCACGTCCGCCGACGTCGTCGCCACCGCGCGCAAGGTGTGCCTCGACCTGGGCAAGCAGCCGGTCCACTGCGGCGACCGCGCCGGGTTCATCGTCAACGCCCTGCTGTTCCCGTACCTCAACGACGCCGTCAAGATGCTCGAAGCCCACTACGCCGACGCCAACGACATCGACAACGCCATGAAGGTCGGCTGCGGCCTGCCCATGGGGCCGTTCGAACTGCTGGACGTCGTCGGCCTTGACGTGTCCCTGGCGATCGAACGCACCCTCTACCTGGAGTTCCGCGAAGCGGGCTTCGCCCCGGCCCCACTCCTGGAGCACCTGGTCACCGCGGGACGGCTGGGCCGCAAGACCGGCAAGGGCTTCCGCGACTACACCTGAGGCGCGATCGGAAACCCGAGCCGCCGAGCACGACGGCGCCAACGTTTGGCATGGTGGTTACATGCGGCGCGCGGTGATCTCGCTCTTGGTGGTGGTGCTCGGGTTGACGAGCGGATGTGCGTACTCGGTCCGGGGCGCGGCGGTGGTCGAACCCCAACTCACCGCCGACTCCCCGTTCTCCCCGCAACAGGAGTCGACCGACCCGTCGTACCCCACCGACCCGTCCTCCGAGTCGACCCCGCCGTCGGACCCCGACGTCCCCGCCGACCCGGTCAAGAACCTGTGCGGCCTCATGGGCTGGGCTGACCTGCCGTACCCCGCCACGGACAAGAACGCCCCACCCACCGAACGCGACTACGACCCGACCTACGACCAGTCGTGCAAGTGGCAGACCAAGTCCGGCGACCTGGACGTCGGCGTCACCCTCCGCTACCGCGCGGGCAAGCCCGTCGCGCTCCAGGAGAACTCCGGCGAGTACGACCTCAACGACCGCAAGGTCACCTACCTGGACCGCACCAGCGACGCCGAGGTCCAGCCCTCCTGCGTGCTGGTCCTGGACTATGCGGGCGGCGGCTTGGGCATCATCGTGATCGACGGCTCGAACAAGTTCGGCGCGATCTGCGACCAGGGCAAACACCTGGCCGAAGTGCTCATCGCCAAGGAACCGAAGTCCTAACCGCAACACCCTCCACCACAACACCCACCGCCACCACCGCTTTCCGGCGCCGCCCCAGCCGTGGCAACCCCCACCACGGACAGCAGTTTCACGGTGTCATCGTGCCCCTGCGGACACGCGGCGGGATCCCCGGACGCACTCATAGACCGCTTGACCTCGAACGTGGAACCACAGGCCTTGCAGCGAAACTCATAGGTCGGCACCCCACCATCCTCCCAAGCCGCTCACCCCATCGGTAGTCTGGTCCCTCGTGCCGCGCCGCAACCACCCGAAACGCCCAATCTCGGCCGACGACGACCGACCGCTGGGCGGCGGCACGGGCTGGGCGCGCACCGAGTCCGCGACAGACGGCGACTGGCAAGTCCGCAACGTCGCAGGAACCCAAACCACAAAGCACTACCGCTGCCCGGGCTGCGACCACCAAATCCAACCGGGCACCCCCCACCTGGTCGCCTGGCCCACAACGGACTACGGCTCGGTAGAAGAACGCCGCCACTGGCACCTGGCCTGCTGGACCTCCCGCACCCGCCGCCCCCGCCACGGCTACTGACCCCTTGAAGGCCCAGTCGGCAGGCCGGCCCGGAGCCGCAGACGGCCAGACTCCGCGACCACAACTCGACCGGCACCCGCCCGGTGCCCCCGGCCGCCGCGCGAGTTCCCTGGGCCACCACTTGACTGGTGGGTGGGCTTCTGGCCTGGCTTCTGGACCCACCACTTGACGGTGGCCAGGCTTCCCGGAGCCACCGCTCAACGGGCGGCCGAACTTCTGGACCCACCGCCCAGTGAGCGGCCGGGCTTCCGGACCATCACCAACACTCGGCTGCGGCTGGCTTCTGGACCCATCACCAACACGCGGTTGTGGCTGAGCTTCTGGACCCACCACACATCGGTGGTCAAGCTTCTGAATCCGCTACCCAGCGGCGGCAAGACTTCCGGGAGCCACCGTCCAACAAGCGGTCAAGCTTCCGACCCACCACTCAACTAGCGGCTGGATTTCCAGACCCACCACTCGACCGGCGGCCAAGCTTCCGGAGCCACCACCCAATCCGGCCACTGCGGGGACATCCACTCTCCCGGTGCCGACCATGGAAACAATTGCGCGAGCGGGGTGACACCACCACCTATTGCAAACGAGAGCACGCAACTTCCGCACTCAAGTGGAAGCACTCAGCCACAGCGCCCAAGCGGGCCTACCCAGCGAATCACCCCACGGCCGCATCTAAGGCCGTAACCCAGCCACAGGCAGCTCTGACCAGGCGTCCCCTGATGAGCAGAAACCCCCCGACACACACGCTACGACTGGGGTCCGACAATTCCGGGCCCTTTACGCAGCCCAAGGGCCACTCATTCGGGTGAATCGACCGCTCCAGCTAGACCCGCACCCCAGATCCGCTCAACAGTGCCGGCTAAACGAGCCCACCCCACCCCAGCCCGACCCAACAGAGCCTCCCCAGCCCCAACTCGACCACCACAGCTCGACCCACCCCGGAACCGCGTCGAGCAGAGCGTGACCCAGCAGCACCCGACCCACCAGGACGGCGTTGGGCCACAGCCCACCCACCAGAGCCCGACCCACGAGAGCCGTCAAGCCAGAGCCTGACCCGCCAGGACAGCCCACCCAGCAGAGCCCGACCCGCCAGAACAGCGTCAACCCACCAAAGTCACGTCAAGCCACAGCCCCACCCACCAAAGCAGCCTCAGCCCACACCCCCAAGCCGATACACGAAAATCGACCCATCAGCCGCCCCCC
>JBDSAJ010001033.1:0-5764 GCA_039922235.1 Umezawaea sp.
CCGGACATCCAGTCGTGACCCTGCTCGGTGGACGCCGGGGCGGCGGCCGCTCGGACGCGGACGCCCCACTCCCGGCGGCCCTCGACCCGCTCCAGCCACGACGCCACCTCGCCGTGGCGGGTGCTGAGCAGGTGTCGAGCGTCCTCGACGCTGCCGAGGATGGTGCCGAACCGCAGCGGCAGCACGGGTTCCCGCTCGAACACCGCGCGCACGACGCGGTCGTGCTCCTGGACGAACGCGACGAGCGGGCTGTCCGCCGATGGCTCCCGCGCCATCTCCGCGGTGATGCCCGCGAACCGGTCGAGGTCGACCTCCGCGACCACCAGCGCGAGGTCGCGGTGCGCGATCAGGCGCGATCCGGCGAGGTCCGACCGGTGGTCCCTGGTGATCGCGTAGGCGTAGAGGCCCCGGTTCACGACAGTGCTCCCGGCGCGGTCGCGCGCTCCAGTTCGGCCAGCTTGTGGCGCAACTCGAGGTTCTGCCGTTCCAATTCGCTCACCTCTGCCGCGCGAGCAACCGTTTTCGGTGAGAAGAAAGGGTCGTCGGTCCACCAGTCCATGCCCATTTCGCGGGCGGTCTGAGCGGAAGCGATGAATAGTCTTATTCGCAGTGTCAGCAATTCGATGTCGACCACGTTCACGGCGATGTCGCCTACGATGACCACGCCTTTGTCAAGAACGCGCTCCAGCGTATCTGCCAACGAGCTCGGTCTGCTGTCCGGCATCCACCACACCAATTCTTTCGTCACATGTCAGTGGTCCCGCGGGTATAGCGCCTCAGTCGCTCGCAGGCGAAGAGGTTGCCCGCCGCGTCGACATCGACGCGGTAGGTGGCCATGACGCTGGTGGTGGCGGGAACGCGCTCCAGCTCCACTGCGTCCAGCAGTACGGACCAGCCGCCCTCCGGCAGTGCGCGCACTCCGGAGACCGTTTCCGACTTCCTGCCCATCAACGAGTCGAACTGCTCGACAGCGGCTCGGACTGCTGCCGCTGCGGTAATCTTTCCCGTTGTTTCGCCGATGTTGTCCATAGGTGTTCCTCGTATCGGCGGATCGATGCTATCGACGCTCACCGCCCTGAGTATATATATGCGAACCGCCACGTTACCGCTAAAAATCACCAATCGAGACGCGGCCGAATCGTGAAAGATCCCCGTTCTGATCGGCGCTTGGGCTATTCGGTCTAGGGCATTCCTCTGGAAGGCGTCCACGAGTTCGACAGGTGGGAAATATTCACGGGTACCACCCAGTGCTCCGCAACTGCTCGGGCATCAGTGCGGAGGCCGATGCTCGCGCCAGACGAGTAGGTGTGCGGGAAGCCGTGCACGTCCGACGGCGCCGCCCGAGGCGGTGGGAACCGGTGTCCGGCGGCGAGCGTGCGGGACACCGCGAACGCGACGAGCGTGCGGGTTCTGCTCGTCATGGGCTTCCGCGCCTTTCGCCGCCCGGTCCGCTGCTGATCGACCAGGCACATTGTCGAGTGCGCGACGAAAGGGCGTCAACGCCTTGGGGGTTAACTGGTTAAGTGTTCTGTTGCAAGAAGGTTCTCGTGACTGATGGCAACGGTTTCATGATCACTCGGGGCGAAGGACCTTGTTGCGCTTCACCATCATCCGCAGTGCGATGACGGTGGTACCCCTAGAAGTGCGAGCCGGACGCGCTCGGCAGACATCCGACCTTCGGACGCTTGACCCTTAATCGGTTGATGGTCAGCCTGGGGTGCATGAGAAGTGTTCGAAGCAGTCATGTGACAGCGGCGATCCTGTCCGCCTTGGTCGTCGTGGGCCTCGGCGTGCCGGACGCCGCAGCCGTCCCGGACCGGGGACGGCACTGGGTGGCGAGCTGGGCGGCGAGCCCGGTCGTCGGCTCCGACATCCCCTGGTCCAGCTGTTCGGCGGGAGCGGGCCTGACCGACCAGACCGTGCGCAACGTGCTGTTCCTCAGCGCGGGCGGTGATCACGTCCGGGTCCGGCTCGGCAACACCTTCGGCACCCGGCTGATGGCCGTCGACCACGCGTCGGTCGCCGTCCGGGCCTCCGGTGCCGACGTGGTGCCCGGCACCCTGCGCGGCCTGACCTTCCACGGCCGCCGGGAGATCGCCATCCCCGCGGGCGCACAGGAGTTCAGCGACCCGGTGCCGCTCAAGGTCGCCGCGCTGTCCACGTTGCTGGTCAGCGTGCACGTCGACGGGCCGACCGGGTGCCTCCCGTCGCGCAACCACAGGTCGGCCAGGTCCAGCCGCGCCCCGAGCCGTTCGCGCGCCAGCACCTCGCGCGTCGCGTCGAACCACGGCGAGTCCATCCCGGCGAACGCCTCGCCCGTCCACAGCGCGAGCGCCTCGGCAAGCGCGGTGGCAGCCTCGTCGTCCGGCACCGACCCGGCCTCGGCCACCAGCGCGCGGAACCTGTGCAGGTCGACCGCCGCCGGGTCCGCGACGAGGGCGTAGTCGCTGGAGCGGCTCTCGATCACCACGTCCGTGAGCACTGCCCGCAGCCGGGATACGTAGCTGTACAGGGCTTCCCGCGGTTGCCGAGGAAGCCGTTCGCCCCACATCCGGTCGGCCGGCGCGTCCGCCGACGCCGCTCTGCCGACGTCCACGAGCAGCAGCGCCAGCAGCCGCCGCAACTGCCCCTGCCTGATTTCCACTGCAGGTCCGTCGACGTGCGCCCCGACTTCCCCCAGCAGCGTGAAACGCGTTCCCACGAACCTCTCCCCGCCCAACCCGCGCCACCCCCGGCAGCGGTACCGGACCACCCTTGCTCACCGTGCCAGGTCGACGCAAGATCCGTGCCGGCTCGACTACGGTCAGGGCATGGGGCCGGACTGGTACTGCGACGAAGTCATTCCGGGCAAGGTGGAAGTCGAGGTGTTCGCCCGCACCGAGAACACCCTCGCGTTCCGCCCACCCCTGCCTGGTTTCGGCACCGATCACCTCATCGTGATCCCCACGCTCCACGTCTCCTCGTTGCTCGAACTCGAGGACGACCTGGCCCTGGAACTGCTCGCCACGGTCAAGGAAGCAGCCGCATCGGCGGTCGAGCGGCATGGCGGCTGTCAGGTGCTCACCACGCTGGGCAGCGAACAGCACGACCGACACCTCCACTGGCACATCGCGGTCGGCGAAGGGGTCGCCAGGTTCGTCGCGCGCGGCTGACCATGGCCTGCAACCGACCGGTGACCTGTTGTGATGCCACAGTGGACGGTGGCATGATCTGGTCGGTGCGGGTACTGCTGGTTGAGGATGACGAGCCGATCGCGGAGTCGTTGCGGCGTGGCCTCGGGAGATACGGGTTCGAAGTGGACTGGGTCCGCACCGGCGCGGAGGCGCTCGCCGCTGAGCCTGCCGAACTGGTGCTGCTCGACCTCGGCCTGCCGGACACGGACGGGCTGGACGTCTGTCGGGAGTTGAGGGCCCGTGGTGACGTCCCGATCATCGTGATCAGCGCCAGGGCCGACGAGGTGGACCGGGTGGTCGGGCTGGAGATCGGTGCGGACGACTACATCTCCAAGCCCTTCGGGGTTCGGGAAGTGGTCGCTCGGATGCGGGCGGTGCTGCGGCGCACCAGGGTGCTGGATCCCGGACCGGTCGCGGCGGGCTTGGCGGGTGGGCGGTTGGTGATCGACCGGCGGGCTCGCCGGGTGCACCTGGACGGCGCCGAGATGTCCCTGTCGCCGAAGGAGTTCGACCTGCTGGCGTACCTGGCCGAGGAGCCCGGTGCCGCGCTGACCCGTGAGTCGATCATGGAAGCGGTCTGGGACAGCCACTGGTTCGGGTCTACCAAGACCTTGGACGTGCACATCGGCGCCCTGCGCCGCAAGCTCGGCGACGCGGCGACCGTGGAGACCGTCAGGGGAGTCGGTTTCCGATTGGTCGCCCCCGCGTGAACCGCAGGCTGATCGTCAGCTACGTGGTGCTGGTGGCCGTGGCGATCGCGGCGTTCACGATCCCGGTCGCCTTCGTGCTCACCTGGCAGCTCCGCGACGACGTGGCGACGTCCGCGCGCCGGGAGGCGGACACGGCCGCGCTCCTGCTCCTGGCGTCGGACGCCCCGTCCAGGCAGGCGCTGGCCCGCTTGACGGCCGTCTACCAGCGGGAGACACCAGGCAGGCTGGACGTCCTGCTCGCCGATCGGACGGCGGCCGCTCCGCTGCCGCTGCCCACCGCGCCAGACGATGCCGCGTTCACGGCCGCGCTCAACGGCCAGGGCAGCGCCGAGTGGGAGTACGCGCCCGCACTGGGCGCCGAGGGCCTGGTGCTGGCCGTGCCCGCACGGGACTCGTCCGGCACCGTGGTCGGGGCCGTGCGGGTCAGCTACCCGTCGGCGCCGTTGAACGAACGCCAACTGCAGATCTGGGCATTCCGCGGCGGACTCGCCGTGGTCGTGCTGGTCGTGGCCGCGGTGCTGGGCGCCCTGCTGGCCCGGCGGCTGACCCGGCCGTTCAGCGAGCTCAACCGGATGGCCCGGCGGCTGCGGGACGGCGACCTCGGCGCACGGGCCGAGGAGACGGGACCTACCGAGACCCGCACCCTGGCCCGTGCGCTGAACAACGCCGCGGAGACGATCGACACCCTGGTCCGCTCGCAGCGCTCCTTCATCGCCGATGCCTCCCACCAACTGCGCACACCTCTCACGGCGTTGCGGCTGTCGCTGGACAACATCGCCGACGGCGTGTCGGATCCGGTGACCCGCGAGGACGTCGACCTGGCCGTCGCCGAGGTCGTGCGGATGAACCGGCTGGTCAACGGTCTGCTCACGCTGGCACGCGCGGAAGCCGCCGTGGGCACGCCGGAACGGGTCCGGGTCGCCGATGTCGTCGCCGACCGGTTCGAGGTGTGGCGGTTCGTGGCGGCCGAGCGCGGCGTCGGTCTGGACGCGCAACTCGCCGACGGCGATCACGAGGTGTTCGTCAGCCCCGGCAACCTGGAGCAGGTGCTGGACAACGTGCTCTCCAACGCGCTGGAGGTGTCGCCCGACGGCGGCACGATCACCGTGCGGAGCCATCTCGAAGGTGACCAGGTCGTGGTGGAGGTGTCCGACGAAGGGCCAGGGCTGCCGGAAGCCGACCGGCAGCGCGCGTTCGACCGGTTCTGGCGCGGACCCGGCACGACCGGGCCTGCGGGCTCCGGGCTGGGCCTGGCGATCGTCCGGCAACTGGTGGCCGATGACGGCGGCACCGTGAGCCTGACCGGTGCCGCCGGTGGGGGCCTGTGCGTCCGGATCTGCCTGCGAGCGGCTACTTCTCCGGCATAGCGGAGGAGTGGTGGTTCACGATGAGCCACTTGCCGCCCACGAGTTCGTAGACGAAGGTGTAGCGCGCTTCGACCTGCTGCTGCACGCCGTCCTTGGTCAGGGTGAAGCGGTACACGCCGGTGTTGATCGCGTTGTCCTCGTCCAGGACGTTGACCACTTCCTGTTCGATCACGCCGGAAGGCTTGTTCTCCAGGAAGTGCTGGAAGTAGTCGACGATCTCGGCGCGATTGGTCCGGACCTTGTTCGACACGGTCGGCAGCAGCACGGCGTCCGGCGCGTACAGGTCGGCGACCTGCTCAGCGGAACCGGTGGCCAACGCGGCGTTCCAGACGTCGAACTCCTTGGCGATGTCGTCCTTGGTGGGCGGCTTGGCCGAGGTCGGCGCGCCGCTGGTCACGGAGGAGCCCTGTGCGTTACCGCTTGAGCACCCGGCGGTGACCAGCGCCAGCGTCGCGACAGGAACGGCCATACCGAGGAGGATCTTGTTGCGCATTGTCCCTGTTTCCCTTGCCTG
>JBDSAJ010001034.1:0-10437 GCA_039922235.1 Umezawaea sp.
CGCAACTCGGGGAAGACCTGCCACCGACGCTCTCGTCCACGAGGTGGGCGAGGGTGCGGGCGGCGTTGAGATCACGATCGAGCGCCAACGGGCACTCCTCGCAGCGGAACACCCGTTCGGACAAGCCCAGCTTGGTTTTCACCACACCACAACCCGAACAGGTTTTCGAGGACGGGTACCAGCGGTCCGCGACATGCACAGCACCGCCGACCCAGCCGGACTTGTAGCCGATCTGACGGCGCAACTCGCCCATGCCGACCCCGGCGACATGCCGGGCCAAACGCCGATTGCGGAGCATCCCGACGACGTGGAGGTTCTCGATCACGACCGTGCCGTGAGTGCGAACCAGACGGGTGGACAGCTTGTGCAGGCCGTCACGACGGGCATTGGCCACAGCGGTGTGCAGCTTCGTGATACGGGCATGGGTGATCCTCCACCGCCGCGAGGGCTGTCGCCGGGTACGGCGGTCCGGGCCGATGCGGCGCGCGGCCTGGCGTTGCAGGCGCCGCAACTCTCGTTGCGCTACCTCGAGATGACGGGGGTTGGCGATGACCTCACCGGTCGACAGCACCGCCAGGGACTTGATGCCGAGGTCGACACCCACTACCGAATCGGGTCGGGCAGGCGCCGGGTCCTGTCGATCGATCTCGACCGACAACGAGCAGAACCAGCGTCCACCCTGGTGGGTGACCGTGACGGACCGGACGCGAGCGGTGCCACGCTCGACGTGCCGGCCCAGCTTCCGGGTCGACTCGTGCGTGCGGACCACGCCGATCCGGGGCAGTCGCACCTGCCGCCGGTCGCGGTTGACCGGGCCGAAGCTGCCGGTGGTGAATCGGCACGACATCGCCCGCCGTTTGCCCTTGAACCTCGGGAATCGGATCGTCGGCCCCGTGCGGGTGCCGTTGTTGGAGGCTTTCCAGTTGTCCAGTGCGGTCGCGAGGTTCGCAAAGCCGCTGGAGTAGGCCTCTTTCGAGTTCTCCGGCCACCACGACGCGAGGTCGTCCTTGGCCTGGTTCCACCGCTTGCGCAGGGCGAACGCCGACCAGGACACCGCCGGGGTGAGATGATCACCGGACAGGTCGTAGGAGCGTTCCGTTTCCCGCTGCGCGAGGTTGGCGGTCACCTCCGCCAGGCCCCAGTTGAACGCGAACCGCCGCGCACCACAATGCGACCGCAAAGCGGCTTCCTGTCCTGCGGTCGGGTCGAGCGCGAACCGATACGCCTGGATCACCATGCCCATGACACCGTCACCGCAGCGCGCGACACCGACACCCATTCCCACCAACAGACACGGACACCCACGGATGCCTGCATTCGCTCACGTCCCACCCAGCAGTTGCGCACCCCCACCGGTCGGACGAACGACCCCGGAAGTTCCAGGGGAACTCCAGGGACCTCCACCGGGCCACCCTCCAGGAAAGCACGAACCGGCAGGTCGAGCCCGCGATCGGGAACACGCCCGCGCGTCGCGGGCGTCCGCTACGCGGCGTGCTTGCGGCTCACCGGTCGCAGGTGCCCCCACCGCCGTCGATCCGGCTCGGACTTCTCGGGCACCTCGGCAGCGGCGCCGAGGTCCGTCGGTGTGGTCCGCGGCACCCGTGTGGACGGCGTGCCGTCACCGGGCGCGCGGCCGCGGTGCACCACGAGCAGCAGCACCAGGCCGAGCACCAGCAGGGCGTGCGAGGTGATCCGGGACATCGAGGCCGCGCCGGACAGGAGGTCCTGCGCCGAGAACGGCACCAGGACCGCGACGAACGCGGCCATGACGGGCAGCACACCCGTGGTCGCGCCGGGCCGCAGCGCGGTCCAGAGCATCCCCAGTCCGAGGGCGAGGTTCCACGCGGTGCTCTCGTTGAACAGGTGCGTCGCGCCACCCGCGTGGCCGGCGTGGCCGGTGTCGACCCCGAACACCTGCGCCAGTCCCAGGGTGAGCTGGGCGACAGCGACCCCAGCCAGCGCCGCGCGCGCCGTCCAGCCGCGGGTGGACGGCGCCACCGGAGGGGCCGCGGCCAGGATCGCCTCGGTGAGGTCGGGCACGTCGACCGCGGGCCGCAGCCGCAGAGCGCGCGTCAGCGCCGCCGCGCTCTCCCGCCACCCCCGGCACTCGGCGCAGGTGGCGAGGTGCGCGTCGGTCTCCTCGGCGGGCACGGGTTCGGGTTCCCCGTCCGCGCGCGCTGACAAGGCTTCCCGGCAGGTGTCGCAGTCCACGAGCACATTGTCGGCCGGCACGCGGTGAAAGTTCCCGACGATCCCGTGGGCTAGCCTCCCGGCGTGCCCACCCCACGCGACGATGAAGCCACGACAGCCTGGGCGCTGGCCGCCGGAGCGGGCGATCGGGAGGCGCTGGAGCGGTTCATCCGCGCCACCCAGCGCGACGTGTGGCGGCTGGTCGCCCACTTGGCGGACGTCGGCGTCGCCGACGACCTGACGCAGGAGGTCTACCTCCGCGCCCTGCGCAGCCTGCCCGGCTTCCAGGCCCGCTCGCCTGCCCGCACGTGGCTCCTGTCGATCGCCCGGCGGACCGTCGTAGACCACATCCGCGCGGCCGTCGCCCGACCGTCCATCGCCTGGTCAGCGGACTACGTCGAGGCCGCAGACGCCCGCACGCACCGCGGCACCCGCACCGGGTTCGAGGACGTGGTGGAGCTGAACACCATGCTCGACGGCCTCGCCCCGGAACGCCGGGAAGCACTCGTGCTCACCCAGGTCTTCGGCCTGTCCTACCAGGAGGTCGCGGACATCTGCGACTGCCCGATCGGCACTGTCCGCTCGCGGGTCGCCCGCGCCCGCGACGACCTGCTGCGCGCTGTTCGACAGGAGGACTCCGGCGCGGTGTGAGCCAGGCCTACGCCGCACGGACGACCGGGCCACCGGACGGGATCCGGCAGGCTCAGTCCCAGGTAGTCGCTCCAGCGGATCAGCCGAACCTCGAACGATCCGGTCTGATTGCGGCGGGCGATTGTGGTGCCGATGAATCCGGGCCGTGGCGGTCGGTGGGCCGATCACCGGGCCACGATCAACGGCGTGTTCTGGCGGACCCGCACCAGCAGTCCCTGGCGGGACGTGCCCGCCGAGTACGGGCATTGGTTCACGGTCTACAAACGCCATAACCGGTGGTCCACCGACGGCACCTGGAGCCGGATCCTGGACCGGGTGCGCGCCGGGTGCGACGAGGTCGGGGACTGGACGGTGGGGGTGGATTCCACCGTGGTCCGCGCCCACCAGCACGCCGCCGGAGCCCGCCGCCCGTACACGGCCCAGAACACGCCCGAGGACGACACCGGGGGCACCGTCGAATGACAAGAAATCCCGCCTTGACCGCGAAGGACTCGGGCGATCCCGCGGTGGGCTGAGCACCAAAATCCACCTGGTCGCCGACCGACGGCGCCGTCCGATCGCCCGACGGACCAGCCCCGGCCAGCACGGTGACTCGCCCCGCTTCATCCCGCTGCTGCAGCAGGTCCGCATCCGACGCCGAGGGATACAAGGACCGCAACACCACGGAGCGGTGTTTCACCAAGCTCAAGGGTTTCCGGCCGTCGCGACTCGATACGACAAGCTTGAAGTGATCTATCAGGGCACCATCGACGTGGCGTCGATCAGGATTTGGCTTCGCGACCCCGGTCCTGTGATCCGCGAAATATGCCCTAGACGAGCCCGCTGGACACCAGTGTGCGGCGTACGACGGGGTCGGTGGCGGGTAGCCCGTAGCGGTGCTCGTACACGGCTTCCACGAGCGCGCGCAGGTCGTTGCCGACGATCGGTGGTGTGGGTGAGCGGTTCAGGTCTGCTGCCATCAGGCGCAGGGAGTGTGGTTCCTCGTCGCCGTGTGGGGGGAGGTACGACTCCACTGGCAGCAGTCGGGCGCCGTTGCGTTCGTAGAACGCGATTCTTCGGTTCCGCACGACGATCTCGGCCGGGTCGACGTGTGTCTCGGCTGGGTCTTCTACGTCGTGCACCATTCGGGTGAAACCGGTTTCGGCCATGGCGCGGGTCAGGTGGTCCCATAGGAGCGAACCGACGCCGTGGCCTCGGGTGCCTGCCACGAAGAACCGCAGGAACACCCATCCTGTGGTCGCCAGCGGGCGGAGCACTGCGAAGCCGATCGGCTCCTCGTCCACCAGTGCGAAGGCGCGGTCGGTGAGCAGTTCGGCGAACGGTGCCCGCAGGTGTGGTGGGAAACCGTCCTCGTAGATTTCCCGCACCCGCTTCAGTTCGGCCTCGTCCAACGAGTCCGCCGTGACGAGTTTCACCGGAACACCCCTCCCACCATGGTCCGCAGCACCGAGATGTCCTTGATCCGAGCGGGGTCCACTGTGGCCGGGTTGTCCGAGAGCACCACCAGGTCGGCGAGCTTTCCCGGCGTGATCGTCCCCTTCAGGTCCTCCTGGCACGACGCGTAGGCCGACCCGTAGGTGAACGCGCGCAGCGCCTCCAGCCCGCTCACGGCCTCGGCCGGGTTGAACGGCGCCCCGGATGACGTCACCTGGTTCACCATGTCGTGCATCCCGAGCAGCGGGGCCCCGCGCACCACCGGCCGGTCTGAACTGCCCGGCACCACCAGCCCGGCGTCGAGCAGCGACCGCTGCCGGTAGGCCCACTTCACCCGTTCCGGCCCCAACGCGGTGATCATGCCGTCGCCGATCTCGTTGACGAACCTCCCCTGCGGCACCGGAACCACCCCCAGCGCCGCCGCGCGCGTCACCTGGTCCGGCCGTGCGACGCCGAAGTGCTCGATCCGGTGTCGCGGGGCCGCACGGGGGAACTCCCGCGCGGCCAGCTCGTACGCGTCCAGCACCAGGTCGATCGCCGCGTCCCCGATCGCGTGGGTGGCCACCCGCCACCCGGAGCGGTGGGCCGCGACGATCGTCGCCGTCAGGTCTCCCGCATCCCCTTGCAGGTAGCCACGTTCACCGGGCGTGTCCGCGAAGTCCTGGCACATCGCCGATGTGTGCCCGATCAGCGACCCGTCGGAGAACACCTTCACCGGCCCGATCCGCAGCCAGTCGTCGCCGAACCCGCTGCGGATCCCCAGGTCGAGCCCGAGCGACAGGCCGTCGTCCACGTGCGCCGCCAGTGACCGCAGCGCGTCGACCGCCACCATCAGCTCGACCCGCACGTGCAGCCGCCCCTGGTCCCGTGCCGCCTGGTAGGCCGCGACCTCCACCGGGGACTTGCCGATCCAGCCCCCACCGATGCCCGCCTCGACGCAGCTCGTGATGCCCTCGGCCAGGTACTGCCGCCCAGCCAGGTCGATCGCGTCCACCAGCGTCGCCACCGGGTAGGGCAGCACCAGGGAGTTCACCAGCGCCTGCGCCTGCTCCTGGAGCAGCCCGGTCTCGGTGTCCACGACGCCGCCGACGACCTCGACCGGCCCGGACGTGATGCCCAACGCCTCCAGCACGGGCGTGTTCACCACGCACATGTGGCCGGACGTGTGCTTGAGCCACACCTTCCGGCCCGGTGCGACCCGGTCCAGCTCGGCCCGCGTCGGATGCCCGCCGATCTTGTTCTGGTCGTACCCCGCGCCGACCACCCACTCGCCGGGGCCGACCGACCGCGCCTTCTCCGCCACCGCGCGGTACAGCTCGTCCAGGTCCTCCACCCGGAGGTCCACTTCGGACAGTGTGAGCCCGAACCACGCCATGTGGTTGTGCGCGTCGTGGAAGCCTGGCACCAGCACGGCCCCGCCGAGGTCGACGACCTCGCGGGCGGGCACGTCCTCCAGCGCCACGATCCGGTCGCCGAGGATCGCGACGGACCGCGCGTCCGGCCCGTCCAGCGTGACGACCTCGGCGTTGGTCAGGAGCAGATCGGCCTCGATCACGACTGGTTCTCCAGGAAGGTCTTGCGGTACCACTCGCTCCACGGCGCGGGCCTGCCCGTCTCCGGATCGGTCTTCACGATCACCCGGTACCCCTTCGCGTACGTCACGTCACCACCGCACCGGAACCCGTACACCGCGCTGGTGTTCCCGATCCGGTCGAACGTCAGCTCCACCCTCAGCTGCCCCGGCGAGGTCATCGCGGCGAGGAACTCCACGTGCAGTTCCCGCACCGCGTAGTGCAGGTCCGGGTCACGGTCGCCGAACCGCGACCACCCCTTGCCCAGTTCCTCGAACAGCGCCGACTGGGCGCGCTCGACGTGCACCGCGAACCGCGAGTTGTGCAGCGTCCCGTTCAGGTCGAGTTCGTCGAAGAACACGGGGCTGTCCCAGGAGAACGTCATGGCGCACTCCGATCCAGCAGTTGCTTCGCGACCCGTTCGGACGGTGTCATCGGCAGCTCGTCGCGGAACTCCCAGTAGCGCGGCACCTTGAACGACGCCAGCCGTTCCGCGCAGTACTCGGCCAGTTCGACTTCGCCCACCGCGCCCACGACGAACGCCTTGACCTCTTCGCCGCGAATCTCGTCCGGGACACCGACCACGGCCGCCAGCTTCACGGCGGGATGGCTCAGCAGCACCTCTTCCACCTCGTACGCGGCGATGTTCTCGCCGCTGCGCCGGATCATGTCCTTGATCCGCCCGAGGTGGTACACGCGGCCCTGCTCGTCGATCCGGGCCAGGTCGCCGGTCGGGAACCACCCGTCGCGCAGCACGCTCGGCAGGCCCAGGTAGCCGTCCATCATCCCCGGACCGCGCAGCAGCAACTCGCCGTCGACGACCCGCACCTCGCGGTGCGCGGCGGGCCGACCCAGGCAGCCGGTGCCGACCAGTTCGTCGTGCTCTTCCGCGCCCACGCGGATGTCGGCCCCGGTCTCGGTCATCCCGAACGCCTCGTACCAGCCGACACCCCACCGCTCCTCCAGCTCGGCGTGCAGCGCGGGCGGGATGGCCGAGCACTGCACGGCCCGCACCCGGTGCTCCCGGTCGTGCGGCGACACCGGCATCCGCAGCAGCAACGTCGGCATCGCGCCGAGGCAGTAGAAGTAGGTGACCCCGTGCTCGCGGACCTTGCCCCAGAAGGACGAGGGGTGGAACCCGTCCAGCACCACCAGTTCCGCTCCGGCGAGCAGCGCGGACACGACGTTCCACTGCGGGTCGATGTAGTAGAACGGCTGCGCGGTCAGCATCACGTCGTCCGCGACGAGCCGGGGGAACTCCTCGACCATGCTCGTGCCCAGCGTGGTCCAGTACCGGTGCGACAGCACGCACCCCTTGGGCGACCCGGTGGTCCCGGACGTGTACTGGATGTTCACCGCGGCGCCGGGATCCACGGGCTGCTGTTCGAAACCCTCTTCGGGCCCGAGGTCCTCCAGCGGCAGCACCCGGACGCCGAGGGAGTCGACCAGCGGCCGGAACTCCTCAGTGGTCACGACGGCGACTGCGCCCGAGTCGCGCAGCAAGTGCTCGGCGTCCACGGTCCGGTACCGCGTGTTCACCGGCACCATCGCCGCGCCCAGCCGGGCCAGCGCCAGCCACACCAGCGGGAACTCGGGCTGGTTGCGCAGCAGCACCGCGACCCGGTCGCCCGCGCGGATTCCCCGCAGCCGCAACGCCTGCGCGTACCCGGCGGTCAGCCGGTCGACGTCGCCGAAGGTCAGCTGGACACCGGGGTCGAACGTCCACGCGGTCCGGCCGGGCCACAGCTCGGCCGCACGGCGGATGGCAGCGACGAGGTCAGTCACGTCCCGAACTCCTCACGCGGCGCGTCCCCTTCCCCGGACAGGCTGGTCAGCAGGGCGTGGTCGACCTCCGTCGCGAGCGCTTCCTCGAGCGTGGCGTCGAGACCGAGGTCCAGCACGCGCTTGGCCAGGCTCACCGCGACCCGCGGCCGGGCGTTGACCCGGCCCGCCAGGTCCAGTGCGACCTTCTCGTGCTCACCGGCGGGCGCGACCCGGCTGATCAACCCGATGGCCAGCGCCTCGCCCGCGGGCACCCGCTCGCCGAGCAGCAGCAGTTCCTTCGCCTTCGCCAGGCCGACCAACTGCGGCAGCAACCGGGAGATCCCGCCGGTCACGCTCAGCCCCACGCTGACCTCGGGGAACCCGAACTGGGCGTGCTCCTCGGCCACGACCAGGTCGCACGCCAGCGCGAACTCGCACCCCGCGCCGAGCGCGTACCCGTGGACGGCCGCGATCACGACGCCGGGGAACCGGCGGACCAGCCGCGTCACGTCCTGGATGGCCTCCAGCCGCGCTCTGGTCTCCAGCACGGTCTCGACCGGTTCCGGCTCCTTCAGGTCGTGCCCGGCGCAGAACGCGCGACCGCGCCCGGCCAGCACCACGACCCCGGCGCCGTCGGCCGAAGCTCTGGTCAGCGCGGCCACCAGCCCGTCGGTGAGCGCGGGCACCACGGCGTTGAGCCGTTCGGGCCGGTTGAGGTGGATCAGCGCCACTCCATCGCGGCACTCGTACTCGACAACCACGGGCGCTCCTCGAAGCCGGTTCCCGATCGATCGATCGATCGGGCATGATGTACCGTAGGACGGGTTCACCGAGAAGGTCAAGGGGTGCGTGATGGGTTCGACCCGAACGAGGGTCAAGGACGCCGCGATCGAACTGTTCGCCGAGCGCGGCTTCCACGGCACCGGCATCCGCGACCTGGCCGAACGCGCGGGCCTGTCCTCCGCGACGCTCTACCACTACATGGGCACCAAGGAGGACCTGCTCGTCTCGATCATGACCGACAGCCTGGAACGCCTGGTCGAGGCCGGCGAGCGACTGGCCGGGACGGACCCGTTGGGCCGGATCACCGGCCTGGTGGAGCTGCACGTCCTCACCCACGCGATGCGCAGGCTGGAGACGCGGGTCGTCGACGACGAGATGCGGGCCCTCTCCCCCGATCGGCGCGGAGCCGTCGTGGCGCTGCGCGACCGGTACGAGGGGCTGTGGCAGGACGCCATCGACACCGGGTGCGCGGACGGCGTGTTCCACGTCCGCGCACCGAAGGTCGCCCGGCTCGCGCTGCTGGAGATGTGCGGCGGCATCGCCCGCTGGTACACCCCGGACGGCCCGATCCCGTTGGAGGACCTGGCGTTGCGCTACGCGGAGATGGCGCTCGGCGTGCTCGGCGCGGCCGGTCCACCACCGGTGTTCAAGGTCGACACCGTCCGGCGGATCCGCGCACTCGTGGACGAGATCTGGCCCTAGTGCGGTGGCCGTACTCCTCACCGTGTTTCGCGCGGCCCAGGTAGCTCCCTCGCGGCACCGCCCTGAACGGCACGAAACCCAGCAAGGGTTAGCGGCCACCGCACTAGACCACCCGACCCAGGAAATCCCGGATGTGCCCGGCGACCTCGTCCAGGTGGCTCTCCAGCAGGAAGTGCCCGCCGTCGAGCAGCCGCACCTCGGCGTCCGGCAGGTCGCGGAGGAACGCCCGCGCGCCGTCCGGGCCGAAGATCTCGTCGTTGCCGCCCCACACGGCGAGCAGGGGCACCTGGCCAACGCGGAAGTACTCGTGGAACTTGGGGTACAGCTCCACGTTCGTCCGGTAGTCGAGGAAGAGCCGCATCTGGACCTCGTCGTTGCCCGGCCGCGAGACCAGGGCGTGGTCGTGCACCCAGGTGTCCGGGCTGACCAGGCTCACGTCCGGCACGCCGTGCGTGTACTGCCAGCGGATCGCCTCCAGGCTCAGCGCGGCGCGCACCGGCGCGGCGGTCTCCGGGTTCGGGTCGGCCCAGTAGGCCCGTACCGGCGCCCAGAACTCCGGCACCAGCCCGTCGGTGTAGGCGTTGCCGTTCTGCGTGACGATCGCGGTGATCCGCTCCGGCCGCCGCACCGCGAGCCGCCACCCGACCGGCGCGCCGTAGTCCTGCACGTAGAGCGCGGTCCGGTCGACGCCGAGCTGGTCGAGCAGCCCGTCGGTGAGATCGGCGAGCGCGTCGAACGAGTAGTCGAAGTCGGCGGCCGATGGCGCGTCGGAGTGGCCGAAGCCGAGCAGGTCCGGCGCGATCACGTGGTAGCGGTCGGCGAGCTGCGGGATCAGGCCGCGGAACATGTGCGAGCTGGTCGGGAAGCCGTGCAGCAGGACGATCGTCGGCGCGTCGGCCGGGCCCGCTTCGCGGTAGAAGAGCGAGTGGCCGTCGACGGTGGCGGTGCGGTGGTGGACCGATGCCATGTCTAACCCCTTCAATTATGTGATCCGGTTAGATACATCGGAGCACGCCGCGATCTAACCTGTCAAGAAGCTTTATGTGGTTAGATGGAGCCATGGACGACGTGGAAGCCCTGCTGGCGCTGCTCAACAGCACCCCGGTGGTCGACGGTGTCCCGACCGACACGCTCGCCGACGACAGCACCGCTCCGCTCCGCCGAATCCGCGACCTGCTCCAAGCCGTGGTGCGCGACACCGAGGACCCGTCGGTACTGGCGAGCGCACTCGACGGCGTGCACCGCGTTCCCCGGCTCGACCACGACGGCGTGACGTGGACGCTGATGGGCGCCGACCTGCCTGCCCGGATGGTGCTCGCGTGGGCCGCCGTCCAGGAGGCGT
>JBDSAJ010001035.1:0-6297 GCA_039922235.1 Umezawaea sp.
CCTCCCGAGCCCACCCGCGACCCCACCAGTAGAAGTGGAACAACCCGACCAGCACCCGGAAGGCGGCGTCCAACTCGCCCGGTTCCTTGAGGCAGTAGTCCACCGCCACCTGGAAATTGGCGTGCTCCCGGTCCAGCCGGGCGAACCAGCCCACCTGCCGGGAGCTCACCCAGTCGCTGTCGGCCCGCTCGACCAGCCCGAGGTAGAAGTCGCGGTGCCTGCGGAGCAGACCGGCGTGCTCACCGGCGTGCGTGAGCTGTTCCAGGCCGAACTCGCGGATGGTCTCCAGCATCCGGTAGCGCATCACGTCGCCGTGCTGCTCCGCGACCAGGATCGACTTGTCCAGCAGCGAGGACACGGTGTTCAGCACTTGGTCGACGGCGAGCCCGTCACCGGAGCACACCTCTTCCACGGCGTCGAGCTCGAACCCGCCCGCGAACACCGACAGCCGCGCCCACAGCAGCCTGTCCTGGTCCGAGCAGAGGTCGTGGCTCCACTCGATGCACGACCGCAGCGTCTTCTGCCGGTCAGGGAGGTGGCGCAGCCGTGCGGTCAACAACTGGGGCCGGTCCAGCAGCCGGGCGAGGATGTCCTTCTCCGACAGCGCCCGCACCCGCGCCGCCGCCAGTTCGATCGCCAGCGGAAGGCCGTCGAGGCGTTGGCAGATCTCGGCCACCGTGCCCCCGTTGGCGGTGTCCACGATGAAACCGGATCGCACGGACGCCGCCCGTTCCGCGAACAGCGTCACCGACTCGGACCTGCGCAGCTCCTGCTCGGCGACCGGCTGCTCCGGGTTCGGGAGGGTGAGCGGTGGCACGGGCATGACGGTCTCGCCCGCGATGCCCAGCCACTCCCGACTCGTGGCCAGGATCCGCAGCGCGCGGCAGTTCTGCAGCAACGCACCTGCCAGCTCGCCGACCGCGTCGACCAGGTGCTCGGAGTTGTCCAGCACCAGCAGCAGGTGGCGGGGCGTCAGGTAGTCGATCAGCATTTCGAGCGACGTCCCGCCCGCCTCACGCATGCCGACCGCCAGCGCCACGGCGTTCGCCACCAGCTCCGCGTCGCGCAACTGGTCCAGCTCGACCAGCACCACCCCGTCCGGGAACGCCCGGTGCACGGCACGGCTCACCTCGAGTGCGAGCCGCGTCTTGCCCACACCACCCGGCCCCGTGAGGGTCACCAGGCGTGACGTCGACAGCAGGCGCCTGACCTCGTCCACCTCGTGTCGGCGGCCGACGAAGCTGCTCAGCTCCAGAGGGAGACCCGATGGTCCCCTCCGGACGACAGTGCCCATAGCAACGCACGGTAATACTGTGCCTCCGGCTGTGCCGGAAGAAGCCCGCAACGGTTTGGCCAACATCAACTCGGCGGCGCACCCTTGACGACCACCGCACGGCTCGCTCCGGAATTCCGTAGCCAACTACGTACTCCTCCCGATGCCTCCAGGGCGCGGGGCGAGCACCCTTCCTCATGTGGCTCGGAGCATTCAGGCTGGTGAGGAATCGACCGCCGGGCCACCAGGAGCACCAGCGCCCAGTTAGTCGTCTCATTCCGAACAGGGCTGGTATCTCCTGGGCAACAGGATCGTCCTGTTCGATGACGGCCGGTCTGATGCCGCCCGATCACCGCGTCGTCGCCTGATCTCGCTCGGGGCGGCCTGTTTCGTCGGCCGCTCTCAGCGTGCCCGGTGGGTCTCCGACGCCGGCGTCCCCGAACGCCGGCACACCGGGTGGGCGGGGTGGACGGTCTGCTCGCCGCAGAACCCCTCCTGCGGTCGGACCGCCCACCCCGCCATTCGACCCCACGAGGACAACTCCAGGAGAACACCCCGTGACCATCGACTCGTTACCGCAGCCCTGCCCGCGTTGCCTGCGGCCAACAGTGTTGGTCACCAACCGCAAGGGCCGGGAATGGGTGCACGTCGGCACCTGGCGCACCCAGTGCGCCCGTGCCGTGAACGCCGTGTGACCGAACCCGCCACCAGTTTGTGATCACACTCGGCGGCCGCGCCTGCGTCCCTGACGGCGGGCGGTGTCGACGGTTTCCACCTGCGTGAGGCGGGCGGTACGACGCGTCGGTACCTGACCGACGCAGCTCCTACATCGTCTTCCTCGCGCGGAGGTGACGCCTCGCAACGGTGATTCCGAAGCCGTGGTGATCTGTGACTGAGGTCGGAGCGGGGTTGTAGGACCTTGACCTGCGCCCGGCCAGGGGCCAATACCTCTGACCTGCGCGGATTCCAAATTGTCAGACCCAATTACTACGGTGCGCGCATGATTGAACCCGTAGTGTCATGGGCGGACGGGCCCGTCGTCGCGCTGGACTTGGAGACGACGGACATCGACCCGCGCAGGGACCGAATGGTGACCGCTGCCATCGTGACCATCACGCCAGGCCGAACGGGAACGCGACCGCAGGTCGACACCCGCACCTGGTTGGCCGATCCTGGGGTCGAAATCCCCGCCGACGCCACCGCCATCCACGGCATCACCACCGAGCTTGCCCGTCTCGAAGGCCGCCTCGCCGCCGAGGTGATCTACGAAGTGGTCGCCGCTCTGGCCGAGGTGTGGACACCCACGACGCCACTGTGCGCGTTCAACGCTGCGTTCGACCTGACGATGCTCGACGCCGAACTCCGGCGGCACCGCGGTCGCAGCTTCCCGCTCAGCGGTCCCGTGGTCGATCCGCTGTGCATCGATCGCCAGCTCGATCCCCAGCGGGAAGGCAAGCGCACCCTCGCTGCGGTGTGCGACCACCACCAGGTGCGACTGGAGAACGCCCACACCAGTTCGGGTGACGCGATCGCCGCAGCGCGTCTTGCCTGGCGGCTGGCCAAGGTGTACCCCGACGCCGTGGGGCGAATCGCTCCGCACGTCCTGCACAGCCACCAAGCCCGCTGGTACCGCGACAGCGAGTTCGCCTACGCCGACAAGCTTGAGCGACGCGCGGCAGGTTCAGCAGACCGAGGCGACGGCGCCGGTGCTGAGCGGCTGCGGGCCCGTGCGGCGGATGTTCGGACGTGTGCCAAGTCCTGGCCGTTGTCGCCCGAGACGGCGGCTTGCGTGGAGAGCACCCGCCGACGGCTGCCGCCTCGACCCGGTGGCGTGGCGAACTCGCACGCCTCCTGGACACCGGACCAGGACGCCGCGCTGCGTGACGAATGGTTGACAGTCGACCCTGCGGATGTGGCCGAGACGAGGCGCAACGAGATTGCGACTCGCTACGGACGTACCCCCGGAGCGATCCGGTCACGTCTGCTGCGGTTGCGGTGTGATCCCGAGCTGCCGGGCCGTACATGCGACGAGCAGCGTGCCGCCGAACTGAAGCGCACCTACGACGCCGAGTACGGCAAGTAGCTGATCGAACGCGCAAGCCAAGACGAAGGATGGGAGCAGTGCTGACCAGCGGTTTCGTACCGGCAGTCTGGTAGTCGAGTCGCATTTCGAGTTATCTTCGCAGCTGCTGACGGCCACCTGGAGCGGGCAATGGCCTCGCCCAGGTGGCAGGGTGGTCGTAACCCCGGTCGGCGTAGAGCGCGTCGGACCGCCGTCGCGGTCGGCCACGACGGCCTCGCACCGGTGGGATCGTCTGGATCAGTGGCATCAACTGGGTGACGTCGTTGCGGTTGCCGCCGGTCAGCGAGAACTGCAAGGGAATGCCGTGTGCTTCGGTGATCAGATGGTGCTGTGAGCCAGTTCGGGCACGGTCGACCGGGCTCGGCCCGGTTTTGGCCGCTTTCATGGCCCGAACGTGAGAGCTGTCGGTCACCGCCCTCGACCAGTCCAGTGCGCCGGCCGCGTGCAACTCGGCGAGCAGGGTTCTCGTGCGGTCGTTCCCACACCCCGGTGGCGTTCCAGCCCCGGAGTCGTCGCCAGGCGGTCATGCCGGAGCCGAAGCCCGGTTCCTGCGGCAGGAACTCCCACTGGACGCCGGTGTAGAGCACGAACAGGATGCCGCACAAGACCTTGCGGTCATCCAGTCGAGGACGACCGGGGTGGCGAGGATGCTGAGGTCACCCAGCACCTGAAGAAGGCGACAACGTCGACGTGACGCCGCCACTGGATCTGGGTGAGTCGTACCGTGGGCCGAAGAAGCCCCTCTGATCCTGGCACGACGCCAGGTCAGAGGCCTCATCGGATCATGAGCTGCTCACTCTGCGAGTGTGGTGCGCATGGTCCAACGGAAGACCGAGGGCTCACCTTCGCTCACGCGTTCGAAGTGCTCGTGTCCGCCGCGGCACGGTAGCTTGATCCTTCCTCGATCAACGGTGAGCTGTGCGGGGATGATGATGTTCTCCGGACCACCTTCCAGCACGATGCGGATGTGATTACCCCTGTCGAGCGCCTGAATCTGATTGTCCATCTTGGACTCTCCGCCCCTTCGTGGTTGGATGATCAACTTCCGGAGCAGGTCGGTCGTGGCGTCGGCGATGACCGTTCCCGGCGAGAAGATCGCCGCGGCACTCGCCGCGTACAGTTCGTGAAAGTCCTGCTGCGGGATCACGCTGTCGACGATGACCAGGATGTCTTCGTGCCCCAACTCTTCCAGGTGGTCAACGCGAGCCAGAGAGATGCAACGCTGCCCTCCAGATCGTTCATGACGGCGGCGCGGGTGACCAACGATTCGCTGTGCGCGCCTGACTTGCGAGCACAGCCTTCACGAGGTCTCGCCATTGCTCCCGCGACGCCGCTGGGAACTCAGCTGCCAGCTCCAACATGTCCAGCAGTCTCTCCAGCGCGGCGAAGCCTGGACAACCCCTATCCGACAATGCTTTCCCGTACCGAAGGAGTAAGGGGTGGGGAGTTGCGGCCTGCGGGTGGACCTCTGCAGATGATGCGTCGAAGGTGCGACGGCTGGTCTTCATCCGGCCGTGTTCGGCTCGTACCCGGTGTCCCAGCGCCAAGACGGGTTCGAGGAACGCTCTCCCCGAGTTCGGTCAGCGTGTAGTCCATGCGGAATGGCACGGCGGCGTGAACGGTGTGAGAGGCGAAGCCGCTGCGCTCCAACTGGCGCAGGGTCAAGGTCAGCATCCGCTGGGAGATGCCGGTAACCGCGCGATGCAGCTCGGTGAGGTGCATGGTTTCGCCTTGCTGTGGTCGGCGTGGGGCCCGGTATCGGGCTCGGGAGGCCCGGAAGTTCGGAGCCGAGGGTTCCGGGTCGGTCTGATCGCGAGTAGTGCGGACAAGCTCGACGCGATGGTGTGAGGGCTGGAAGCCGATGGCGCGGTGGCGTCGACGATGCCCATGCCCATGCTCGCGAACGTCGGGCTCATGATGGCCGGGTTGCGCAACTGGGCGTCCACACTGAACGCCGGGCACGGGATCTGCTTCGGCACACTGACCATCGGCGTTGCGGTGGGTGCGGGTGAAGGCGCTCCGGCGAGCAACGCGGTGCAGTACCACGACATGTACCTGAAGCGTGATCGGGTTGGGGAGACCATCGGCGACCTCGACCAGTCGCAGGCGTTGGTGGACGCGAAGTTCCAGGAGCTCAGCGCCGCTGGGCGGTGACGAAGAGGAAGGTGCCGTCGCCGGACTCGTCGCGCACGGTCATGTCGGCGTCGGTAAGCCAGGCGCGCACCTCGGCCGGGTCGAACAGCACGACGCCGCGGGGACCTCCCTGGAAGCGGCGGTACAACGGGTCTTCTGACGGGCGGAACGTCATCATGGTGAATGTGCCGCCCGGCCGAAGGCACCTGGACGCCTCGGTGATCATCTTGGCGGGATCGGGCAAGGCCTGCAGGCAGTTCCAACAGTTGACCGCGCCGAGGGTGGCGTCGGCGAACGGCAAGGACATCGCGTTCGCGCGGATCGTGGGGATCGACGGCGCGAGCGCGCGCATGCGCGTCAACATCGACACCGAGAGGTCGACGCCGATGACCTGGTCGGCGCCGACCGATCCGGCGATCACCGCCGACCAGCGACCCGTGCCCGCTGCGACGTCCAGCACCGGACCGTCCACCGGGCGCACGTGCTTGCGCAGGTAGTCGTCCTCATCGGACAGTGACACCTTGTTGTCCCAGTTGGTTCCCATGACACGGAGGAACGCTGGGCGCAAGCCCTGGTCATAGCGGAGCGCTACGTTGTGAGCCACGTCGGCCATGTGGTCACCCGCGCCCTCCGACAGGTCCAGTGAACCGCCCGTCAAGCCGAACGTCCGTGCGCAACCGGCGCAGCGTGCGCCGTCGGGTACCTCGGTCAGCGAGTCGTGGCAGTTCGGGCAGCGGAACAGCCGACCGTGGCCGCCGAACACGTCAGCAGGAGGCGGTCCGCTGATCGACACGTCAGCAGGAGGCGG
>JBDSAJ010001036.1:0-21203 GCA_039922235.1 Umezawaea sp.
GCGCGGCGACCGCAAGGTGTCCTCGGCGACGCGGATCGAGGTCGTGACCTCCGGTCTGCTGGTGCGCAGGCTCCAGTCGGACCCGGAACTGGCGGGGGTCGGCACCGTGCTGCTCGACGAGTGCCACGAGCGGCACCTGGACGCCGACCTGCTGCTGGCGCTGCTGCTCGACGCCCGCGAGGGGCTGCGGCCGGACCTGCGGCTGCTGGCGACGTCTGCGACGGTCGCGGCGGACCGGCTGGCCGAGCTGCTGGGCAACGCGCCGGTGCTGCGCGCCGAGGCCCGGACCTTCCCGACCACCACGGACTACGTCGCACCCGCCTGCAAGGAGTGGATCGAGGCCTGCGTCGCCCGCGCTACCAGGCGGGCACTGTCCGAAGTGGACGGTGATGTGCTCGTCTTCCTCCCCGGTGCGGCGGAGATCCGGCGCACGGCGGCGCTGCTGTCGTTGCCGGACGTGGACGTGCTCACCCTGCACGGGCGGCTGTCGGCGGGCACGCAGGACGCCGCGCTGAAACCCGGCACCCGTCGCCGGATCGTGCTGTCGACCGCCATCGCGGAGTCGAGCCTGACCGTGCCCGGTGTGCGCGCGGTGGTCGACTCCGGCCTCGCCCGCGTGCCACGGGTCGACCACCGCCGCGGGCTGTCCGGGCTGGCCACGGTGCGCGTGTCGATGGCGGTGGCCGACCAGCGCGCCGGACGTGCGGGCCGGGAGGCGCCGGGGCACGTCTACCGCTGCTGGCCGGAGCACGAGCACAGCACGCTCCCCCGCTACCCCGAACCCGAGATCAAGACCGCCGACCTGACCCGGCTCGCGCTGGAACTGGCCTGCTGGGGCACCCCCGACGGCACGGCGCTGAACTGGTGGGACGCGCCTCCCGCGGGTGCGCTGGAGGTCGGCCGCACGGTGCTGCGCGCGCTGGGCGCGCTCGACGCCGACGGCGGGGCGACCGACCGCGGCAGGCGGATGTCCGGACTCGGCCTGCACCCCCGGCTGGCCCGCGCGCTGCTGGACGGCGCGGTCGAGGTGGGGGCACGCCAAGCGGCGGAAGTGGTGGCACTGCTGGACGACGACGCCCTGACCGACAGCGCGGAGCTGTCGACCGCGTTGCGGGACCTGCGTTCCGGCCACAGCGACCGCTCGCGGCGGTGGTCGCGCGAGGCGCGCAGGCTGGCGGACCTGGTCAGCGGCAAGGGGCACGACGACCCGGCGCTCGTGGTGGCTCTGGCGCACCCGGAACGGTTGGCGCGCAGGCGTTCCGGCGGTGGCGGCGTGTACCTGATGGCGGGCGGCACGGCCGCCGAACTGCCGCCGGGCAGCGGGCTCGGGGACGCCGAGTGGCTGGCCGTCGCCGTCGCGGACCGCGAGCCGGGCCGCAGCCACGGCCGGATCAGGCTGGCCGCACGGGTGGACGAGGAGCTCGCCGTGCAGGCCGCGCCCGCACTGGTGTCCACTGTGGACGAGGTGCGCTGGGACCGGGACGTGGTGGCGAACCGGGTGCGCAGGCTGGGCGCGATCGTGTTGTCCAGCAAGCCGTTGCGCGATCCGAGCCCGGCCGCCGTGCGGGCCGCGCTGATCGCCGGGCTGAGGTCCGAGGGGCTGGGACTACTGCGCTGGCACGCCGACGCCACGAGGCTGCGGGAACGGCTGGAGTTCCTGCACCGGGTGCTCGGCGACCCGTGGCCCGAGGTGACCGACGAGGCGCTGCTTGCGGGTGTCGACGGCTGGCTCGGCAACGCCCGCAGGCGCGCCGACCTGGCGAAGATCGACGCCGAGAAGGTGGTCCGGCAACTGCTGCCGTGGCCCGTGGCCGGACGGCTGGACGAACTGGCGCCGGATCGGCTGGAAGTGCCGTCCGGGTCCCGGATCCGGGTCGACTACACCGGAGACAACCCGGCGCTGCCGGTGAAGGTGCAGGAGGTGTTCGGGTGGACCGACACGCCTCGCATCGCCGACGGCCGGGTGCCGGTGGTGCTGCACCTGCTGACCCCCGCGGGCCGCGCCACGGCCGTGACCGGCGACCTGGCCTCCTTCTGGCGCACCGGCTACCCGCAGGTGCGGTCCGAACTGCGCGGCCGGTACCCGAAGCACCGCTGGCCGGAGGACCCGATGACCGCTCCACCCGCCCGTCGGTGACGGCGGCTAGCCCGGTGACGGGACGGGGATCTTGCCGTCGCGCACCAGAGCCATCGTCTCGTCGGCGAGCGCCCGCATGTCGGCCGTGCCACCGCTCTCCACCCAGGACAGCACGACCGTTTCGATGATGTCGATGGCGAACGCAGCGGCGAGCCGGGCGGTCGTGCGGGCCGAGGCGTCCCCGAGCAGCGTGACGATCTCGCCCGCCAGCTCGTCGCGCCACTGCCACAGCACGTCGGCCAACTGCGCTCGCACGGAGGCGTTCGGACCCGCGATGTCGTAGACGGCGAGCACGCGTGCCGGGTCGGTGGCCATGACGTCGAGCACCCTGGCGATGACCGCGTTCAGCGCCACCGCCAGCGGCGGCGCGGGAGATCGGGTCCGCAGGTCTTCCAGCGCGTCGAACAGGCTCGTCCGGACGAACTCGAGGACGAGCGTCTCCTTGGTCGGGAAGTAGCGGTAGAGGGTCCGCGGTCCGACTTCGGCGGCGGCCGCGATCTGCTCGATCGTGGTCCGCGGGTAGCCGTTGCAGGTGAACAGCTCGAACGCCTTGTCCGAGATGAGCTGCCGTGTCCTGGCCATCTTGAGCTCGCGGATTCCCATGTCCACCTCCTCGGGTCGGACAACCGAAGGGAGGCTAACACCGGTACCAGCGTGTTCCTGGAACGTGACATCGCTCACTTGTCGTGATCTGTCCATCACTGGCAGTGTGAACGTTGTGGCAGTCACTGCCATAAAATTGCCACCACGAGGGGTACGCCACACATGACCAAGCCGATCAGCGGACCGTTCCCCACCGAGCGGCCGGAGGCGTGCCCGTTCGACCCCGCCGTCGGCTACACCGAGTTCCGCGAGAAGGAGCCGATCGTCCGCGTCTCCTGCCCGGCGGGCATCGACGCCTGGCTCGTGACCAGCTACGACGACGTGCGCACCGTGCTCAACAGCCCCGGTCTCAGCTCCGCGGTCCCGGTCATGGGCCACGCCGACCCGAATGTCGACTTCACCGCGCCGATCAACCCCGGCTCGGTCATCCACGCCGACGGCGACGCGCACGCACGGCTGCGCAGGCTGCTGACCAGCGAGTTCACCGTCAAGCGCATCCAAGCGCTGCGCCCGTACATCCAGCGGCTGATCGACGACCACATCGACGCGATGCTCGCGAGCACCGAGCCCGTCGACCTGGTGCGCGACTTCGCCCTGCCGATCCCGTCGCTGGTGATCTGCGAACTGCTAGGCGTGCCCTACGAGCAGCGCGACCGCTTCCAGCAGCAGAGCGGCGTCGTCACGTCGGTCGACGTCGACCCCGAGGTCGCGATGCGGGCCAGCGCGGAGATCCAGGGATTCGTCACCCAGCTCGTCATCGACAAGATGCGGAACCCGGCCGACGACCTGATCTCCCGGCTCATCAAGCGGGCCCAGGACTCCGGCAGGCCGCTGGAAGTCGAGGAACTCGTCGTGCTCGGCCTCTCACTGCTGGTCGCGGGCCACGAGACGACCGCCAACATGATCGGGCTGAGCACCGTGGCGCTGCTGCGCAACCCGGACCAGCTCGAGGAGCTGCGCGCGAACCCCGACCTCGTGCCCTCGGCCGTCGACGAGCTGCTGCGCTACCTGTCCGTCGTCCAGTTCGGCCTGTTCCGGGCCATCACGGAGGACATCCCGCTCGGCGAGGAGACGCTGCGCGCGGGCGAGTGGCTGGTCACGTCGCTGGCAGCGGGCAACCGCGACACCTCGGCCTTCCCCGACGCCGACCGGCTCGACGTGCACCGCAAGGCGTCCGCTCACCTCGCGTTCGGCTACGGCGCCCACCAGTGCCTGGGCCAGCAGCTCGCGCGGGTCGAACTCCAGCAGGTGTTCAGCACCCTGTTCACCCGCATCCCGACCCTGCGCCTGGCCATCCCGTTCGAGGACCTGCGGTTCAAGGACAACAGCCTCGTCTACGGTGTCCGCTCGCTCCCCGTCACCTGGTAACCAGCCACCCCAAGGAGAACAACCCCATGCGCGTGAGCATCGACGAAGACGGCTGCGTCGGCGCGGGCCAGTGCGTCCTCGCGGCACCGGACGTCTTCGACCAGCGCGACGAGGACGGGATCGTGGTGCTGCTGGACGAGGCACCCGCCCCCGACCTGCACGACGCGACGCGCGAAGCGGCCCTGCTCTGCCCCGCACTCGCCATCCACCTGGCCGAGTGATGCCGGACATCGGACGCGTCGTCGTCGTGGGAGCCTCGGCGGCGGGGTTGACCACGGCGGAGGCCCTGCGCCGTGAAGGCTTCGCGGGTCTCATCACCCTGGTGGGCGACGAACTGCACCTGCCGTACGACCGGCCGCCGCTGTCCAAGCAGGTGCTGCTCGGCACGTGGGCGCCGGAGCGCACCGCGTTCCGTGACGACGCCGCCTACCAGCGCCTGGACATCGGCCTCCGCCTGGGCGCGACCGCGACGGCCGTCAATCAGGACGCCCGCACCGTCGCCCTGTCCACCGGCGACCTCGTCCCCTACGACCGCCTGGTCATCGCCACCGGCGTCCGGCCGCTCAAACTCCGCCAAGGCCACGACCTGCGCGGCGTGCACGTCCTGCGCACCCTGGACGACACCCTCGCCCTGCGGTCGGCACTGGCGAGGGCCACCTCGGTGGCCGTGGTCGGCGCGGGGTTCCTCGGCTCCGAAGCCGCGGCGGCGGCCCGCACCCTCGGCTTGGAGGTCACGCTCATCGACCTCGCACCCGTCCCGCTGTCCCGCCAGTTCGGCGACGAACTCGGCGGCTGGGTCGGCGACCTCCACCGCGCCAACGGCGTCACCGTCAAGACCGGCGTCGGCGTCAGCCGCCTGCTCGGCGACGACGAGGTCACCGGTGTGGAGCTGGCGGACGGCACCGCGGTCGACGCCGACGTCGTGCTGGTCGCCATCGGCTCCACCCCGGCGACGGACTGGCTCACCACCAGCGGCATCCCCCTGCGGGACGGCGTCCTCTGCGACGCCACGTGCCAAGCCGCCCCGAACGTGTACGCCGCGGGCGACGTGGCCCGCTGGCACAACGAGCGCTTCGACACCCTCATGCGGGTGGAGCACCGGATGAACGCCACCGAGCAGGGCATGGCGGTCGCCAAGAACATCGTCGGCGACCCGAAGCCGTTCACCCCGATCCCGTACTTCTGGACCGACCAGTTCGACGCCAGGATCCAGGCGTACGGCATCTTCCCGCCCGACGCGAAGATGACGATCGCCCAAGGCGATCCCGCCACCCGCAAGTTCGTCGCCCACTACCACCAGGACGGCGACCTGCTGGGCGTCCTGGGCTGGAACATGCCACGGGAGCTCCGGGCCGCACGCGCGCTGCTCGTGCAGGACTAACCCCCGCGGCGGTGGCGTTGCCACTGGGAAATGCCACCGCCGCGCACGCCTGACTCCACCGGGGAGACGATGACGCCCACCGAAACCAGCCCGAACAGACTGAAGCTGGTGGGCCTGCTGGGAGCCCTCTGCACCCTCGGTCCCATGTCGATCGACATGTACCTGCCCGCGTTCCCTGGCATGGCGACCGAACTGGGTGCGACGGCACCGCAAATCCAGCTCTCGCTCACCACGTTCATCATCGGCCTGGCACTGGGCCAGCTGCTGGCAGGTCCGGTCTCCGACGCCATCGGCCGCAGAAAACCCCTGCTCGTGGGCTTGGCCACCTACATCACGTTCTCACTGCTCTGCGCCATCGCCCCGACAGCACTGGCACTGGCCGGCCTCAGGTTCATCCAGGCCCTTGGCGTGGCCGCCGGTTTCGTGGTCGCCACCGCCGTGGCCAGGGACCTCTTCAGCGGCTTGGCCATGGCCAAGTTCATGAGCCTCTTGATGCTCGTCAACGGCCTGGGCCCGGTCATCGCTCCCGTGCTGGGCGGCCAAATCCTCCGGCTCACCAGCTGGCGCGGCACCTTCCTGGTGCTCGCGATCATCGGCGCGATCCTGCTGGCCGTACTGGCCTTCGCACTCCCCGAAACCCACCGCGAGGAGAACCGCGCCCCGGCGAACTTCCGCAACACCCTCAAGACCTTCGGCAACCTGCTGGGCGACCGCTACTTCGTCGGCTACGCCCTCGCGGCCTCTTTCGCACTCGGCTCCCTCTTCGCCTACGTCTCCGGCGCCTCTTTCGTACTGCAAGGAGTCTTCGGCCTGACTCCGCAGCAGTTCAGCTTGATCTTCGGCCTCAACTCGCTGGGCATCCTCCTCGCAGGCTCCCTCAACACCTGGCTGACCGGCCGCCTGATGCCAAGGACCCTGCTCAAATCCGGCCTCGTCCTGGCCACCACCGGCGGCCTGGGCCTACTCGCGGCAGGCCTCACCAACACCGGCCTGCCAACCTTCCTGCCCGCACTCTTCCTGCTGACCACCAGCGTCGGCGTCCTGCTCCCCAACGCCGCGACACTCGCCATGAACCGCCACCCCGAAGCTGCCGGCAGCGCTTCAGCCCTACTAGGCGTACTCCAATTCCTGGCAGGCGGCCTGATCGCCCCCGTAGTAGGCGCCGCGGGCACCGACAGCGTCCTCCCCATGGCCGCAGTAATGGCAGCCCTGACCACAGCCGCCACCCTCTCCTTCGCCCTTTTGACCAGAGGAGACAAGGGCATCACCAAGGACCAAGACCAATCCTCGGAAGCAGAAGCACCGGTGGCAACCCAATACTGACCAAGCCAGCTCTTCACCGTGGCCGCGCTGTTCACTTGGTCACGGTAGGCGCGCACCGCCAAGTCCTTTAAGGATTGATTACCTCCGAGGGAATCCAGATCATCTTAGGACCACTTGCTGGTTGACTCGCCAACGCACACGCGGTTAGGTCATCAACGGGTGGTCCACACCATCACAGCGCCTGGGGAGGCGTGTCCGTGACGGTTCAGCGGCTACCAGCCAGGCGACCAGAACCGTTGCCTGGCAAATGAATGGGGGGCATCACCCGCGAGCCACGTCACCACCTACCGCAATGTGCCTGGCTACGAAACATGCGAGGAGAACGGCAGAACCGGGTGGGCGACGATGTTCTCGCTCACCCGCGCTCTGCAGCGCGAACTGGGCATCACGGAACTGTCCGACACGTTCGGCCCGACGACCATGGGCCGGATCGCCGCGCAGGGCCCGATCAACCAGTCGTACAACAAGAACGCGAACATCGTCCGGATCATCCAGCACGGCCTGTTCTGCAAGGGCTACGACGCGGGTGAGACCCAGACCGGCAAGTTCCACGCCGGCACCGCTTTGGGGGTGGTCGGCCTCAAGGGCGACATCGGATTGATCACCACCGTCGATCCCAAGGTCTTCAAGGCGATCCTCAACATGGACGCCTACGTGATGCTCTCGGGTGGCCGCCAGCAGGTCCGGTCGATCCAACAGTGGCTGAACGGCAAATACGCCAACCGGTCGAGCTTCTTCCTCATACCCTGTGACGGAATGTACTCCCGTGACGTCCAGCAGGCGTTGATGAAGGTGATCCAGTACGAGATCGGCATCCCGGACGACAGCGCCACGGGGAACTTCGGTCCCGGCACCCAGGCAGGCCTGCGCAACAACCCCGTCGGCCCCGGCTCGTCGCTCAACTGGATCCAGCTGTTCAGCGCTGCCTGCGCGTTCAACAGCCCGATCCGCAGGCCTGACAGGTCTGACGGCAGCGGAACGGAGGCCCCGTTCCAGGCCCGCTGGGACGACGAGCTGTCCTCCTGGGTGCGGGCGTTCCAGCAGTTCTCGCTGCTGCCGGAGACCGGTGTCGGCGACTACCGGACCTGGGCGCAGTTGCTCGTGTCGATGGGAGATCCGGATCGGCCTGTCTCCGCTTGCGACACCAGCAGGCACATCCTCGGTGATCGAGGCGCTCGGCTGTTCAACTCGGGCTACCGGGTCGTGGGGCGCTACCTGGACGAGTCGGCGGGCGAGACACTCGACAAGGAACTCCAGCCGGGTGAGCTCGGCGCCATCTTCGCGGCAGGACTGCGGGTGTTCCCCATCTCGCAGTACTACGGCCGCGGGCTCGAGGACTTCAGCTGGTCGAAGGGGTACGACCACGCGTTGCTCGCACACGGACGCGCGGCCAACTACGGCTTCAACGCCGGAACGGTGATCTACTTCGCGGTCGACTATGACGCGACCAACGAGGACATCACCAGCAACATCATCCCGTACTTCAACGGCGTCGCGGCCGGGTTGCGGGTGCGAGGCGGGCGATACGTGCAAGGGGTGTACGGATCTCGCAACGTGTGCACCCGAGTCAGCAGCGAAGCGTACGCACGGCACTCGTTCGTCTCCGGGATGTCGTACGGTTTCTCCGGGAACCTCGGCTTCCCGATGCCGGACAACTGGGCGTTCACCCAGATCAAGGAATTCGACTTCCAGCCGTCGTCGAACGACCCGTTCCCGCTCGACAACAACGTCATGCGGGGGACGGATCAGGGCTGCGGTCCCGAGAACGTGAACGGTCGGGACTCGACGCTCGACGAGTTCGTCGCCTTCATCAGGACGCTCTACTCGTTGGCGGTCGCCTACGGCGGTGATCCCACCAACCGGGTACTGGAGTACATGCGCTTCCCGAAGTACCAGCACCCGACATGGACCACTCTGATCGGTTCAGTGGACGACTCCTGGGTCGGGTACGTCAACGCGCGGGTGCCAAACCCCGTCCGGACCTTCCTCGACCCGGCCACCAGGATGAGCATCAACCTCGACCACTTCGCCGCGACCGCACATGCGGTCTACCTGAAGGGGACCGGTCCTGGCACCGCGTCGACCAGGGGAGACTTCGGTGGTTGGGCTGGCGACCTGTGCACACTCTACGGCGAGTGGCGCCATGCCGAGGATTCGTACGCGTCGGGATACCTCTTCGTCGAAGCCAAGTTCGCGAAGCTCAACGTCGAGTCGACATTCGCGCTCACCGACTACATCCAGGACTGCGACGGCTACCTGATCGGAACTGCCGCCCGCGCGGGCGGCAGGATCGACGACCTGATCGCGGCGTACATGACCGGAACCGGGCCCACGACGAGGTTCAAGCAGATCTACCAGACCCGCTACGGCGGATCCGTACAGAACGTCTTCAACACGGCGAAGAACATGCTGGAGGGGCTTCATGGCGACACTGTCATGTGGGGACTCCAGATCTTGGCGATCCAAAACCAGAGCGTCGGCGCCATGCTTCCGACGGAAATGCCCGACTACAAACTCGACCCGTTCGTGCAGGGCTACGCCGACGCGGTTGAGCGGCTCTCGCGCGGATAACGGAAGAAGAAGGTCGATGGTGTCGAAACCGGGCCGTTGGGCCAAGTGGTCTTTGCTAGGCGTGGTGGTTACGTACGTGTGGGGGATCTTCATCGTGCTCGGTGTGTACGACGTCGAGGAGACCTGCGGCAGGCACAACCAGCACTGGGAGTTCGACCCCGACCACATGGCGTCGCTGTTCCCACCCTCTAGCCCCTGCAACCCGTCCTACAACCTCGTCCCGCCCTACCTGAACCCGATCTTCTTCGCCCTCCTGGCGTCGACGGTCGTGTTCACCGTCATTGCCGTCGTGCAAAGAGTCCGCAGGGGGAAGACATGAACGAACCATCCGGGGGAACGCTGGGACGCCGCCAGTTCCTCAGCGTCGCAGGCGGCCTCGCCGCAGCCGTGTCCATCGGCTTCGCACCCGCCGCACTGGCGGCCGCACCGACCGCATCGGCCAACGGCTGGCCGTTGCGGCACAAGGACATCGTCCAGCACAAGATCGAAGGATCAGGTGCCACCGCGGCACTGCGCTCCGGCGACGTGGCCACCGTGCTGCTGCACGTCGCACGCCGCTTCCACTACGAGGTCGCGCCACTGCTACCCGGCCAGGTCAGCCAGGCCGACAGCGGTGCGCCGTTCGAGTCGAACTACCTGTCCGGCACGGCGTTCGCGATCCGGCCGGACCTGTACCCGACCGGGGCGAAGGGGAACTTCTTCCCGCACGAACTCGCCGTGGTGCGCGACATCCTCGCCGAATGCGAGGGAATCGTCCGGTGGGGAGGCGACTTCAAGAAGTCACCGAAAGAGGGCCACTTCCAACTGGACCTGAAGCCGGGCAACGCCAAGCTCACCAAGGTGGCCAACAAGATCACCCAGTGGGGCCCGAGCAAGTCCGCCGGCACCCCACCTGACGTGTTCGACGAGTCCCGCCACCTACAGGCAAGGGTCCTGGCCAAGCACCAAATCGCAACAGGCTGACACCCCAACCCAGCCACACCGAACCCGCAACCACCCCACCACCGCAACCACCTGGGGGGTGCAGGGGGGCGAAGCCCGCCCTGCCTCGGGGTCCGGGGCGGGAGCCCCGGTGTAATGCCGAAACGACCCATGTCCGCGCTCTCTGCGGACATGGGTCGCTCAGTTGTGGAGGTGCCGGGAATCGAACCCGGGTCCTCTGCCGGTTCATCAGGGCTTCTCCGTGCGCAGTCAACTACGTCTCTACTCGACCCGACCGATCACGTTGACAAGTTCGGTCTGACGGGCCCAGACACTGTGGGTTTCCCGACCAGTACCCGTGCCCGGTACTGGCAGTGAGCCTCCTAGCTGATGCCGGGATCCGGAACGGAGGCGCTTCCGGGCCGACAGCGTTTTCCCTAGCCTCAGGCGGCGAGGGCGAACGCGCGCTGGTCGTTAGACTTGGCGCTTATAGGTTGCGATGACGCTTACGGTGGTCTCTCGCCTGCACCGACACGCTTCCCCTGAATCAACGAACAAAGTCGAAACCGTTCACCCCCGTCGGGTGTTGCTGGTGTTGCTCACGTACAGCATAGCGCGCCGGGCCCCAGGCCTCATCCCAATAGGCCTACCAAGTAGATTAGTCATCCATAGTGTTGCGCAAGTATAGTTAGCCGCGTGGAGTTGCTGCGCATGTCCAAGGCCGCACAGCGTCTGGGTATCCATCCGATGACGCTTCGCCAGTGGGCTGTCGACGGCAAGATCCCGTTCGTGTGGGTAGGGCGTGAGCGTCGGTTCTCCTCGGTCGACGTGGAGAACATGAAGCGCGGCAGCGACTCCGCAGCGTCGCGGCCCCGGCTGGAGTTGCTGTATGTGCGGGTATCCGGGACGAACGGGCAGGACTCCGCCCTCGGCGCCCAAGAGGAGGAGTTGCGGGCCACGTCCTCGGGTGAGGTCGTGAAGGTCGTCAAGGACCGCGGGTCCGGGCTGCGGGAGAACCGCCCTGGTCTCAACCGGGTGTTGGCGATGGTCTCCGATGGCAGCGTGACGGTGGTGCGGGTGACGCATGAGGATCGCCTCGCCCGATTCGGTGTCGGCTGGCTCAAGCGCCTGTTCGCGGTGCACGGCGTCACCCTCGAAGTCCTGCATCCGAAGAAGTCCGGCGGCCGCGACGAACTCCTCGACGATTTCGCGTCCCTGGTGACCACCTTCGCCGGACGGCTGTACGGGATGCGCTCGGCGCAGGCGCGACAGCGACTGCTCACCGAGACCGGCCACCGCACCGGCGACGAGGATCACCTCGCGTGAGCCGGACACCGCCGCTGGCCCAGGGAGAGACCTCCCGCACCGCGTGCGTACGTGGCCTGTTGCGCAGCGGCGTTGACGAGAAGACCGGCGAACCCATGCCCGCCCGCGTGCTCGCGGAGCGGATCTGCTGGGCCGCTGACATGATGTCCGGCATGGTCGGTGCGCTGACCGCCGAGCACTGGAACGCAGACGATGTGGACACGCTGGCCTCGGGCGAGGACGCGGACGGCAGGACACTGCCATCGAACGCGTGGATGGCCTTGCGTCGTCTCGGCTGGACCGTCACCGCACCCGAGGGCATCCGCGTCAACGACCGGATCGTGCGCATGGCCCAGGAACAGGCCGGGCGTGTGCTGCGCTCGGTGACATGGCGCGCCGAGGTGACCGCCGGCGTCCTCAGGACATGGCCTGCCGATCCGGCCAAGCGCACTGCACGGGAGTGGGACGCGGTGCGTGACGCGGTGCCCGGCGGCCGATACCTGCCCTCCAGTGTGATCAAAACCCGGACCCGGCAAGCCGCTGCCTTCCACCGGCGGCACGGACGGCTCCCGGTTGATGTGTTCGAGCTGGAGCCGGTACCCCGGACTGCCCGGATGCTGCTGCTGTCCGCCTGCACGACGACGGGCGTATCACCGCCCTGGGAGCCGGGGGCATGTTCCGTGCCGCCGGCATTCTCGCCAAACAGCACCGGCTGCGCCGCTTGTCCGAGCGCCTGCATGCCAAAGCCGACCAGTGCTGGCGGCTCATGGCCGGCGATAACGCGCACGCGCTGGCCGCGAAGCACCAGGTCCTCACCGACGAGATCCGGCATGTGTCCGCTCGCCGGTTGAACCTCAACACCGCGTTGGCGGCGGCCGCCGCTCGCTGGGTCGTGGACCAGGCCATCGCCGCCGGAGCCACGGTGATCCACGTCGAGGACCTCCGGTCGTTGGAGGCCAAAGGCATGGGCCGCACGGTGAACACCCGCCTGTCGCAAGCGGTGCGCGGGCAGATCATGGACCGTGCACGGCACCTCGCCGCCGAGACCGGTATCGCCGTCGTCATCGTCCCGGCGCGCAACACCTCCAAGCACTGCCCGCGATGTCTCGTGCCGCTGCGGCACCGCAAAGCCCCGGACCGACCCACTACGCCGGGCTGGAAGTGGGCGCTCTGCCCTTCGTGTGGCTACCAGGGCGACCGCGACACCGGCGCGTGGCAACGCATCGCCGCCCGCGGCCTCACCCACCAGACCAAGACCGTCACCGACCGATTCGGTGGCGGCATGGTCATCCGCACGGTGGTGGATACCCTCGAAGCCACAGCCGTGGTCACCTCGACCGTGACGACCAGCCGGGACCGGTCCAGGACCGGACCGACCCAGCACAAGCCACCACGCCCCGCGCCCAGGCGACGCGGGGCACCCTCCCCCACAGTCCGGTCACGGATGGCGGGCAAGCGTCCGGAGGGACACGTACCAACGGGCCGGTCCCAGCTGCCCCGCGCAGCCCACCGAAACCAGGACGTGACAACGATCAGCACACCCACCAGCCGACACCGGCCACGAGGAGCGGCGCTGGGCGCGGGTTTCCACCTGCACGCTCACGCCACCCCGCCACGGTGGACGTATCCCCTGCCGGACACTCCGTCAGGCATGGGATCGATAAGCCGATCAGAGACGCTTGGTAGGGCTGGCCCCACCCCCGGAACACTGGTCAACCTGATGGTTCGGGGGTCGCGTTCCGGTGATGCTGGTCTGGCACATCGAGCGGACTAGGCGGGGACATGACGACGCGCGCACCTTCGAAGATCGCCAGGACCAGTGTTTTCCTGCTGGTCGAGTTCTCCCTCAGCACGTTGTGGTTCGTGCTGCTCGTGACGCTGTTCGCCTCCAGCGCCGGGTTGGCGGTGGTCTGGGTCGGGGTGCCGCTGCTGGCCGTGACGCTGCTGGTGGCACGGGGTGCGTCGACGGTGGAGCGGGCGTTGGTGCGGACGATGCTGGAGGTCGACATCCCGACCCCGTACCGGCCGGTGCCGGAGGGGGGCGGGCTGGTGTCGCAGGCGAAGACGGTCCTGACCGATCCGGCGAGCTGGCGCGATTTCGGCTACTGGATGCTGATGTTCCCGCTCAGCATCGTCGAGTTCGTCACCGTGGTCGTGTTCTGGCCGGTGGCGCTGAGCCTGGTGGCGTTCCCGTTCTACTGGCACCAGTTGCCCGCGTACTTCGTCGTCGACCTGCCCGGTGGCGGTGAATGGGCCGTCAACTCGTTCACCAGCGCCCTGCCCGTCACGGTGCTCGGCCTGCTGCTCGGCCTGCTCACGGTGCCGCTGGTCCGCGGTCTCGGCCGGATGCACGGCGCGCTGGCCTCGGCGGTCCTCGGCCCGTCCCGCACCGCGGTGCTGGCCGCCGAGACGAAGCGGCTGGCGGCCAGCCGGGCGCGCGGTGTCGACTCGGCCGAGGCGGAGCGGCGGCGCATCGAGCGCGACCTGCACGACGGCGCGCAGCAGCGGCTGGTGTCGGTGGCGATGACGCTGGGCCGGGCGAAGACGAAGATGGAGTCCGACCCGGCCGCCGCCCGCGAGCTGATCGCCGAGGCGCACACCGACGCGAAGCTCGCCATCTCGGAGCTGCGCGACCTGGCCCGCGGCATCTACCCGTCGGTGCTGGGTGACCGCGGGCTCGACCCGGCCCTGTCGTCGCTGGTGTCGAAGTGCCCGATCCCGGTGGACCTGAGCGTGGACGTGGAGCCCCGGCCGCCGACGGCCGTGGAGAGCGCGGCCTACTTCACCGTCGCCGAGACGCTGACGAACATCGCCAAGCACGCGGGCGCCACGCGGGCCCAGGTGCGGGTGACGCGGACCGACCACTCGGTGGTCGTGGAGGTCACCGACGACGGCAGGGGCGGCGCCGAGGTGCGTCCGGGCGGTGGGCTCGCGGGGCTCGCGGACCGGGCTGCGACGATTGACGGCGTGGTCGTCGTGGTCAGCCCCGTCGGTGGGCCGACAGTGATCCGGACGGAGCTGCCGTGCGCGTGGTGATCGCGGAGGACTCAGTCCTCCTGCGGGTGGGGGTCCAGCGGCTGCTGGCCGACGAGGGCATCGAGACGGTGGCGGCGGTGGAGGACGGGGTGGCGCTGCTCAAGGCCATCGACGAGCACCGGCCGGACCTCGCGCTGGTGGACGTGCGGATGCCCCCGACGTTCACCGACGAGGGGTTGCGCGCGGCCATCGAGGCCCGCAAGCGCATCCCGAACCTGCCGGTGCTGGTGCTCTCGCAGTACGTGGAGGAGCGCTACGCGGTCGAACTGCTGGCCGGTGGCGCGAGCGGCGTCGGGTACCTGCTCAAGGAGCGGGTGGCCGACGTCGCCGAGTTCGTCGCGGCCGTGCGCCGGGTCGCCGACGGCGGCACGAGCATCGACCACGAGGTCATCACCCAGCTGATGGCGCGCAGCAGGCGCAACCCGGTCGACTCCCTGACCGCGCGGGAACGGGAGGTGCTCGGCCTGATGGCGGAGGGCCTGTCGAACGCGGCCATCGCGGCCTCGCTGGTGGTGTCCGACGGGGCGGTCGAGAAGCACGTCGGCAACATCTTCGCGAAGCTCGGCCTGGAGCCCAGCACGTCGGAGCACCGCCGCGTGCGGGCCGTGCTCGCCTACCTGGACGTCGGGTAGCCCAGCAGCCTGGCCGGGTTGTCGTGCAGCACCGCCCGCAGGAACGGCGTTCCGAGGCGGTCGTCCGACGCCCAGCTCGCGATGGCCCGCAACTGCTCCGCGTAGGAGTACGGGATGTTGGGGAAGTCCGTGCCGAGCACGATCCGGTCCGGCACGTCCGCGATCCGCGCCGTCCAGTCCGCAGGCAGCGGCTGGTTCCGCTCGGTGAACGGCACTCCCACCATCGTGGTGTCCAGATGCACGTTCGGGTACTTCGCCACGAGGTCCAGCGCCGCTCCGTACTCCGGCATGCCCGCGTGTGCGATCACGGCCGTGAGCCGCGGATGCCTGCGCAGCACGGCCTCGTACCGGTCGAGCCCGGTGTGCGAGCTGGGCACCGGGCCGTGGCCGCAGTGCACGACCGCGGGCACGCCCGCCTCGGCGAGCAGCCCCCACGCGGCGTCCAGCAGCGGGTCGGCGGGGTCGTACGCGCCCACCTGGACGTGTGCCTTGACGCACCGGGCACCGGCGTCGAGCGCCTTGCCGAGGTAGTTCTCCACCCCAGGCTCGGGGAACAGGGTCGCGGTGGGCACCGCACCGGGCGTGCGGCGGCCGAAGTCGACGGCCCACTCGGTGAGCCACTCCCCCATGCCGGGCTTGTGCGGGTACACCAGCGGGGCGAACCCGATCACGCCGAGCGCCCGCAGGCGGTCGAGGCGCTCCGGTTCGGCGAACCGGTAGTGGATCGGCCAGTCGACGCCGTAGTGCGCGGCGGCGCGGTCGAAGAACGCCCATACCTTCGCCAGCACCTGGTCCGGCATGAAGTGCACGTGCACGTCCACGAGACCGGGAAGTCCCAGGCCGGTGACCCAGCCTGGGACTTCCTCGTCGTTCTCGGGCCCGTTCAGTACCGGCCTCCGCGGCCCTTCAGCGCACGGCCGTAGGCCTTCTGGATGTCGCGGTCGGCATCGCGCTTGGCGATGTCCTGGCGCTTGTCGTAGGACTTCTTGCCCTTCGCCAGCGCCAGCTCGATCTTCACGTACCCGTCGCTGAAGTACATCGACAGCGGGATCAGGCTCAGACCGCTCTCCTTGGTCTTGCCGATCAGCCGTTCGATCTCACCCTTGTGCAGCAGCAGCTTCCGCCTGCGCCGCACCTCGTGGTTGGTCCACGTCCCCGCCACGTACTCGGGGATGTGCAGCGCGTGCAACCAGATCTCGCCGTCGTCGACCTGGGCGAAGGCGTCCACAAGGGACGCTCGCCCCAGCCTGAGGCTCTTCACCTCGGTGCCGACGAGCACGACACCTGCTTCGAAGACGTCGAGGATGGTGTAGTCGTGCCGAGCCTTGCGGTTCGACGCGATCACCTTCCTGCCGCGTTCCTTGACCATGATGCGACTTTACGTGACCGGGCCAGCGGTTAAAGCCGGACGTAGAGTCGCAGGGTGACGTAGCCGGTCAAAGCCGAGATCAGCACGGAGACCCCGAACAGGATCGGCGCGATGATCAGCACGTCGAGCTGGCCGAGCGTCGGCAGGATGCCGGACGAGAACAGGTCGCCGAGCACCCGGTCCAGGATGAACGCCTTGAACAGGACCAGGCCCACGACCGAGACGATGGCGCCGATGATGCCCGCGACCACCGCCTCGATGAGGAACGGCAACTGCGTGTACCACCGCGTCGCGCCCACCAGGCGCATGATCCCGACCTCTGTTCGCCGTGTGTAGGCGGAGACCTGGATCGTGTTGGAGATCAGCAGGAGGGCGGCGAGGGCCTGCAGCAGCGCCAGGAACAGCGCGCCGTCGCGGACGCCGTTGAGGACGTTGAACAGCCGGTCCAGGAACTTGCCCTGGTCGTCGACGCTCTTCACGCCCGCCTTGCCGGTGAACTCCCGCACGATCACGTCCGCGCGCTCGGGGTCCTCCAGCTTCACCCGGAACGTGGCCGGGATGGCCTCAGGGCGGGCCAGCTTCACCAGTTCCGGCTGGGCCTCGAAGATCCGCTTGAAGCGCTCGAAGCCCTTCTCGCGGTTCTCGAAGACGACTGTCTCGACGCCGGACGTCTTCTCCAGCGAACTGCGCAGGCCGGAGCAGGGCTGGCTGGAGCAGTCCTGGTCGCTCGCGCTGACGTCGTTGGTGAGCAGGACGGCTACTTCGAGCTTGCCCTGGTAGTTGGCCTGCATCTTGTCGACCATGCGGACGACGAGCAAACCACCACCGAGCAGGCCGAGCGAGATAGCGGTCGTGAGGATCATCGCGATGGTCATCGTGACGTTCCGGCGCAGGCCGGTGACGACCTCGCTGAACACGAAGCTGGTACGCATCGGGGGTGGCGTTCCTTGGGGTCGGGGAAGGGAGTGCGGAGGTCTAGCGGCCTACGCCGTAGACGCCCCGCGCGTCGTCTCGGACGACCCGGCCGTTGTCGAGTTCGACAACTCGGCGCCGCATGGAGTCGACGATTCCGTGGTCGTGGGTGGCCATCACGACGGTCGTGCCGGTGCGGTTGATCCGCTCCAGCAGCAGCATGATGTCCTGGCTGGTGTCCGGGTCCAGGTTTCCGGTCGGCTCGTCGGCGATCAGCACGAGCGGGCGGTTCACGAACGCGCGTGCGATTGCCACGCGCTGCTGCTCACCACCGGACAACTCGTGCGGCAGCCGGTCCGCCTTGCCCTCGAGGCCGACCAGCTGAAGCACCTCGGGCACCACCTTGACGATGGTGTTCTTGGGCTTGCCGATGACCTCCAGCGCGAACGCGACGTTCTCCGCCACGGTCTTCTGCGCCAGCAGTCGGAAGTCCTGGAAGACGCAGCCGATGGACTGGCGCAGGCGGGGGACCCGGCGCCGGGACATCTTCGCGACGTCGAAGTTGGACACGTAGACGCGTCCCTTGCTCGGTACCTCTTCACGGAGCAGCAAGCGCAAGAACGTGGATTTTCCGGACCCGGAAGGTCCGATGAGGAACACGAACTCGCCCTTGTCCATCTCGACCGAGACATCGTCGAGTGCGGGGCGCGTGGAGGTCTTGTAGACCTTGGAAACGTGTTCGAGGCGAATCACGAGGGCGAAGTCTACCCGTGGCCTGGGTAAAGCCTTCGTCTCACCCGCCGTAGTGCGGAGCGTGACGACTCGTCACCCGGTCAGGACGACTGCTGCTGCTTGCGCCAGCGGATGCCCGCTTCGAGGAAATCGTCGATCTCCCCGTCGAGCACGGCGGACGGGTTGCCCACCTCGTGCTCGGTCCGCAGGTCCTTGACCATCTGGTACGGGTGCAGCACGTACGAGCGCATCTGGTTGCCCCAGCTGGACCCGGTGTCCTTCAGCGCGTCCATCCGGTCCTTGTCCTCCTGGCGCTGCCGCTCGAGCAGCTTCGCCTGGAGCACGGCCATCGCGGTCGCCTTGTTCTGCAGCTGCGAGCGCTCGTTCTGGCAGGACACCACGATCCCGGTCGGGATGTGCGTCAGGCGCACGGCGGAGTCCGTCGTGTTGACGCCCTGCCCACCGGGACCGGACGACCGGTACACGTCGACGCGGAGTTCCTTCTCGTCGATCTCGACGTGGTCGGTCTGCTCGACGACCGGCACGACCTCGACGCCCGCGAACGACGTCTGGCGACGGCCCTGGTTGTCGAACGGCGAGATGCGCACGAGCCGGTGCGTCCCCTGCTCCACGGACAGCGTGCCGTAGGCGTACGGGGCGGTGACGCGGAACGTGGCGGACTTGATGCCCGCCTCTTCAGCGTAGGACGTGTCGAACACGTCGACCCCGTAGCCGTGGCGTTCGGCCCAGCGGGAGTACATCCGCAGCAGCATCTCGGCGAAGTCCGCCGCGTCGATGCCACCGGCTTCGGCACGCACGGTGACGAGCGCGTTGCGCTCGTCGTACTCGCCGGACAGCAGCGTGCGGACTTCGAGCGAAGCGATCTCCTCGCGCAGCTTCGCCCGCTCGTTGTCGGCGTCGGCGATGCTGTCCGCGTCCTCCTCGGCCTCGGCCAGCTCGTACATGATCCCGAGGTCGTCGAGGCGGCCGCGGAGGTTGGTGATGCGGCGCAACTCACCCTGCTTGTGCGACAGCTCGCTGGTGAGCTTCTGCGCTTTCTCCTGGTCGTTCCACAGGTCCGGGAGGGCCGCCTGCTCCTCCAGATCGGCGACCTGGGCGCGCAGTGTGTCGAGGTCCATCACCGCCTCGATGCTGCCGAGGGTCGCGGAGAGGTCCTTGATGTCTGCTTCGACGTCCGGGTTCACGACGAAAGATTACGCCGGCACCGGTCGCGATGAGCGACCGGTGGCCGGGTAACCGGGGCTTCAGGCCGTTGGAATGGCGTCCAGCAGCTTCAGGACGGCCTTCGCGTGCGCGAGGCCGAACTCGGCCACCGCCTTCGCGTAGGGGTCCTCCGCGGTCTTCACCGCGGTCTTGGCCGCCTCCTGCTCGGCGCCGTAGACGCCGCGCGCGGTGTCGATGAGGCCAGTTCGCTGCTTGGCCGTCAACGACCCGGCGTGCACCAGGCGGAGGATCAGCGGGCTGCGCAGGTGGTCAGGACCCGGCTCGGAGAGGAGCCAGTTCTTGAACGCCTTCTTGCCCGCCGCGGTCAGCACGTACTGCTGGCTGGAGCGCGGCCCCTGCTTGCCGAGACGCAGGAGGCCGGCGTCAGCCAGCGCGGGCAGCTCGCGGTAGACCTGGCTGCGGGTGACGCTGAAAAACGCGCCGAAGCGCTCTCCGGCCTCAGCCACGAGCTGGCCACCGGTCTTGGGTCCATCGTGCAGCAGCCCGAGAAGGGCCGCGGCGGTCGCATTGAGGTCCGACATAACACCAACGGTGCCACGATGACCGGCCGCTGTCCACAATGGTCAACCGTTCTGTCCACAGTGGCTGATCACGGGCTAGTGGCATTGGGCCATGCGGAGCAACGAAAGCTTCATACGGTGACGGCGGCCCGTTCGACACCACGCTTTCGGCCGCTTGACCGGCCTCGTCCACCTCGCGTGGAAATCTCCTTTGGCGCCAACGGAAGTTCAATCACGCACACCACCCCTCACTCGAACGGCAGCAAATCCCCCACCGATCTCACCCGCCGCAGCCGAACCAGGAAAACCGACCACCTCCCGTTCGCACAACCGGCTGGAATTCGGCGCGAGGGCTGGCGCCCCCTCCCAGGACTGGAACGATCAGTCTTGGTGCGCGCCTGGTCGGGGCTCGCCCGAGTCGGAGGTGCGGGAGATGGGCATCAAGTGGATGGACGGCAAGGTCGCTCGCGGCGCCAAGGTCGTACGAGGCGCACGCGCGTGGGCGAGCGGCACGATCCCGGAGCAGGCGGGCAAGGACGAGTGCATGGTGTGCGGCAAGCAGATCCGCCGCAGCCGCAACGTCAGCGGCGAAGGCCGCATCTGCTCCCTCGCGTGCAACCAGTACTGGGTCGAGAACATGAGCTGACCCGCGCAACCGAAGAGGCCCGCCCCACACCAGGGAACCGGGCCTCTTCCGCATTTAGACGGTCTCAAGACGACACCACACCGAACAGAGCCGTGCGGCTGGGCCGCCCAAGGTGTGGACTGGGTGGCTTGTACGGGGTGCTGTGGGGCGGCGGGAGTTCAGTAGGGGTGGCGGAGCACGGCAGGGCGGTAGGAGTGCGGTCAAGCGGCAGGAGCACGGCAGCAGAGCCGTCGGAGCGTGGCGGGACTGTAGGGATGCGGTAGGCGGTACGAGTGCGGTGCAGTTGCCGCCCATCGAGCCAGTCCTCATGCGGCACCGCACTGCACTTCCCACCGCACTCCCACGCAAGCCACCCAGCCCACCACCCACCGAGCCCACGCCTTGAGCGGCGGCAGCCGCACTTCCCTCCCCGCCCCGATCCGAAGTGTCTTCGAGGCCGGCCATGAAGACACTTGCGCAAGCGGGGCGGGGTGACCACCACCCACCGCACAGCAGCAACCCATCGCACCACCGAGCGGCACC
>JBDSAJ010001037.1:0-7529 GCA_039922235.1 Umezawaea sp.
CGGGGATGGCATTGGAGGCCAAGGTGGACGCGGTGCTCACGCGGGAGGGGCTGGCATGACCGGGCTGGAGCGGTGGCGGTTGATCCTCGGCGCGCCCGCCGACCCGCACTGCGGTCTGGGCGACGGAGCGGCGGCGGGTCAGGACGCGGCGCTGGAATGGCTCTACGGCCGCGATCCCGACCTCGACGCCCGCGACGTGCGGCGCGCTGGGCAGGGTGAGTCGGTGCTGACCACCGTGCGATGGCTCGACGAGATCCACCGGTTGTTCCCGAAGGAGACGGTCGAACGGCTGGAGCGCGACGCCGTCGAGCGCTACGACATCACCGAGATCGTCACCGACCCGGAGGTGCTGGAGCGCATCGAGCCCAACGCGGCGCTGCTGCGGGCCGTGCTGCGCACCAAGCACCTGATGAACCCCAACGTGCTGGCCATGGCGCGCCGCATCGTGGCGGCCGTGGTCGAGGAGCTGGTGCGCAAGCTGGCCAAGGACGTGCGGCAGTCGTTCAGCGGCACCAGGTCCCGGCGGCCCAGCACCTTCAAGCAGGCCCGCAACTTCGACTTCCGGCGCACGATCCGGTCGAACCTGGGGCACTACCAGCCCGCCGAACGCCGGGTGTACATCGAGAAGCCGATGTTCTCCTCCCGCACCCGGCGGCACCTCGACCAGTGGCAGCTGGTCCTGGTGGTGGACCAGTCCGGGTCGATGGCGGGCTCGGTGATCCACTCCGCGGTGACGGCCGCGTGCCTGTGGGGCCTGCCCGGTCTCAAGACGCACCTGGTCGCGTTCGACACGGCCGTGGTCGACCTGACCTCGGACGTGACGGATCCGGTGGAGCTGCTGATGAAGGTGCAGCTCGGCGGCGGCACGAACATCGCGAAGGCGATGACCTACGCCGACGGGCTGGTCGAGAACCCGCGACGGGCGATCGTCGTGCTGATCACCGACTTCTACGAGGGCGGCGATCCGAACCAGCTCGTGCGCACCGTGCGCAAGCTCGTCGACCAGGGCAGCCAGGTGCTGGGGCTGGCGTCGCTGGACGAGGACGCGAACCCCGACTACGACCGGGAACTGGCGCAGCGGCTGGCGAACGTCGGCGCGCACGTGGGGGCGATGACGCCCGCGAAGCTGGCCGAGTTCGTCGCGGAAAGGCTCGGCTGATGCGGGACGACCTGCTCGCGCTGACACCGGACGCGCTTGCCGCGCTGGCCAACCGGGGCCTGGTGAAGCGGGCGACGAAGGACCTCGACACCGACGCCGGTCCCACCGTCGAGACCGACGGCGGGACGGTGCGCGGCCGGTTCGCCGACGGCGTCGAGGTCGAACTGCCCGTCGGGGTCCCGCTCGCCGCCGCGGCGTGCTCGTGCGGCGCGCACGGGCTGTGCAGGCACCGGATCGCGGTCGTGCTCGCCTACCAGCGCACCGGTGAGCGGGCTCCGGTGCCCACCGCGTGGTCACCCGGCGCCATCGAGGACTCGGCGCTGGCGGCCCTGCTCGGCCCGCGTGGGCTCGCGGCGGCCCGGCGTTCCCACGCGGCCGGGTACCCGGTGCGGCTGCGGCGGCCCACGGCGGCGGACCCGGCCGCGAGCGCCGAGCTGCCGTCGTGCACGGTGCGGTTCCTCGTGCCCGGCGAGCTGGGCTACGTGCACGCGGACGCGACCGCCGCGCGGCGCGACGAGTTCGTGGCGCACGCGGTGTGGGCGTTCCGCGAAGCCGACGAGCGCGGTCTCGTGGACGACGTCGTGCGGTTCGACGTCGGCGGGAGCGCCGGACCGGACCGGGTGGGACTAGCCGCCGTGCTGGAGCTCGCCGACCGGGTGCTGCTCGACGGTGCGGTGCACGCCGACGCGGTGCTGGACGCCGGGCTGCGCCGGGCGAGGGCGGAGCTGGGCGACCGCGGTCTGCACTGGCCCGCGGCGGCCGTGGACGACTTGGTGGAGCAGTTGGGGGCGTACCGGGAGCGGTCGGCGCGGTACCGGCCGGAGCGGTTCGCGGAACTGGTCGCGGAGCTGCACGCGCGGCACCGGGCCACCGGCGCGCGGTCGCAGGTGCTGGGCACCGACGTTCCCGCCCAGACGCCGCTGAACCGGGTGCGGGTGACCGCGCTGGGGTGCCGGGTGAGCGGCACGGTCGAGGACCGGACGGCGGAGGTGTTCTTCGCAGGCGGCCCGACGGCGCTGGTGCTGCGGCACCGGTGGCCGATCGGCGAGGACGAGTCGCCCACGGGCCACGACCTCGCGGGACGGCGGGTCGCGGGCACCACGCTGGGTGTGCTGGCCGCCGCGAACATCGTGTCCGAGTCAGCGTCCCGCAGCGCGGGCCAGGTGCTGCGACTCTCGGCGGGGCGGGTGTCCAAGACGTCGATCACACCGGTGGGCCGGGCGTGGGAGTCGCTGCCGGAACCGTTGCGGGTCCTCGACTTCGCTGCCGAGGCCGCCGCGCTGGAACGGCTGCCACCACGGCTGGTCCGGGCACGGGTGGAGGCGGAACTGGTGCGGGTCGTGGCCATCACCGAGGTCCGCTCGGTCGCGTACTCCCCCGGCGCGCAGCGGCTGGACGCGGTGGTCGCGGACGCGCTCGGGGCAACGGCGACGATCTCGACCACCCACCGGGGGGTCTGCCCTGGTGCGCTCGACGCGCTGGCCGACGCGCTCGCGTCCGAGCCGGTGTTCGTGAGCGGGTCGCTGCGGCGCGTCGGCGGTGTGCTGGTGATCGACCCGATCGGGGTGCTGACCGACGAGGACCTGGTGCTTCCCGACCTGGCTCCGGTGCGGGGTGACGTCGTGCCGCCGGGCTACCGCGAACCGGAGTCCGACCCGATCGGCGCGGCAGTGGACACCGCACTGGCGGTATGCGCGCAAGCAGCCCACCGGGGCCTGCGGCACGTCACATCGGGCCTCCGGATGCGGATCGGTGACGTGGCGGCGGAGTTGCGCCGGGTGGGGCTGCACGGCAACGCCGCCGCGGTGTCGGCGTTCGGCGAGGAGCTGAGCACGCGGACGTGGGTGGACGCGCAGGTGCGGCTGCTGACAACCGCGGAGTGCCGGTGATCGGCTGAGTCCTGCTCTGCCGCCCGACCGCGGGAGAAGTTCGCGTGTTCCTCGCTCCGCAGGTTCTGCTCGACTCCCTCGACGACACCTCGTGGTGGCTCGTCGTCCGGCCCGCGCACCACCGTCGACCTGAGCCTGGCGGCCGACTCCTGCCAGGTCCACATCGTCGTGCACGACAGCGGCCCGCCTGACGACGAACCCGCGCCGGCGGCCGACCGGCCTGAGCGCCGTTTTAACAGTCGTCTCAGGTTCGCTCGGTATGAAGTGTAGGCATCGCCGGGCGACGCGGGTCTCGGCCTCGCCGAACGCGCCGCGCTCTACGGCGGCACGATCAGCGCCGGCCCCGCATCGGACGGCGGCTGGACCGTCTACGCGACCCTGAAAGGCAGCCATTCATGATCTCTGTGCTCGTGGTGGACGCCCAACCGCTGCAGCGCTTCGGGTTTCGCATGCTGTTGGAGAGCACCCCCGACACCGAGATCGTCGGCGAGGCCGAGAACGGCGCCGAGGCCGTTCGGTGGACCACCAAGCTGCATCCCGACGTGGTGCTGATGGACATCCGCATGCCGGGCGTCGACGGGATCGAGGCCACCCGGCGCATCGCCGCTGCCAGTGGGCGTTCGCGGATCCTGGTGCTGACGACGTTCGACGTGGATCGGTACGCACTCGCCGCGCTGCGGGCCGGGGCGAGCGGTTTCCTGCTGAAGGACATCCGCCCGGAGGACCTGCTCGCCGGCATCCGAGCCGTCGCCGCGGGGGACGCGGTGATCGCGCCGGCGCTGACTCGGCGGCTGCTCGACGCGTTCGCAGACCGGCTCGGCGATGACCTCTGCGGGCCCGTGCGGGAGGATCCCCGGCTGGACTCCCTGACCGGCCGCGAGCGCGAGATCCTCGTCGCCATCGGCCACGGCCTCACCAACGGCGAGATCGCGCAACGGTTCACGCTGTCGGAGTCGACGGTGAAGACCCACGTCGGGCGGGTCCTCGCCAAGATCGGCGCACGGAACCGGATCCAGGCCGTCATCCTCGCCTACAACCTGAGACTCACCCGGCCGATTTAGCGCTTCATCTCGCGCGTCCGTCGGGGGCGACCGTAGTTCCCAGCCGCACCACTCCGGGCCGGTCCGCTCCGCGTGATCGACCGCTCCGCTGCCGGGTCCGCCCGCAGCCGCCCACGTCACCGCCCGTCCGACCGCCACGACGCCGCACGGGTGTGAGCGCAGAGCTGTCGGCAAGTCACCAAAGCCGGAGCTGTTGCCGCGTTCCAAGGCGCCGATCTGTCCGACGAGGCAGCGTTCAATGCCTGGCAGCAGGCGTGCGCCCCGGGTTGGGTACGCCGCCTGGGCGACAGTTCGACCAGTACGGCCACTATCCCTGGGTCGAACGGCCCGCCGAGTTCCGGCGGGCCGTCGACACCTTTCTAGGCGGTCACGACTGAGTCGCCGCTGATCTTCACCGGGATCGGGGTCAGGCCGGTGGTCGCCGGCCCTTTCGTCCTGTCGCCGGTCGCGGCGTCGAACACGCTGCCGTGGCCGGGGCATGTGATGGTGCCGCCCGCCGGTTTGGAGACGGTGACGCCCGCGTGCGGGCAGACCGGGTTAAGCCCTTTGACCTCGTTCTCCGATGGCCGGACGATCAGGACTTTGCCTGACGGTCCGTCCACGATCGTCCCGCTGCCGACCGGGACGTCGGCCAGCTTGGCCAACGGCTTGCCACCGGAGCCGGAGGATCCTCCGGCGGGCGGGTTGGCGGCGGGTGTCGCGGACGAGCAGGCGACCAGGGAAACCGGTACGACCAGACCGGCTAGCAGGCCGCAGACAACCGTGCGGCGTGTTGGATCTGGCAAGACGATGCCTCCTGAGCGCGAACTGTGGCGTTTTTCGGCTTGTTGACCTCGGTGAGCACACACGTTCTACGCTTCGTCAGGACGTGCGGAGGGAGACCGTCATGATGCCCGTGCACATCTCGTCGCTGGTGCCGTCGCCCCACACCACGTAGCGCGGCGGCAGCTTGCTCAGCTGCGGCAGCAGTTTGCGCAGCCCCGCGTCGTGCGTACACGTCACCCGCAGCGTGTCCCCCGGACCGATCTCCACCGGCGATGGCAGCTTCACCAGCCGCTGGTTGTCGAAGTCGAACTGCGGCACGTCCAGCACGACCTTGGCGTTCGGCGTGCCGGGGTTGAGTTCGACCTTGATGGCCCGTCCGAGCAGGTGCATGTGGCCGAAACCAGCGAACAGCGTCATCGGCGCCGGCACCTCGTGGTCGCAGGTCTGGGTGTCACCGGGCTTCGGCGCGCTCTGGCCGCACTCCTCCAGCTGACGATCCGCGGTTTCGCCGACCTCCGACCCGAACCGCTTCGTCACGTCCGCGATCGAGGCCGCCCGGTCACAGAGCGGACCCGACTCGTCGGCGGTGCAGGGCAGCTCGGTCGGCGCGTCGAGCGGGAATGTGTCGAGTTCCTGGGTCTGCGGCGTGCCGTCGGTCAGCCGCAGCCGCACCGCGGAGCGGTCCGACCCGGCCGGCTTGCCGTCGGTCGTCAACAGGTTGTAGTGCATCTGGAGGATGAGCAGGCTGCCCGGCTCCAGCTTGAAGCCGACGTCCTGGGTGTACAGCGTCTCCGTGGCGCCCGGCGCCCAGGTGTCCACCCACGTCGCGCCCGGGTCGGCGCTCTCGTCCTCGCTCTCCACGTCGGCGCCGACCACGCCGGTCCCGCCGAAACACTGCCAGCCGAGGCCGGGAGTCTTCGCGTCCTGCGCGCGCACGAGGGCAGCGCCGCCCGGCGTCACCGCGTACACGATGGCGTGGTGCGCGAGGGGGATGTTCTCCGGCATGACCTGGGTCCCGGTCAGGAACTCCGCCTTGGTCAGGCCCGGATCGATCACCTGGCACCGGTACTCGTCCGTGCCGCCGCCCTCCGGCGGCGCGGGCGTGTAGGCCTCGGCCATCTTCAGGTCGACGAACCGCTCGCCTGCGCGCAGCGGCTGCGGTGGAGCCGATGACTCGCCCGCGTGCGCGCTGTGCGAGCCGGCCGTGGCGGGTGCCGCACTGTTGTCGGCGTTCGACCCGCAGGCGACGACAGCGAACGCCGTCGCCAGCGCCATGGTGGCCGCCCCGAACCTCCACAGTGGACTATCAGGTTTCGTCATAGCCTGAACGCTAGGCCCGATTCCGTCCCGTTTCGTCGTACTGCGGTCGTCATTTTCGGGAGGGAGGTGGTACCACGGTACTTCTCTCCGGAGCGCCGTTCGGCACCCTCACGGACCGGGTGGACGTCGACGCCACCACGCTGGTGCGTGCGCTGGGTACCTGGTTGGGCCAACCGGCCTGAGCACCGTTTTAACGGTCGTCTCAGATTCGCTCGGTAGGAAGTCGGCGTCAGACAAGCGATGTAACCCGTATGCAGGAGGCTGGTGATGGCAGTCAACGCAGCGCCGTCCGGGAAAGCGCCGTCCGGTCGGTTGGCAGGCCGGTGGGTGCCGTGGTTGGTGATTGGCTTGTGGGTAGCGCTGGCGGTGGTCATGGTGCCGCTGAGCGGAAAGTTGAGTTCGGTCACCACCGACAGCGCCGCGGACACCCTGCCGGCCAACGCCGAGTCCACAAAGGTCGCGGTGCTGGAGGACAGTCTCCCTGGCGGGGACGACAACACGTTCGTCTTCGTGTACCACCGCGCCGGCGGCATCACCGACGCCGACCGCGCGACGGTCGAGCGCCACTACAACACCCTTGCCAAGCGGTACCCGCCGAAGGTGGTGGCCCCGGCAGGCGAGGACGACGAGGGCCCACAGACGAGACCCTCCACCGATGGCAAGGCGATGATGTTCACCCTCGATGTGAGCACGACCTACGGCGCACCGGAGGCCATCGTCGGCCCGTTGCGTGACGCCGCGAAGGACCGCCCCGCCGGCCTGGAACTCGACGTGACCGGCCCGGCCGCGGTCGACGGCGACATGGAGGCCGTCTTCGACGGCATCGACGTGCAGGTCCTCCTCACCACCCTCGTCGTCGTCACGCTCCTGCTCATCCTCACCTACCGCAGCCCGGTGTTGTGGCTCATCCCGCTCGTGGCCGTGGGCGCGGCCGCACTGACCGCGATGGCGACCGTCTACCTGCTCGTCAAGGGCTTCGGCATCGTGATCAACGACCAGAACTCGGCGCTGCTGACGATCCTGGTATTCGGCGTCGGCACGGACTACGCGCTGTTGCTCATCGCTCGATATCGGGAAGCACTGCACCACCACGAGAACGTCCGGGTCGCGATGGTCCACGCGCTGCGCGGCGGGGCGCCGGCCATCATCGCGTCCGCGGCCACCGTGGTCGCCGGCCTGCTCTGCCTGCTCGCCGCGGACCTGAACAGCACCAGCGGATTGGGCCCGATCGGTGCGGCCGGCGTCCTGTGCGCGCTGGTGGCCATGCTGAAGCTGTTCCCGGCGCTGCTCGTGGTGCTCGGCAGGCGGATCTTCTGGCCGGCCATCCCGCGGTTC
>JBDSAJ010001038.1:0-7698 GCA_039922235.1 Umezawaea sp.
GGCGGCCACGACGTCGAGGCACCGGGCGAAGGTCCGCTCGTCCACGACGGCGGTGGTGTCGACGGGGTTGTGCACGCTCGCGGTGGCGGGCAGCAGCGCCCGCAGGCCCTCCACCGTGGCGGGCGACAGCTCGGCCACGTTCAGTCCGCTGTGCACGCAGGCGTCGGCCGCGAGCACGCCGAGCCCGCCCGCGTTGCTCAGCACGGCCACCGCGCGACCGGCGGGCAGCGCCTGGGTGTGCAGGGCCGCCAACACGTCCACCAGCTCGGACACGCCGTCCACGGCGGTGATCCCGGCCTGGCGGAACAGGGCGTCACGGGTGACCGCGGGGGTGGCGGTCGCCGCCGTGTGCGACGCGGCGGCGCGCTGCCCCGCCTCGGAACTGGCCGACCGGATCGCCAGCACCGGCTTGCGCCGGGCGACCCGGCGGGCCAGCCGGGAGAACTTGCGCGGGTTGCCGAACGACTCCAGGTACAGCACGACGGCACTGGTGTGCTCGTCGCGTTCCCACCACAGCAGCAGGTCGTTGCCGCTCACGTCGTACTTGTCCCCCGTGGACACGAGGTTGGACGTGCCGAGTCCGATGCGGCGCAGTCGTTCCACCACGGCGATCGCGATCCCGCCGGACTGGGTCACCACACCGATGTCGCCTGCGGTGGTCCGGTCGCGGGCGAACGTGGCGTCCATCCGCACCCCTGGTTCACCGGTCGACACGCCGAGGCAGTTCGGTCCGACGAGCCGCATCCCGTGCTCGCGGACCGCGTCCACGAGCCCGTTCGCCAACTCGGGGTGTTCGGTGACGCCGGCGGTGATGACGACCAGGGCCTTGACGCCTCGCCGTCCGCACTGCTGGGCGACGGCGGGGACCTTCGCGGCCGGGACGCACAGCACGGCCAGTTCGGGCACGTCGGGCACCTCGTCGATCGAGGCGTAGCAGGCGACCCCGGCGATCGAGCTCGCGTGCGGGTTTACCGCGTAGAGGTCGCCGGTGAAGTCGCCCGACACGAGGTTGCGCAGCACGGCGTTCCCGACGCCGGTCTCCTTGCGGCCTGCGCCGATCACGACGATCGACGTCGGTTTCAGCACCGCGCGCAGGCTGTGGACGTCGGCGGTCAGCTCACGCTCGGCGACCGCGTCGAGGTAGGCCTGCACCGGTTCCAACCCGAGGTCGACGTGCACGACGTCGCTGTCCGCAGTGACCGTCCACACCAGACCCATGTCGGTGAAGACGTGCAACATCCGGGAGTTGATGGTCATGACGTCGGCGACGAAGCGACGAACCCCTCGGCGGACCGCCAGCGAGGTGAGCCGTTCGAGCAGCAGCGTGCCGACGCCGTGCGCCTGCTCGGCGTGCGTGACGACCAGCGCCACCTCGGCCTCGGACGGCTCGTCCAGCACGAGGTAGCTCGCCGCGCCGAGCAGCCTGCCCTCGCGGAAGGCGCCGACCGTGACGTGCCTCGGGTCATCCGGCACCATCACCCGGCTGACGAAGTCCTCCACCTGCCGGGACGAGGTCGAGAAGAACCTGAGGTAGCGGTCCTCCAGCGGCAGGGACTCGTGCAGCTCCAGCAGCGCACCGGTGTCGCCCGCCCCGAGTTCGCGCACCGCCACCACCGTGCCGTCGGTGAGCAGGGCGCGGTCGGGTTCCAGGTTCACGGCCATGACAAGCCTTTCTCCGCGTCGTGGTCGAGCGTGGTCAGAGCAGGGGGCCGGGTGTGATCGACGCGGTGGAACGCAGCGAGGGCTCCGGCACCCGGTCCACGGCGATGTCGTTGATCACGACGACCGGGCAGGACGCGTGGTGCACGCAGTAGAGGCTCACCGAACCGAGCAGCGTCGCCATGACCGCGCCGAGGCCGCGCCTGCCGACGACCAGCAGGGAGGCGTGCTCGGAGGCCTTGGTCAGGGCGAACTTCGCTTCCTCCTCGGCGGCAACGGTGCGGATCTCCACCGAGGACGTCACCCCGGCGATCGCGGTGTCGAGCACCTGTTGTTGCGCGGCGCGCAACTCCTCGGGCAGCATCCCGATCATCATGTCGATCGGGACCGCACCGACCGCCATGCCGAAGTCCTGGTGCTGCCCGGTGATCGCCTCGACGGCGCAGCCCCGGCGCTCGGCCTCCTCGACCGCCCACGCCAGTGCCGCCCGGCTCGCCGGGGATCCGTCCACGCCGACCACGATGGGCCGGGGGTCGATGTTCTTCATGGTCCACTCCTCCTGGTGCTGGTACCACCGAGTTTCGCCGCTCGGAGTGGCACCGGGTCAGTGGCGGCGGTCCCGCGTGGCAGGGACCTTCGTCCCTGGATGCGGCGGCGCGTTCGCCACTGCCGAGCAGTGGGTCGGGGAGCAGCCTTGAGCCAGGAGCACGGCACCCCAGGAGGGCCTGGCCACGGGGCGTGGTAGACGAGCGCCTGGCTGGTGGGCCCCAGCAGCATTCCGGCGAAGCCGCCGTGCACCCGGTGCCGACTACGAGGAACTGCGCGTTCTCGGCGCTGGTCCGCGTCAACCACGGGCAGCGCGGTGAACCCGTGCCTCCTCGACGTCGGCGGTCAGGTCGAGCTTCGGCGGGGACCGGAATGCCCTCGCCGCCGCCCGGTCACCACGGAAGCCTCCAGGCTGGAGGACTGGCGAAACTCGTCCGGTTCAGACGGTGGTGACCGCGATCGCGGACTCCACGAGCGACCCGAAATACAGCTTTCCCCGCCACTCGCGGACGCCCACCAGCATGTGGAAGCCGTCGATCTCGCCGCGCACCTCGTGCTGCACCGTGCCGTCCGCCGCCACGCCCAGCACCCCGACTTCCCGGCCAGGACCGGGCTGCAACCTCTGCGGCAGCGCGCGGATGCCCGCACGCAGGGCCCGCGGCAACCGGCGGACCACGTCCAGCGCCGCCACGCGGGGCGAGGCCTGCGTGATCCAGATCAGACCGTCCGTACCGGTCGCGATGTTGTCCGGGAACCCCGGCAGGTCGTCGATGAACGGCTCCACCTGGCCTTCGCGCGGGCCGTGCAGCCAGACGCGCATCACCCGGAACGCACCCGTCTCGGCCACCGCCGCGAACGACTCGTCCGGCGCCAGCGCGACGCCGTTCGCGAACTGGAGGCCGTCGGCCAGCAGGTCGATCGTGCCGTCCGGGGAACGCCGCAGCAGACGGCCGCCCGCGGTCTGCTCGATCAGGTCGTCGCGCCAGCGGTCGATGCCGAAGTGGCGCGACGAGTCGGTGAAGTACACCGTGCCGTCCGCCGCCACCGCGGCGTTGTTGCAGAACACGAAGTCCAGTCCCAGGGCCGTGGTCGCCAAGACGGTCGGCGTGCCGCCGGACAGTGGCACCACCAGCAGCCCTGCCCGCGCGTCGCAGACCAGCAGCTCGTCTTCGCCGTACAACTCCAGTCCGAGCGGGCGGCCGCCGGTGTCGGCGATGACGTCGACCCGCTCGCCGTCCGGGCTGATCCGCAGGATCCGGCCGTCGTCGACACCGGTGTAGATCCGTCCCTCGCCGTCGACGACCACGTCCTCCGGGCCGTGCCCGTTCACCGGAACCAGCGTGACCTCGCCGAACCGCATCGTGCCTCCACTCGGTAGGTGAGCCCACATCGTGCCCGCTCCACCGCCTCCGCTCACAGCAGGACGCGTTCACCGTCCTTCGACACGCGGACCAGTGATCTCGGGTCAGCGGAGTCGAATGCGCGCGGCGCCGGTCATCGCGGTCCCGCGCAGCACCAAGCCCTTGACGCCGGGGACCAACCGCATGTGCGCCATGAGCGCCCAGCGCTGGGCGTCGTCCTCAAAGGCGCCGGAGATCGTCACCAACCCGTCCACCGCCCGCACCTGCCAGCCCGCGGTGGCGTAGTGGTCGCAGAGCAGGTCCTCGATCCGCCACTCCAGCACGTGGTCCTCGGACGTGAAGGTGCGCTCCAGGTCCGCGTAGTCCACGACCCCGACCACAGCTCCCGACGCGTTGGCCACCGGTAGGTGGCGAACCACGTCCGCAGGCCGCGCTGGTCTCACCGGGCTGGTCATCACATCGACGGCTCCCATGCGGCCAGGATTTCCCCTACCGCGCTCCGACGGCAGTGCGCTCGGTCCTCCACACCAGTGACCTTGGTCCCTGTCGCAGTCGGCCCAAGGACAGTACGGTCTCAACTGATGCAGACTTGAAGACTTCTTCAATTCGGCAACTTATGAATACTTCACATCATGCGCCACAGGAGCACCGGATGAGCGAATTCGCCACGACCGTGCACGCTCGGGTCGAGTCAGCGCGACAGTCCGTGCGGTCGGCCCACGAGATCGACGACCAGGAACTCGCCTCACTGCACGAAGCGGACCTGCGCAACCTGGTGCGCCTCGCCCGCGAGCACGGGGTCGACGTCGGTGGCGAACCGGAATGCTGACGCCGCACCGCGTGAGGCGGAGCTGATGGCGGCACGGAACGGCGGGCTCCGCTCGTTGCTGCCCGGTCGGCCGGAGTTGAGGTCGGTGGCGCTGTCGCCACGACACGACCTGGTGGCCGGTGTGACGGTGGCGATCGTCGCGTTGCCGCTGGCACTGGGGTTCGGCATCGCCTCCGGGCTCGGTGCGGCGGCCGGGCTGGTGACGGCGATCGTGGCGGGAGCGGTGGCGGCGGTCTTCGGCGGTTCCAGCCTCCAGGTGTCCGGGCCTACCGGGGCGATGACCGTGGTGCTGGTCCCGATCGTGGCGGCCTACGGCCCCGGCGGTGTGCTGACCGTCGGACTGATGGCCGGTGTGCTGCTGATCGCGCTGGCAGTGGCGCGGGCGGGTCGCTACATGCAGTACGTGCCCGCCCCGGTGGTGGAGGGGTTCACCCTCGGCATCGCGGGGGTGATCGCGTTGCAGCAGGTCCCGGCCGCGCTCGGTGTGCCCAAGCCGCACGGGGAACAGGTGGCGCTGGTCGCGGTCAAGGCGGTGGCCGACTTCGTCACGCGGCCGAACTGGCCCGCCGTCATCCTCTCGGTCAGCGTGGCGCTGGTGATGCTGCTCGGTGCGCGGTGGCGGCCGACGATCCCGTTCTCCCTGGTCGCCGTGGTCGCGGCAACCATCGTCGTCTGGGCGGCGGACGTGCCGGTGGCACGCATCGGCGCCCTGCCGTCGACCCTGCCCCTGCCGTCACTCGGTTTCCTGGACCTGGGCACCCTCACCACGCTGGCCCCGTCCGCCGTGGCGGTGGCGGCGCTGGCCGCGCTGGAGAGCCTGCTGTCGGCGACGGTGGCGGACGCGATGAGCGTCGGCGAGCGGCACGACCCCGACAAGGAACTGTTCGGCCAAGGCCTGGCGAACCTGATCACCCCGCTGTTCGGCGGGGTTCCCGCGACAGCGGCGATCGCCCGCACCGCGGTCAACGTCCGGGCAGGCGCGCGGTCGCGGCTGGCCGCGTTCAGCCACGCGCTCGTGCTGGCCATCATCGTGTTCACGGCGGCGCCGCTGGTGGCCGCGATCCCGATCGCCGCGCTGGCCGGGGTGCTGCTGGCGACCGCGATCCGGATGGTCGAGGTCGGGTCGGTGCGGGCGTTGCTGCGCTCCACCCGTTCCGACGCGCTCGTCCTCGTGCTCACCGCCACCACCACGCTGGCGCTGGACCTGGTGACCGCCGTCATCGTCGGGCTGGTCGTCGCGGGCGGCCTGGCGCTGCGCACGATCGCCAAGACCGCTCGCATGGAGGAGGTGGTCCTCGACCACAGCCACCACGGTGAGGAGGAGCAGGCGCTGCTGGCGGAGCACATCGTCGCCTACCGCCTGGACGGACCGCTGTTCTTCGCCGCCGTGCACCGCTTCCTGCTGGAACTGACGGAGGTCACCGACGTCCGGGTGGTCATCCTGCGGCTGTCCCGCGTCTCCACCATCGACGCCACCGGAGCGCTCGTCCTGCGCGACGTCGTCGAACGGCTGGAGCACCGGGGCATCGCCGTGCTCGCGTCCGGCATCAGGCCGGGCCACGAACGCGTGCTGGACGCGCTCGGCGTGGCCAACCGCCTGCGTGACCTCGGCCGGGTGTTCGCCTCCACCCCGGAGGCGATCGACCACGCCCGCTCCCTGGTGCACGGCGAGCACGGGCAGGGGCCGACATGACCTTGCTAGAGTCCGCGACCAGAGATGCCGAGGCAGAGGAGGTGGCAGGTGACGGCGAAGGCTGCTCCTCGTCCACCCGGTGGAAACCGATGAGCAAACCCCTGTACCAGTTGAAGGCGGAGTTCTTCAAAACCCTCGGGCACCCGGCGCGGATCAGGGTGCTGGAACTGCTCAGCCTGCGCGAGCACGCCGTCGCCGAACTGCTCCTCGAAGTGGACATCGAGGCGTCCAACCTGTCGCAGCAGCTGGCGGTGCTGCGCCGCGCGGGACTGGTCGTCACGCGCAAGGAGGGCTCCACGGTGTACTACTCGCTGACCAGCCCCCACGTGGCAGAGCTGCTCACCGTGGCGCGAACGATCCTGACCACCGTCCTATCAGGACAGGTGGAGCTGCTGGAGGACCTGCGCGGGCCCGCGCCGACCACGCCGAACCGAGGCCCCGCCACCGGCTAGCGGCGATGTCCGTGCACGCCGGTGCACTGGCCAGTCCGACACCAACGCCTCGGCTGGGGACCGCACCAGCCAGGCCTGGATGTCCTCCACCGCCGATCGTCCGGCATTGCCGCCTGCGGACAGTCGCTCGGCACGCCGGCCGGCCGAATCGGCCGGCCGGCGTCGCAGTCACATCGTGGACCGCTGTTGGACAGCGTTCACCGGTCACCGGCAAGGAGCGGTGTCATCAGGGCAACATCCACAGCTGGGCGGTGTTGGCCTCCATTTGACTGACATTGCCCGTGGTGCACGGCCACAGCCAGATCGGTGTGCCATTGGCCGAGCTGTTCCACTGCAGGTCGAGGCACAGTCCGCTGTTGACGTTCTTGAGCTGCTGATGCCAGGCGTGGTTGGGGCGGGTGTCGTTGAAGGCGTAGTTGTTGTGCCAGATGCTGGACGGCCGTCCGCACGGCGTGGAGATCACTCGGGCCTGCGCGAACGTCGCGTCGCCATCGACGCCGAGACAGCCACCGGTCCACTGGTTGATCATCTGAAGGTTGAGATCACCCCCGGCCACCCACACGGTCAGCCATTGCTGCTGCTGCTGGCCGTTGCAGTTCTCCAGTTGGACCAGGGTGGCGTTCTCGGTAGCTACGTCGACGCACTTGCGGTTGCCGTAGTTGGGGAACGACCCGAACGACGCCGCCTGCGCAGGCGCGGCGACCCCCATGGCCGCCACGGTGGCGAGCAGCGTTGTCAACAACATCATCAGGCGACGTTTGCCAAGCACGTCTTCCTCCTAAGTCGCTACGCGGCCCGACATGGCCGCAGCCTTTACCCGGAGGGCGTTCCAAGCCCGTTCCAAGCCGTTCCACGAGCCTGGTTGTTCGGGGTCGAGTTACCGGATGATCACGGGACAGCTGGGGTGGCACGGCGGGCTCCTCCAGGTGGTCGACACCGCCCCCCGTCCGCGCGGACGCTCACCCCTGACCCGTGGGTCAAGGTCAAATTGACTTTGCCAAGTCCGTGTCCCAGCGATAGGTAGCGACCGCCATCGCCCACGCCAGGTTTGACCACCGTCAGTGGCGACATCTCGGCGAACCCAGGAGCCAGGTCGGCCAGGTGGGAGCTGCGCGGAGCCCACAGACGGACACCCTGGCCCTCCTCCTCGCGTTCGAC
>JBDSAJ010001039.1:0-9750 GCA_039922235.1 Umezawaea sp.
CAGCGGCGGCACTAGGCTCGGATGAAGCCATGATCACCAGTGGAGGACCCGATGAGCCTTGAGCGCCCCGTTGCTCCCGATCCCTACTCGCTGCTGCCGGCGGTGCCTTCGTTCAGCGTGACGTCGACCGACGTGCGCGACGGGGAGACGTTGCCGGACGCGCAGGTGTTCGCGGGCGGCAACACGTCCCCGCAGCTGAGCTGGTTCGGTTTTCCCGAGGGGACGAAGAGCTTCACGGTGACGTGCTTCGACCCGGACGCGCCGACGCCGTCGGGGTTCTGGCACTGGGTCGCGGTGAACATCCCCGCGTCGGTGACGGAACTGCCCGCAGGCGCGGGCGAGGAGGACAAGACGCTGCCGGGTGACGCGTTCCACGTGCGGACGGACTACGGCACGCGGGCGTTCGGCGGCGCGGCTCCGCCGGAGGGTGACCCGTCGCACCGGTACTACTTCGTGGTGCACGCGGTGGACGTGGAGCAGCTGGACGTGGACGGCGACGCGTCGCCCGCGGTGGTGAGCTTCAACCTGGCGTTCCACACGCTGGCGCGGGCAATCATTACCCCTGTCTTTCAGCAGAAGTAGTCGGGAATCGCACGGCCGTCCTGCCCGTTTGAGAGAGTGGAACCCCACCTACCAGGCAGGACGGCATCGTGCGGCACTTCGACCTCGTCATCATCGGCAGCGGCTCCGGGAACTCGATCCCCGACGAGCGGTTCGCCGACCAGCAGATCGCGATCGTCGAGAAGGGCGTGTTCGGCGGGACCTGCCTGAACGTGGGCTGCATCCCGACGAAGATGTTCGTGCACACGGCGGACGTGGCGTCGACCCCCGCGGGGGCGGCGAAGTTCGGTGTCGACGAGCACCTGGACGGTGTGCGGTGGCCGGACGTGCGGGACCGGATCTTCGGCCGCATCGACCCGATCTCGGCGGGCGGCCTGCGGTGGCGGTCCGAGGACAACGCGAACGTGACCGTCTACCAGGGCACCGCGAAGTTCGTCGGGCCGAAGACGTTGGACACCGGCACCGGTGAGGTCATCACCGCCGACCGGTTCGTGATCGGCGCGGGCAGCAGGCCGATCCTCCCCGACGTGGTCGACCTGGACACCGTCGACTACCACACCAGCGACACGGTGATGCGGCTCGACGAGCTGCCCAAGAGCATGATCATCCTGGGCAGCGGGTTCGTCGCGACCGAGTTCGCGCACGTGTTCTCGTCGTTCGGCGTCAAGGTGACGGTCATCGGCCGCTCGGACATGCTGCTGCGCCACGAGGACCACGAGATCGCCCAGCGCTTCACCGCGCTGGCTTCCGACAAGTGGGACGTCCGGCTGCACCGCAAGACCGTGCGCGCCGAGCGCACCGACGGCGGCCTCCGCCTCCACCTGGAGGGTCCGGACGGCGCGGAGGTCGTGGAGGGCGACACGCTCCTGATCGCCATCGGCCGCACCCCGAACTCCGACCTGCTCGACCTGGAGCAGACCGGCGTCACCACGCACCCGGACGGCCGGATCGTCGTGGACGAGTACCAGAAGACCGTCGTGGACGGCATCTACGCGTTCGGCGACGTCAGCTCCGAGCACCAGCTCAAGCACGTCGCCAACCACGAGGGCCGGGTCGTGCAGCACAACCTGCTGCACCCCGACAAGCCGATCGCCTCCGACCACCGGTACGTCCCGTCGGCCGTGTTCTCCTCGCCGCAGATCGCTTCCGTCGGTCTCACCGAGGAGGAACTGGTCGAGCAGGGCATCCCGTACGTGAAGGGCAGCCAGGCCTACGCGTCGATCGCCTACGGCTGGGCGATGGAGGACCACAGCGGCTTCGCCAAGGTCCTGGCCGACCCGGCCACCGGCAAGCTCCTCGGCGCACACATCATCGGCCCCCAGGCCCCAACCGTCATCCAGCCCCTCATCCAGGCCATGAGCTTCGGCCTAGACGCCCGCACGATGGCCACGGGCCAGTACTGGATCCACCCGGCCATGCCGGAACTGGTCGAGAACGCCCTGCTGAACCTGCCGCTGGACTAGCTCAGACGGTGCGGGGACGGCCCGCGATGGAGCCGAGCACGGTCAACACCACGACCAAGCCCGCCAGCACCACCATCGCGGACGTCCACGCACCGGTCGAGTCGCGCAGCAGACCGAACGCGAACGGACCCGTGGCGGTCAGCAGGTAGCCGATGCTCTGCGTCATCGCCGACAGCCGGGCAGTGTCCGAAGTGGACGACGTCCGCAGCGCTTCACACGGCCAGAACGGTGACGAACGGCTCCAGCCCAACGAAATCGTCGGGGTTCCGGGTGAGCAGCGGAAGGTCGTTCGCTGCGGCAACCGAGGCGATGAGCAGATCGGCCAGTCGACGGCGCGGCTTTCGTCCGGCTGCAAGGACCAAGGCGAACATGCTCCCGTAGTAGCGGGCCGCCTCAGCGTCGAAGGGAATGGGGTCGAAAGTCGACTCCGCCCACTGCAGGCGCTGCTGGCGGACAGCCCTCTCGACCGGGTCACCGCTGGCGTGCGGGCCGGCTGCCAGTTCGGCCAAGGTGATCGCGCTGATCGCCAGTTCGGCCGGAAGCGACGACACGTCGATGCGGGGTAGGTCGATCACCACCGACGTGTCCAGGAGTCCGAGCTCAGCCACCGAGCAGGTCCTGGTCCACGACCGAGTCGAGGTCAGCGCGGAAGCTCGCCAAGTCGATCACGGGCGCGTGAGCTGCGGCATGCGCCAGCTCCGCACGCGGGACGAAAGTCCGTCGCCGCAGTGGGACGAGTTGAGCGACCGGTGCGCCGTTGCTGGTCACGACGAACACCTCACCACCCGCGACAGCACGAAGAATGGCGCCGCTGTCGTTGCGCAACTCGCGCTGGGTGATCTTCTTGCTCATACCTCCAGCGTACTCCACCGTGCTACGAAGTGCTACACGAAGCGAGGGCGGCCCGCGATGGAGCCGAGCACGGTCAACACCACGACCAAGCCCGCCAGCACCACCATCGCGGACGTCCACGCACCGGTCGAGTCGCGCAGCAGACCGAACGCGAACGGACCCGTGGCGGCCAGCAGGTAGCCGATGCTCTGCGTCATCGCCGACAGCCGGGCAGTGTCCGAAGTGGACGACGCGCGCAGCGACACCAGGACGATCGCCAGCGGGAACATGCCGCCCATGCCGAGGCCCACGAGCAACACCCACAGCGCGGGCAGTGCACCGGGCGCGAACGCCAGGCCCAGGACGCCGGACAGCGAGAGCGCGCCGAGCACGACCACCATGCCGGTCTGCGAGCGCCAGCGGGCGGCCAGCGGGGGCACGACGAAGCTGACCGGGACGCCGAGCACGACGGTGATGGCGAGCAGGAAACCCGCGGTGGTCCGGCTGACGCCCGCGTCGCCCAGGATCGCGGGCAGCCAGCCCATCACGGTGTAGGCGAGCAGCGCCTGCAAGCCGAAGAACACCGTCATCACCCACGCCAACGGGCTGCGCAGCAGGGAACGGCCTACCGGCGTGCCGGTGACCTTGCCCGCCACGCCCCGCCTGGAACCGGCGAACCACAGCACCAGCGCGGCCAGTGACAGCAGTGCCCACGCGCCGACGGCGAGTCGCCACGAGCCGAAGAAGGCCTCCAGCGGAGGGGTCAGGGCGGCGCCGACACCTGCACCCGCGGCCATGGCGGCGGTGTAGATGCCGGTGATCATGCCCAGCTTCGTCGGGAACGAGTCCTTGACCACGACGGGGATGAGGACGTTGCAGACGGCGATGCCCGCGCACGCGATGAAGGTGCCGCCGAGCACCACGAGCGGGCCGTCGACGACGCGCAGGAGCAGGCCGAGGGTGAGGACGAGCAGTGCCGCGCCGACCGCGCTCTTGAGCCCGAAGCGCCTGCCGATCCACGGGGCGGCGAAGGCCGCGGCGCCGAAGCACAGCACGGGAACGGCGGTGAGCAGGCTCGTCCAGCTCGCGGAGACGCCCAGACCAGCCCGGACGTCGCCCAACACGGAGGCGAGGCTGGTGACAGCGGGTCGCAGGTTGGCTGCGGCGAGGGTGACGCCGGCTGCCAAGAGGATGCCGCCCGTTACAGCCACTTGCCGGTGTCGTCCTACGGGTTCAACCACTCCGTGTACCTGAACCGTCGCGGAAACACCACTATCGGTGGCAATGTTGTCTGTTGACGGTATCGATCGCGGAATCGTCACCCGACTACTGTCCCAGACATGGGATGTTCGGATGAAAGGACTTTGCTGTGCCATTGGCCACTACCCGGCGGGCGGGCCTCGTCGATCAGGTGATCGATCAGATGAGAGGCGCGATCAGCAGCGGTGAATGGCCGGTCGGCCGCCGCATCCCGCCGGAACCGGAACTGGTGCAAGCCCTCGGCGTCGGCCGCAACACCGTGCGCGAGGCCGTCCGGGCCCTGTCCCACGCGGGACTGCTGGAGGTGCGCCAGGGCGACGGCACGTTCGTGCGCGCCACGAGCGAGATCTCCGGCGCGGTCCGGCGGCTGTGCGGCACCGAACTGCGCGAGGTGCTCCAGGTGCGCCGCACGCTGGAGGTCGAGGGCGCCCGGCTGGCCGCGACGCACCGCACGGAGGACGACCTGCGCAAGCTGACCACGCTGCTGGCGGAGCGCGACGCGGCCATGGCCGCCAAGGACTGGGAGCGGATGATCGAACACGATGCCGCCTTCCACGGGCTGCTCGTCCAAGCGTCGCACAACACGCTGCTGACCGAGCTGTACCGCGGTTTGAACGAGACGGTCAGGGCCAGCATCACCGCGACCGTGGACGAGGACCTCGACCCCCCGGTGTCGCACTCCGGCCTGCTGGACGCCGTTCGCGACCGCGACCCGGTCCGCGCCGCGGCCGAGGCGAGCGGTTTCCTGGAGGACATCCTGCAACGACACGGCGAGTGAGATAACGGACCGGGCCTGTCCGCGTTTCCTCCTATGGTGGAACCCATGGAGCCGTATCGGATCGAGATCCCGCAGTCCCAGCTCGACGACCTGAGCACCCGGCTCGCGAACACCCGCTGGCCCGCCGAACCCGACGGCACCGGCTGGGCTGACGGCGTGCCCGTCGCGTACCTGCGTGACCTCGTCGAGCACTGGCGCACGCGGTACGACTGGCGGGCCTGGGAAGCGCGGCTCAACGCGTTCCCCCAGTTCACGACGACCATCGACGGCGCGAACATCCACTTCCTGCACGTCCGCTCCGCCAACGAGGACGCGCTGCCGCTGATCCTGACCCACGGCTGGCCGGGTTCGGTCGTGGAGTTCCTCGACGTGATCGAACCGCTGTCGCAGGACTTCCACCTCGTCATCCCCTCCATGCCGAACTACGGCTTCTCCGGGCCGACCAAGGACACGGGCTGGGACGTGCGGCGCATCGCGACGGCGTGGGCCGAGCTGATGGCGCGGCTGGGCTACGACCGCTACGGCGCGCAGGGCGGCGACTGGGGTTCGACCGTCTCACGCACCCTCGGCATCATCGACGCCGAGCACGTCGTCGGCGTGCACCTGAACATGCTGCTCACGCTTCCCGGCAGCGATCCCGGCGAGTTGACCCAGGACGACCTGGCCCGACTGTCCCGGCTCAAGCACTTCGCCGACGACATGTCCGGCTACCAGCGGATCCAGGGCACCCGGCCGCAGACGCTGTCCTACGGGCTCACCGACTCCCCCGTCGGCCAGCTCGCGTGGATCGTGGAGAAGTTCAAGGAGTGGACCGATTCGAAGGAGGTACCGGAGGACGCCGTCGACCGCGACCACCTGCTCACCAACGTGATGGTCTACTGGCTCACCGGCACTGCGGGCTCCTCCGCCCGGCTGTACAAGGAGTCGGCGAGGTCCTGGGGCATTGTCCAGGCGTCGTCGACGACCCCGACCGCGGTGGCGGTGTTCCCCGGTGAGATCTCGCTGCCGGTGCGGTCCATCGCCGAGAGGACGAACACCATCGTGCGGTGGACGGAGTTCGACCGCGGCGGCCACTTCGCCGCCATGGAGGAACCCGACCTGCTCGCCGCCGACGTCCGCGCGTTCTTCCGGAGCCTCTAGGTGCTGACGACCCGAACGCTCAACCGCACCCTGCTGGCCAGGCAGATGCTGCTGGAACGGCATGACCTGCCACCGGACCGGGCGATCGAGAAGCTGGTCGGCTTGCAGGCGCAGGCGACCACGTCGCCGTACGTCGCACTGTGGTCCCGGCTCACGGCGTTCGACGCGGACCAGGTCGGCGCGATGCTGGTCGACCGCACCGCCGTCCGCACCACGTTGATGCGCGGCACGCTGCACCTCGTGACCGCTCGGGACTGCGTGCGGCTGCGGCCCGTCCTCCAGCCGATGCTGGCCCGGACCGCCACGGCGAACTTCGGCAAGGAACTGGTGGGCGTCGGCCTGGAGGAACTGGTCGACGCCGCCCGCCCGCTGCTCGACGCGGCGCCGATGACCACGGCCCAACTGGCCACGGCGCTGGCGGAACGGTGGCCGGAGAACGGGAACCGCAGGCTGGGGACCGTGCTGCCGTTCCTGGTGCCCATGGTGCAGGTGCCGCCGCGCGGGGTGTTCCGGAAGAGCGGTTCGCCGTTGAACGCGCTCGCGTCCACGTGGCTCGGGGTGGAGATCCCGTCGTCGGCCGACGCCGATGGCGCGGTGCTCCGGTACCTGGCGGCTTTCGGGCCCGCGACGGTGGCGGACGTGACGGCCTGGTCACGGTTGACCGGGGTCCGGGCGGTGGTGAAGCGGTTGTCGCTGCACACCTATCGGGACGAGGCCGGGCGGGAGTTGGTCGACGTGCCCGACGGGGTGCTCGTCGACCCGGAAACCCCTGCGCCACCCCGATTCCTGCCCGAGTTCGACAACGTGCTGCTGTCCCACGCCGAGCGGGGCCGGATCATGTCCGAGGACGCCCGGAAGCGGTGGGGCGGGGTGGCGAACGGGGTGTTCCCGGCCAGTTTCCTGGTGGACGGGTTCCTGGAGGGGACGTGGAAGGTCGAGAACGGGGTGCTGGCCGTTGCGCCGTACCGGAAGTTGTCGAAGCGGGATCGTTCGGCGTTGGCCCAGGAAGGGTTGGAGCTGCTGAAGTTCCTGGCGCCTGGCGCGGATCACGACGTGCGGTTCGTCGATCAGGCGGGCTGAACGTTCCGGGCCTCGGCCTGCCGGTCCGGCACGTTGTCCTCGTTCGTCGCCGTGCTCCGGTGTTCCCAGCAGGCTTTCAGCGATGCCAGCGTGGCGGTGATGGCAGGCCGCCTGCTGGCCTTGGTGCGCCACACCGCGAACAGCCGCCGGGTCGGTGTTGGGTGCAGTGGTACGGCGCGCACGGTTTTCGGGAGGGGGCCGCGGCCCAGTCGTGGCAGCAGGGCGATGCCCACGCCGTGGGCGAGGAGCGCGAGTTGGGTTTCGTACTCGCCGACGCGGTGGGCGAGGTCCGGTTCGATGCCTGCCGTTCTGAAGGTCTTCACCAGCCAGTCGTGGCAGATGGTGCCTTCCGGCTGGCAGATCCACCTCTGGCCCGCCAGGTCTTCCGGGACCAGGGAGTCGCGGGTGGCCAACGGGTGGGTCAGGGGTAGCAGGACGTCGGCGTAGTCCTCGCCGAGGGTGTTGCGGGACAAGGATTCCGGGACCGCCAAGGGGGCGTTCACCCAGTCGTGGGTCACGGCCATGTCCAGTTCGCCCCTGGCCACTGCTTCCAGGGCGTCCGGTGGGTCCATTTCCACCGTGCGGACGTCCAGGGCCGGGTGGCGTGCCATGAGGTCCACCAGGACCAGTGCCAGCAAGCCGCGGGCGGCCGTGGCGAAGGCGCCGATGGTAAGGGTGCCCACGGCCGCTCCTCGTTGTTCTTCGAGGGTGACCTCGGCCTCTTCCACCAAGGCCAGCACCTGGGCCGCGGTGGCTGCCAGGCCGTAGGCCGCGTCGGTGAGGACCACGCCGCGGCCTCGGCGTTCGAGGAGGGTGGTGCGGGTTTCGCGTTCCAGTTTCGCGATCTGCTGCGAGATCGCCGACGGGGTGAAGCCCAGCGCGGTCGCCGCCGCGCCAACCGATCCGTGAGCCGCCACGGCGTGCAGAGCGCGGAGCCTGCCCAGATCCATCATGTAGTGATGCTAAACCTTTGAGTGAAGTAATAGTCGCTAGTGCTTCACTGTCCACTCGCTGATGCTCAGGTGGTGAAACCACGGCACGCCGCGCTGGCGGTACTCGTAGCGGCCATCTGGGGCGTCAACTTCGTCGCCATCAAGATCGGTCTGCAGGACTTCCCGCCCCTGTTGTTCTCCGGGTTGCGGTTCCTCGTCGCGGCTGTTCCCGCGCTGTTCTTCGTCGGGCCGCCACGGGTCGCGTGGAAGTGGGTGGTGGCGGTCGGGCTGATCCTCGGGGTGGCGAAGTTCGGGTTCGTGTTCACCGGGATGTACGCGGGGATGCCCGCCGGGTTGTCGTCGCTGGTGTTGCAGAGCCAGGTGGTCTTCACGGTGGTGTTCGCCGCGGTGCTGCTCCGGGAACGGCCGCGGCGTGCGCAACTGGTGGGCATCGGCGTCGCGTCGGTGGGCATCCTGGTGATCGCGGTCGACTACGGCGTCGGGGGCCCGATGGGTGCCTTCGTGCTGGTGATCGCCGGAGCGGCGTGCTGGGGACTGTCCAACGTGGTCACGCGGTACGCGAAGCCGCCGGACGCGTTGAGCTTCATCGTGTGGGTCAGCGCGGTGGCGGTGGTGCCGTTGCTGGGCCTGTCGCTGGTGGTCGAGGGGGTCGACGCGGACCTGGCGGCGTTGGCCGCGTTCGACTGGACCGGCGCGGTGACGCTCGGGTTCGTCGCGTGGGTCTCCACGCTGCTCGGCTTCGGCCTGTGGGGGTATCTGCTGCGGGAGTACGACGCCAGCACGGTGGCGCCGTTCTCGATGCTGGTGCCGGTGGCCGGGATGCTGTCCGCCTGGTTGGTGCTCGGCGAGGAGTTGACGGTGCTGCGCTGCGCGGCCGCGCTGCTGGTGATCGCGGGCATGGCGAGCACCGCGATCAAGCCCCGTCAACGGGGGTTGGTCACCGCCTCCCGCGCGGAGTTGAGCAGGTCCAGGGTCCTCTTCAAGTGAGTCAGCGCGCCGGTGAACCCGGTCACCATCGCCTGCGAGTCGCCGTCGGCGCCGTCGCGGTAGATCTTCACGCACTCGCGCGCGCCGGTCCCCACCGACGTCAGCACGGCCTTCCAGGCCTCGGCGACCTCGGGGCTCGGCGGATCGGGGAACGCAGCCGCTTCCTCGGTTCGCGCCTGTGCGCGCTCGCAGGACTCGGCGATCTTCGCCGGGTCCTCAGCCTTGAACGCCTCGAACACCGCGTTGTTGGCGAACGTCATCCCCTGGTACTGGTCGAAGCCGCCGCCGAACTGCCAGGTGTTGACGGCCTCGTCGGTGTTCACGACCAACTCGGGGACCTCGTCCGAGATGAGCAGCGCGGCCTGCGGCGCTTTCGGCCACCAGAGCACTGCGGCGGCGGACACCACCAGCACGGCCACGACCGCCAGCCTGCCCGAGCTCCGTTGCGGGACAACGGCATCACGGGCGAACAGCGAGCCGAGCAGCGCGGCGACCACACCCACCACCGGGAGCAGCTGCATCGGCCGCGCGGCGAACACGCTGTCCACCTGCCACTCCGCCAAGTGCAGCGCCCAGATCCCCAGTGAGCCCACCACGCCGACCACCCACGTGGCCAGCAGCGTCGTGACCAGTTCGGACCGGCGCGCGACGACCACCGCCACCAGCACCTGGACGACCGCCACCGCCACCAGTTCCC
>JBDSAJ010001040.1:0-2991 GCA_039922235.1 Umezawaea sp.
GCACACGCACCTACACCCGCCAACCGGTCGCGGCCTGACGCGCCGAACGCATCACCTGGACCGTCCCCGAACTGAGCGGACGGGTAACGCCACGACGCACCACAACCCCACCACCGCACCCGCTGACACTGCGGGAAATGATGGTCTGAACAGCAACAACGACCTTGCCGGACCCCTGACCAGGGCGGGCGGTGGTTCTGTTTATTGTCCGTCGAGATCGACCGACAGGATCCGGCTCCGACCCGATTCGGTAGTGGGCGTCGACCTCGGCATCAAGTCCCTCGCGGTGCTGTCGACCGGCGAGGTCCCGCTGGTGCTCGATCGCGATCTGAACGCCGCCCGCAACCTCGCCCACCTCGTGGACAAAAGCGTCGGCGGCAGGTCCTCCCCGAGTTTCGGGGCGACCCGAAACGAGCCCGAGGGAAGCCCACCGCGTGATGGAGACCCGCGCCGCTGCCGGGCGGCAGACCCTGCTACTGCTTCGCCCGCCGAAAACCGGTGTGGCTCCTGGTGATCCGTGTCGTAGCGTCGCCGGGTGACGAACTCCGAGATCGTTGACGACCTCGCACGCGCCTCCGCGGCCATGGGTGACCTGCTCGACCGCATCACCACCGACCAGTGGACGGCGCCGACCCCGTGCACGGAGTGGACCGTGCGAGGTGTGGTCGACCACCTCGTCGTCATGAACCTCGTGTTCGTGGCGACGTTCGAGGAGAACCCGATGCCCGATCGCGCGGCCGACCGCCTCGGCGACGACCCGGCAGGGGCCTTCCGCCGGTCCGCCGCGGCGTTGCAGGCCGCCGTCTCGGTCCCAGGGGTCCTGGAACGGAGCCAGGCGACGGCGCTGGGCACCGCCACTGGCGTCGAACGGGTGCGCTGGCGCGTCGCGGACCTGCTCACGCACGCGTGGGACTTGGCCCAGGCCACCGGTGTGGCGGCCGAACTGCCCGACGACCTCGCCGAGCGGGCGCTCGGGTTCGTCCGGTCCCGGCTGCCCGGTCAGCCGCGCACGGGGCGATTCGCCGATTCGCAGCCGATCCGGGACGACGCCCCCGCCATCGAGCGGCTGGCGGCGTTCACCGGTCGACCGGTCCCGTGGACGCCCACCCACTCCCCCGAGTGAGCCCGTCGTCATGATCACCGCTCGGTACGCTGGTGCTCTGAGCGGCAACCGGTGAACAGCAAGACGAGGAGAACGGCGTGAGCGACCCGAAGCCCGTCCTGTCGATCGGGCTGGACCCGAATGTCGTCGATTTCAGCCCTTACCCCGGCCAGGACGCGTCCACGCTGACCGCGCGGATCAAGGCGGGCGAGGCGGCGCTGCGCGACGCCGGGTTCGACGTGGTCACGTGCTTGGTGACCCTGGACGCGGACGACGCCGAGGCCAGGGTGCGCGAGTGCACGGCCAAGGGGCCGTTCCGGGCGGTGATGATCGGGGCAGGGGTTCGCATGGCAGCCGAGCACACCCCGCTGTTCGAACGGCTGGTCAACGTCGCCCACGAGGAACTGCCCGGCGCCAAGTTCTGCTTCAACACCTCGCCGGAGTCGACGATCGACGCCTTCCGTCGCTGGGTCGACTGACGGGTCAGGTCCCGCAGAAGGTCTGGTAGGTCGCGCCGAAGTCGTCCGGGGCGGGGGCCGCGTAGCGGTCGAGGCCGGGGCGCTCGTGGTACGGGTCGGTGACGGCGTCCAGCAGTCGGTCGAGTGGTTCGAGGTCGCCCTCCGTCGCGGCGGTGAGGGCTTCCTCGACGAGGTGGTTGCGGGGGACGTAGACCGGGTTCACCCGGTCCATCGCGTCGGCGTCCGGGCCCAGTGCCCGCCAGCGGACTAGCCAGCCGTCGATCGCCGCGAGGTCGAGGAAGAGCCCGCGTGCGGGCTCGGTGTCGCCGCGCGCGGCGGTGCCGAGGTGGCGGTAGAACGACGTGTGGTCGACGTGGTTCTCCTTGAGCAGCACCAGGAGTTCGTCGACCAGCGGCCCCGCGTCGGTCGACAGGCCGAGCTTGGCGCGCATGCCTGCCGACCAAGCGTCGTGGTACCGCACGCGGAACGTGCCGAGCGCCGCGACCGCCAGTGCGATCGCCTGCTCCTGGTCGTCGGCGAACAGCGGGAGCAGGGCTTCGGCGAGCCGCGCGAGGTTCCACTCGGCGATGCGCGGCTGGTTGCCGTAGGCGTAGCGCCCGCCGTGGTCGATGGAGCTGTACACGGTGGCCGGGTCGAACGCCTCCAGGAACGCGCACGGCCCGTAGTCGATCGTCTCGCCGGAGATCGTCGTGTTGTCGGTGTTCATCACGCCGTGGATGAAGCCCACGAGCATCCACCGCGCCACCAGCGACGCCTGAGCGGCCACCACGGCCTCGAACAGCCCGAGGGCGTCCTCGGCCTCGGGGTGGTGCCGGGCGATGGCGAAGTCGACGAGACGGCGCAGCAGGTCGACGTCCTCCGTGGCCCGCGCGTACTGGAAGGTCCCGACCCGCAGGTGGCTGCTCGCGACCCGCGCCAGCACCGCTCCGGGCAGGAGCGTGTCGCGCCGCACCGGACGACCGGTGCCCACCACGGCCAGCGAGCGGGTCGTGGGAATCCCGAGCGCGTGCATCGCCTCGCTGACGACGTGCTCCCGCAGCATCGGGCCGACCGCCGCCAGCCCGTCGCCCCCGCGGGCGAACGGCGTCCGGCCCGAGCCCTTGAGGTGCAGGTCGCGCACCTGACCGTCGACGTGGACGACCTCACCCAGCAGCAGCGCACGACCGTCACCGAGCCGCGGCGAGTAGTTCCCGAACTGGTGCCCGGCGTAGGCCTGCGCCACCGGAGCCGCACCATCCGGCACCTGGTTGCCGACCAGCAGCCGCAGCCCCTCGGCACCGCGCAACCAGTCCACGTCGAGACCCAGCTCCGCGGCCAACGGCTCGTTGAGCGCGAGCAGGCGCGGCTCGGGAGCCTCCTCGGCCTGCCACGGAACGGCCAGCTCGGGAAGCGCGCGGGCGAAGTCGCTGC
>JBDSAJ010001041.1:0-38388 GCA_039922235.1 Umezawaea sp.
CTCGTACCAGGCGACGGCGGTGGCCAGTGCGGCCACCACGGCGGCCAGGAAGCCCCACATCGGGCGTCGGGTGGCGTCGGCTGCGGCGAGTGCGCCCAGTGCGGCGGCTCCGGCCAGCAGCAACACAGCGAGCGCTCCGGTCCAGCGGCGAGCCGAGGTGTACTTGGCGCGGGCTCGTTCGAAGCCGTCCAGGCGTTCGGCCACGCGGTGCTTGAGGTACACGCGGAGGAACTGGGTGCGGCGTTCCTCCGCTGACGCGATCGGTGCGGTGGGCTCGGGCCTCGGTTGTGGCCTCGCCTTCGGCTTCGACGTCGTTTTGGCGTCCGCCATCGCGCCCGCCCTGGACTGCGGGCCGGACTTCGCGGCCGCGTCCACCGGTTGGCTGAGCCTGGACTGGACGCCGGACCTTGTCGGCTCGGCTTCCGCCGGTGCGGTGGTCTTGGCCGTGGCAGCTGACTTGGCTGCGGCTCCAGCGGTGGACGCGGGCCTGGTTGGGGAGTTGGGCCTTGTCGGTCCGGCTTCCGCCGATGCGCCTGCCTTTGATGCGGCAGCTGACTTGGCTGTGGCTCCAGCGGCGGAGTCAGGCCTGGCTGGGGAACCGGACTTCGTGGGTCCCGCATCGGACGGTGCGTCCGACTTTGCCGTGGCAGTCGACTTGGCCGCGGCTCCAGCGGCGGAATCAGGCTTTGCCGGGGTGCCTGCCTTGGCTGTTGCCGTCGACTTGGCTGGGGAGCCGGGCTTCGCCGGGGTGTCAGCCTTGGCGGTCGCAACCGACTTGGTCGGGTCGCCCGGCGCTCCTTGGGGCGCGTTCGGCTCGGGCGGGGTGTTGGTCTTCGCCTCGGTCTCGGCGGAGGAGTCGGTCTTGGCGTCGCTCATGAGGTGGTCACCGGTTCGTGGCGGTGCCGCGCTACGGCGGTCACGAGGTCCCGCAGGCGGGCCTCGCGGGCGGCGTCGGTCGCGGGCAGCGGGGCGGCGAGGTGGTCGAAGTAGAGCGCTCGGAGGGATTCGGCGCGGTGTGCGGCGGAGAGGTCGTCCTCGGAGGCCTCGTACCTGCGGGAGAGGGCGACCAGGGCGGCGGCCAGGGCGCCTGCGATGGCTACCAGCACGCCTGGCCACGCTTGGGTGCCCAGCCAGGCCTGCAGGGCGCCGAAGGCGGTGGCGCCGAAGCCCGCGGTGATCGCCAGCACGATGAGGAGCCTGGCGTGGTTGCGCTCGCGGTGGGCGGCCTCGTCGCACTCGTGGAAGGCGGGCGCGATGACGCGGTTGGCCTCGTGGATCGCGTCGGCCAGCAGGGGGTACTCGACCACGAAACCGGGATCGATGATCGGGATGGGTTCGGGGGCTCGGTAGCGCAGTCTTGGCCACACGGTGAGCTTGGCGACGGGTTTGGCGCCCAGGGTGCGGTCGAGGGCCGCCACGACGCGTTCGGCGCCCTCGTCCAGGTGCACGGCGACGACGGTGCCGCTGTGGACCAGCACGGCCAGGTCGTCGTCCTCGGAGAGGCGGCCGCCGGCGATCTCGTCGGCCAGGCCACCGGTGCCCGCGACCACGACCAGCGGGCGGTCGCCGCTGAGGTGGGCGGCGACCTGGGCGCGGGCGACGCCGTCGCCGCCGATCAGCAGGGCGGTGACCCGCCCGCGCTTTCCGGTGATCGCGTCGACGGTCCGGAACAGGGCGGGCGTCTCCTCGCCCCAGTTCTTGCCCGGCACGAGCACGGCGACGTCGTGGTTGGGGTTGAGGGGCAGCTCACCGGCGGTGGGCGTCTCCTCCCCCGTCACGACCTTGCCGCTGGGCGCGACGGCGACGAACGGCGGCAGCTTGCCGTCGACGGCTTCGAGCGCGACGCCGAGCAGGTGCACGACGCCGACGTCGGCTCCTGCGGTGATGAACACCGCGTCCCGGCCCGCGACGACCTGGCGGAGCAACGGGAGCACCTTGGCGCCCAGTTCCGTTTCCACGGGCTCGCCGGAGGAGAAGAGCGCGATCACCGGGCGACCTCTGGGCACGCCGAGCGACCGTGCTCGAATGTCCGCGTCGGGGTGAGCCAGCCGCTTCACGCGCGGACCATCCGCTGTTGACATGCGGGGCACCCTAGCCGTGGCTCACGTGAATTTCACCCTTCCGTCGGCGGATTTCTCACTGGAATGGGCGTTGCCACATCGCCGGTAGAGTGCTTCCTGAACTCCTGAGCAGGCGACATACGGACGGTAGTTGGCATGACGGTGACCGAGCACGACGCTGCGATCGACCTCGACCAGGACGTGGCGGGGATCGACCCGGCGCTGATGGCGACCTGCCTGGAGGTGTTGGCGCAGGTCGAGCAGTTGCCGACCGAGCACCCGGACGCGGTCGCGGTCCGCAGGGCGACCGCGGGCATCTTCAAGACCGTCCGCAAGATGCGCCGCACGGCCCGGCGCGCCGCCGAGTCGGCCGCGGACCGCGCGGTGATCGAGGCCACTGCCACCGGGTCGCCGCAGCGCATCGACGACGAGACCCAGGGCATCCTGCTCGTCGACAGCACGCCGGGCGCGAAGGCGGGCACGCTGATCAAGGCGAAGGCCTGCTACACCTGCAAGAACCGGTACACCGAGGTGGACGCGTTCTACCACCAGCTCTGCCCGCCGTGCGCGGCCCGCAACCGGGGCCGCCGCGACGCGTCGGTCGACCTGTCCGGGCGCCGGGCGCTGCTGACCGGCGGTCGGGCCAAGATCGGCATGTACATCGCGCTGCGGCTGCTGCGCGACGGCGCGCACACCACGATCACGACCCGGTTCCCGAACGACGCGGTCCGCCGGTTCAAGGCGATGCCGGACAGCGCGGACTGGCTGCACCGGCTGAAGATCGTCGGCATCGACCTGCGCGACCCGTCGCAGGTGATCGCGCTGGCCGACTCCGTCGCCGCGGCGGGCCCGCTGGACGTGCTGATCAACAACGCCGCGCAGACCGTGCGCCGGTCGCCGCAGTCCTACGCGCCGCTGGCCTCGCTGGAGTCCGCTCCCCTGCCCGAGGGGCCGTTGCCGGAGCTGATCACGTTCGGGCAGACGAGCAGTCCGCACCCAGCCGCGTTGGAAGGCACAGTGCTGGAGGGTCAGATGCCCAGCGTGCCGACGCCGCACGCGCTGACCGCGCTCGCCCTCACCGCCGGATCGGCCTCGCCCGCGCGGATCGCGACCGGCACGGCCATCGACGCGGGCGGACTGCTGCCGGACCTGCACGACGAGAACAGCTGGACCCAGCGGGTGAACGAGGTCGACGCGCTGGAACTGCTGGAAGTGCAGCTCTGCAACATGACCGCGCCGTTCATCCTGGTGTCACGGCTGCGCGCGGCGATGGCCGCCTCCCCCGCGCGGCGCAAGTACGTGGTGAACGTCTCCGCGATGGAGGGCCAGTTCAGCCGCGCCTACAAGGGGCCCGGCCACCCGCACACGAACATGGCCAAGGCGGCGCTGAACATGCTGACCCGCACCAGCGCCGAGGAGATGCTGACCGACGGCATCCTGATGACCGCCGTCGACACCGGCTGGATCACCGACGAGCGCCCGCACCCGACCAAGATGCGGTTGGCGGACGAGGGTTTCCACGCCCCGCTCGACCTCGTCGACGGCGCGGCGCGGGTCTACGACCCGATCGTCCAGGGTGAGCAGGGCGTCGACCTGCACGGCTGCTTCCTCAAGGACTTCGAACCCTCGCCCTGGTAACGATCACGCCACCCTCCGCGACCTCCTCTCGGTAGAGTTGGCGGTCTGCCGTCGATGGGGGTTCCGGTGTGGTTCGGGGGGAAACGGGCGGTGGCCGTTGTCGGCGTCGCCGCCGCCCTGCTGCTCGGTGGTGGTGCTCCGGCGGTCGCCGACAGCCAGGACGACGCGCAGGCGGTGTTCTGCCTGACGGTGAAGACCGACTTCGACCTCCAGCAAGCGGGCAGGGCGGTGGGCGTCGAGGTACCGGGCGACATCGACGGGTGGCGCAAGGCCAAGCCGTCGGAGTTCCAGCGGGTGTGCGCCGCGCTGTACGGGTCGGAGAAGGCCCCGTCGCCCGGCTGGTTCAGCCAGGCGCTGCCGTTCCTCACCGGTCTGTTCGGCGCGCTGCTGGCGTACGCGGCGTCGGCGTGGCGCGAGCGGATCACCCGCGGCCGCAAGCAGGGCGAGGACCTGCGGGTCGCGCTGGTCGAGTTCCAGAACGCGGCGACGGACTACCTGACCCCGTACCCCGCCTCCAAGTCGGACACCGCCGTGCTGACCTCGCGCGCCAAGCTGGTGTCCCAACTGGCGCTGCTCAAGGCCGAGCGCCGCGGTTGGCGGCGCGTCGGGCGCCTGCTGGAGGAACTGCGCGAGGGCTCGCTGGGCGAGCCGTTCACCACGCGGTCGGGCCAGGCCGACCGGGCCGCGCTGCGCAAGGACATCCAGGGGCTGGGCGACGAGGTGCTGCTGATCGCGACCGCGCTGGCCAGGCCGGTGCGGGCGCAGCGCGGATGAGCAGATGACCACGCCGAAGACCAAGCCGTGGCTCAACCCGTTCCCGCTGCCCGGCTGGCAGCGCACCCCGATGCGGCCGCTGTGCCCGTGGCGGGACACCAAGCACCGCGACTTCTACGTGCGCGTCGACGACGGCGACTTCCAGTACGAGGACTTCACCCAGCAGATGGGTGACCTGTCCGCGCTGCTGGCCGAGGGCAGGCTGGTGCTGGTCACCGGCGAGTCCGGCTGCGGCAAGACGGCGCTGGTCCACCGGTGCGCGGACTGGGTCGTCCGGGAGGTCCAGCGGCAGGGCGAGGAGGGCCCGCTCGGCCCGGAGGCCCGCGGCCTGGTGCTCGACCTGACCGGGTGCCTGCCCGACGGTCCCGCCCAGTCGATCGAGGACCGGGCCGCGCACGTGTGCGACGAGCTGTTCGGCAGGCTGGTGGACAACGGGGCGCTGCGCCCGCAGGCCGTCGGGCAGCTCAGCCCCGACCGCGACACGCCGCGCCGGATCTACCCCCGGCTGGACGCCGCACTGGTCGAGGGCCTGGTGCTCGTGGTGCTGCTGCCGACGCCGGGGGAACTGGCCGCGGAGGTGGTGCAGTACGCGCGGGCCTTCGCCGGGCCGAAGGTGCTCTTCATGGCCGAATCCGACTTGCTCGACCCGGACGAGGTGGCCGACATCGTGCGCCAGCTGGAGGCGTGGGTGCCCCCGTTGACGCTGCACGTGGGCGCGTTGGAGGAGGGCGACGTGCGGCGGTTCGTCGAAGACCGCCTGGAGCGACACTCGATGGCGGGCAGGTACCCCCGGATGAGTGATGAGGCCATCGAATTCCTCAGCGGAATGGCGAAGTCCATCGCCCAGCTCCAGCGAACTTTGCACGGAACTTACGAGAGCCGCCGCGGCCGGGGACTAAGCTGCGACGAAGGCGATGTCGTGACCGTGGACGACATCGTCGCGTTCTTCAACGACGGGTCCCGGAACGGACTGGGGAAGCAGCGATGAGCGGAAACGGCGAACCGCCCGCACGGAGGAACCCCTTCTCGCCGATGGCGGTCGCCCGGATCACGGACTTCGACTCGCACGACTCGCCGGAGATCTCGATCGAGACCGACGCGATCCGCCTGGCGACCTCGCACGTCACGGCCTACCTGCGCTCCTCGGCCGACGAGGACCACGCGGGCACCATCATCGCGATCGTCGGCGACTACGGCACCGGCAAGACGCACCTGGCCGTGCAACTGGTCCGGTACGCGCGGGCCGAGCTGACGGACCCGGCGAACGCGATGTACCTGGACGCGACCGCCGAGAGCTTCATCGAGCTGTACCGGCGGTTCATGCACAAGGTCGGGCTGGCGGGCGTGCTCTCCCAGGTGAGCGACTACTACGCCGACGTGGTCGCGGAATCGTTGCAGAGCACCGGGTTGACCGCGGACACCGTCGAATGGCTCAACAGCCGGGACCTCCAACCGGAGCAGGTCGTCGAGCGCATGGGCCTGATGGAGAGCGCGCTGCTGCGCAAGGTGCAGGGGGCGCTGCGCGACGTCACGGAGAACAAGGCCTTCGGCACGGCGCTGGCACTGTTGCTGCGCAAGGGTTTCGAGCACTCCGTGTGGACGTGGCTCACCGGCGGCCACCCTGACCAGGTGCTGGTCGAGCGCGGCATCACCAAGCCCATCGACAGCGAGGTCGCCGCGCTGGAGGCGATGGGCGTGTTCGCCCTGCTGTTCGGCGGCAGGCGACGGCGGTTCGTGCTGGTCGTCGACGAGCTGGACAAGATCTTCTCGCTGAGCAACCAGCCGCGGCCCAGCACGCTCGCCGCGTTCCAGACACTGCTGGAGGTGTTCGCGAAGGCGGGCGCGTGCCTGGTGCTGGCCGGGCTCCCGGACTTCCGCACCGTGCTCGGGCCGAGCGTGCGGCAGCGCATCGCGCACACCGTCACGATGGCCGGGCTGAGCAAGGAGGAGGTCGCCGAGTTCGTCCAGCTCGCACAGGGCGGCACCGCGCTCGACCCGTTCACGATGGACTCGATCGGCTACCTCACCACGGTCGCCAGGGGCAACGCGCGCAACGTGATCCGGCTGTGCCACCGGGTGTTCCGGATCGTGGACGACGACGGGGACCCGGACGCGCTGGTGACCCACGAGGTGGTGGAGCAGGCGGCGCGCGAGCTGTTCGGCACGCTCAGCTCGGACGACATCCACGGCGTGGTGCGGCGGCTGCTGGACGCGGCCGGGTTCGACTACCACCACGACTACCTGCTCGGTGCGGGCGAGGAGTCCAAAGCGGACTTCTGGATCACCTTCCCCGGTCGCGAGGGCGGGTGCGCGGTGCTGGTCACGCAGTCCCTCCTGGACAGCGGGAACGTGGCGGAGGTGCGCCGCAGGGTCGCCGGGGTGAAGGACGCCGCCGACGGCGCCGAGATCGTGGTCGTGGTCAACGGCGTGCTGGTCGACGGTGCCGCCATCCAGGTGCGCGAGCTGATCGGCCGCGACCCGCTGGTGCACGTCGAGCGGACGTTCGCGGAGGACTTCAGGGCGCTGGTCGGCGCGATCGGCCAACTGCTCGTCGGCCCCGACGCGGGCGAGCCGCTCGTGGTGCTGGGGCAGCGGATCGACCACATGGCGCGGCAGCACTCCAGCCTCTACGGGTTCATGGAGCAGCTGGCCGAGCACGTCGACAGCGCGCGCGGCTCGACGGAGCGGCAGCTCGCCGCCATCCACCGCAGGCTCACCGCGCTGCCCGAGGTGGACGGCACCGAGTCGTCGGGGCGGTCACCGCTGCCGCCGGACGTGGAGCGGCTCTTCCGCGAGGCGGTCGACGTGCTGGAGGAGCTGACCCAGCTCGACGTGATGCTGGCGGAGGCGTTCGAACCCGCTCCCGAGGAGGACCAGGAAGCCGTGCACCGCAGGCTGCGGTCGGGGGACTTCCGCATCGCCGCCGGGCGCGCGGCGCTGATGCAGAAGACGGTGCTGAGCTTCCGCACGTCCGTGGCGCAGTGGTTCGGCGCCGAGGCGGCGGGCGGGGCGGTGCCGACCGCCGAGGCCGAGGACCGGCTGGACCAGCTGTGCCGCGCCTACGACGGCATCTCCGAGTACCTGCCCGTGTTCGGCCTCGACGCGCTGTTCGAGCTGCCGCCGTGGAGCGCGCGCAACTCGGGCATGGTCGCGGCGGTGAATCAGGCCGGGCGGCGGAACCGGGTCGCGACGGCGTTGGAGAACCTGAGCCCGCGGGTCAAGCGCGCGGTGTGGAGGTCGTCGCCCTCCGGCGGTCGCTGACCGTCGTCCGGGCCCTCCGCGGGTGCGGTGAACCGGTCGTACAGGCCGTTGCACAGCGCGTGCAGCAGGTTCACCACGATGATCGCGGGCGCGACGACGGCGATCGTGCCGGGGAAGTTCGGTTCGAGCAGCAGCGCGAGGATGATCGCGGTCAGCCCGTTCTGCTGGCCGAGCGCGAGCCGCGCCCGGTCGCCGTGCCACACCTTCGGGATGGTCAGCAGCAGCGCCACCACGACCTGCGCGGCGTACGCCGCGACGCCCAGCACCACTCCTTCACCGATCCGCACACCGCCGACCAGCACCACGCCGACGGCGAACGTGGCCGTGTACAGGGCGACCTGGGTCAGGCCTTCGAGCGACTTGCCGAGGTTCGGCCGGAAGAACAGGCCGATGACGGCGAGCGCGAGCAGCAGCGCGTACTGCACGGCCAGGAACCCGGCCGCGAGGAGCAGGAAGAGCAGTCCGCTGCGCACGACCCACCGGACCGGCCACGGCCGAGGGCCTTCGGGGGCGGTGCGCCGGGCCCGCCAGGCTCGGTGGCCGCGGTGCGCCGCGTACGCCGCGACGACGAGCACCGCGTTCCAGAACAGGCTGCTGCCGAACGAGGTCAAGCCCGCGCCGACGGTGTCGTGGACGCCCACCGCGTACGCGGTGAAGTACGCGGTCAGCAGGACGGTGATCGGGTCGTCGAACGACGACCACGCCGCGAGCAGCGCCTTGGCGGACTCCGACATCCGGCTCTTGAGCCGTACCGCGGCCACTGACAGCGGGTCGATCTGCGCGAGCGCGATGGCGAGCACGACGTGGTCCGGTTCCCGGTACACCAGGAACAGCACGCCGAAGATGAAGGCCGCCTTGGCGAGCACGCCGAGCGTCACCGCCACCACGACCGTGCGCAGGTGCGCGCGGAACTCGTCGATCTCGATGCCGCGGGTGCTCGCGTACAGGCCGAACCCGAGCAGCGCCGTCACGAAGAACCGGTAGGCGCTCGACGAGTCGACGTCGTCGAGCCGGAACAGCTCGGCCGCCGCCCACCCGGCGCTGGCCGCCGCGAGCAGGGCCAGCGTCCGCAGGGAGGAGGTCACCGCAGTTCCAGCGCGAGCGCCGCCATCCGGTCGTCCGCACCCCTGACCTGGTTCTGGTCGATCGTGACGCCGACCAGGTAGTCGCCGGGGCGGAGGCGGTAGAAGAAGATCGCACCCATCTCGACGGCGAGCACCAGCCGTACCAGCACACCGCCGAGCGCGGTGCTCGTCGTCCGGTTCAGCCGGTGCGCCAACGTCCCCAACTCGCGGCTGAAGCCCTGGTAGAACCGGCGGCGGGCCTCGACCGCGATCTGGGTGAAGAACGGCGACAGCGACGGGTGGTCGAGGTGGTCGACCAGCACCGGCAGTTCGCCCTGCGAGCAGTACGCGACCACGTGCAGGTCATCGGGCCGGGCGGCCCTGACGCACGCGGCGACCAGCCGGTCGGTCTCCTCCCCCGGCCCCGCCAGCACGGTCACGCACGGCGCGGGCACCTGCCCGGTCGGCGGCAGCGACTCGGCCAGTTCGGCCGACTCCCAGCCGCCGGGGTTCAGCGACGGCAGCCGGACCTGGGCGCGCAGCGCGCCCGCCAGCTCCGCCACGGCCTGGTCGGCGGCGCGGACGTCCGGCGCGCTCGCCAGCGGCACCTCGGGGTGCTCGGTCGCGGACCGGTCCACCACGAGGCCGACCACGTTCTCGCTGGGCACCACCGAGTCGCAGAACACCGCGCCTTCCTCGGTCTGCAGCACGGTGCGGATCAGCCTGCCGGTCCGGGCCTCCTGGAGCGAGCGGTCCAGGTTCGTGATCGTGGACCCCAGCTGGCGGCCCAGCCGCTTGAGCTCGTCGCGCCGGGTGGTGCCGGGCAGCGCGTCGGGTGGGGGCGGCGGGTCGCCGAGCGCGTCCAGGCCGAAGTCGAACACGGCGCTGCTGTAGTGCGCGAGGTAGCGCAGCGCGGTGCTCTTGGCCATCGTGTCGCGGCAGGCCTGCCGGGTCTCCCCGAACTCGGGCCCGAGGTGGTCGGCGACCTCCTCGTACAGCTCCTCAGGACGTCTGGGGAACGTCGACATCGATCTCCCTCCAGGCCTGGTCGGGATCGTCCGCCTGCTCGGCACGCCGGACGTCGTGCGCCGCGATGGCGGTGAACGGGTGCTCGGTGCCGAGGAACTCGACGCAGTCGGTGTGGGCGGCGGTGATCAGCTCGACCGCGCGGGGCACGTCGCCGGAGGCGAGGACCACGCGAGCGAGGTCGACGTCCGCGGCCAGCGTCCACGGGTGCGTCTCCCCCAGCCGGGCGCGCAGGTTCTCCTGCCCGGCCAGCACTTCCCTGATCGCGGCCTCCGGGTCGCCCGCCGCGCGCAGCGAGAGCCCGAGGCCCAGCCTGCACAGCGCGACGTACGGGTGCTGCTCGGCCAGCCCGACCTCGGTCAGGAACCCCCGCAGGGCGCCGGAGGCGAGTTCCACGGCCAGCGCCGGGTCGCCGCCGACCGAGCGGTGGTCCGCGGCGAAGCTGAGCGAGCACGCCAGCGTGTCCGGGTGGTGCGGCCCGAGCACCTCCCGGAAGTCGCGCAGCGTCTTGCCGTTGCGGGCCTTCGCGTCCCGTGCGCTGCCCGCTCGGCGCAGCGTGATGGCGTGGTTCCAGCGCGCGCGGAGCTGCATGGAGTTCAGCTCGGGGAGCAGCGTCTGGAGCTTCTGCATCGCGGTCAGCAGCGAGGCCAGTGCGTTCGGGTAGTCGCCCAGTTCCCGTTGGTACACCCCGATCCGGGACAGCGAGTACCAGGTGTCCGGGTCGCGTTCGCCGAACAGCCTGCGCCTGCGCCGGTAGTTGTCCTCCTCCAGTTCCAGCGCGCCGGCCGGGTCTCCGGACAGGGACATCGAGATGGCCAGGTTGTTCGCCGCGCTGCGGGTGTGCGGGTGGTCCTCGCCCAGCGCGCGGCGGAAGCCCTCCCACGTCGACTGGTCCTCGACCAGCGCCTCGTCGAACAGGCCGAGCCCGCGCAGGTCGCCGCCGCGGCCCCGCGCGGTGATCAGCGTCTGCGGGTGGCTGAGCTGGAGCGAGCGGCGCTGCTGCGCCAGTGCCGCGTCGTCCAGCCGCAAGGCCTGCAACGGGTTGCCGAGCACGCGGTGGATGTTCGCGAGCTGCGTCGCCAGCCGGACGCGCAGCGGGTCGCCCGCGCCGTACCGGCTGGTCCACATCTCCAGCAGCTTCTCGCCGGGGTCGAGCGCGGACCGCCGGACGCCCGTGCCGCCGTCGGTGTAGAGGAACCGCACCTGGTTGACCAGCCAGCGGCGCACCAGGTCGTCGTCGCTGTCCAGCGCGCCGGACGGGTACACGTGAGTCTGCAGCTCGGTGAAGCGGCTCGCCCGGTCCGGCGCGGCAGGCTCCACTTCGGACGGTGCGTAGGCGGCGAGGCAGGACAGGACCTCGGCCCGGCGCGACGCGCGTTCCAGCTCCCCCATGCCGTCCCGCAGCGCGTTCTGCACGACCCGGTGCAGCCGCAGCGTGTACTGGTCGCCCCAGTCGACGCGGAACAGGCCGTACCGCGCGCCGGTCCACAGCACGCGGTCGATCTCGCCCGCGTCCAGCCGCAGCGGCTCGGCGTCGCTGCCGCCCGCGACCACCAGTCGCGCCAGCAGCGCGGGTGAGCGGATCAGCCCGAGGTCGACGCCCTGCGGCGAGAGGAACGAGCAGAGCTGGGCGAGCAGCACGGCCATCCGGCCGGTCGAGGTGTTCCGCAGCGTCCCGATCACGACCGCGAGCACGCGGACGGTGGTGTCGTCGTGCCCGTTGAGGTGCGCGAGGAACGTGCGGACCGCCCACGCCGCCGAGTCGGCGACGGTGCTGCCCGCCTCGCGCTCCGTGTGCGCCGTCTCCTCCAGCCACGCCCCCGCCAGGTCCAGCGCGAGCGGCAGGTGCCCGGCGGCGAGCGCCACCTGCTCGGCGTCCTCCGGCGCCAAGCCCGCGACCCGGTCGGCGAGCAGCCGCGCGCTGTCGTCCGGGCTCATCCGGACCAGCTCGATGGCGGTCTCCGGGGCATTGCCGGAGGTCACCAGCACGTGCCCGGTGTGCCCGCCGGGCAGCAGGTCGTCGAGCACGGCCAGGTCGTCGGCGTTGTCGTACACCAGCAGGAACCGCTGGTAGGCCGGGTCGCCCCCGAGCCGCTCCAGCGCGGACGTGGTGCCGAAGTCGGTGGAACCGGGCTGGCGCAGCCGGGCGGCGAGGTTCGACAGGCTCACCAGCACGGACTGGCGGTCCTGCGACGGCAGCCACCACACCAGGTCGTAGTCGCTGGCGAAGCGGTACGCGTACTCCAGCGCCAGCTCGCTCTTGCCGATGCCGGGCACGCCGCCCAGCGTCACCACCACGCGCTCGTCCCCCGCGCCGACCAGCCGGTCGCGCAGCTCCTCCAAGTCGTCGTCGCGGCCGACGAACAGCGGGTGGCGCGGCGGCAGCCCGCACACGGCGGGCGACGCGCCGGGCACGCGCATCCCCACGTCCTGCACGGTGCCGGGCCGGTCGATCAGCCCGAAGTGGGTGAGCAGCCTGGCCCGCACCGCGTCGTGCTCGTGCTCGGGGACGGCGACCGTGGTCGCCACGTCCTCCGGCGCGATCTCGGTGTCGGCCAGCAGCAGGCGCAGCACGGTCGCCCGGCGGCCCTCGGTGAACCGGGTGACCGCCGCCTGCGCCGCCGAGCCGTCCAGGTGCGGCGAGGAGATGACCACCAGCCCCGGCGGCTGCGCCGAGTCCAGCCACGACCCGGCGTCGGCGAGCGCCCTGGTCTGCGCGCCCGCCCGGTCCAGCTGGCCGCGCACCCAGTCCGCCCAGGCCCGGTCCGGCGGCGCGTACGCGACCAGCACGCGGTCCGGCTCGACCGTGGAATCGAGGCCGAACACCCTGCGGTAGCGGGCCCGCAGCGTCGGCGAGACCGCGGCGACCCCGGTCACCGCCCCGTCCGTCACCGCGGCCGCCAGGCGCCCGTACTGGCGCTCCAGCGTGCCGCCGGGCCGCGGTTCCTCGACCAGGATCGCGAGCAGCGGGTCGAACGCGTCGTAGGGCCGGTACGGGATCTCGACCGACCCGTCGTCGGGCAGCCGCCGGGGCTGGCCCGCCAGCAGTTCCGCGAACGCCGCGTGGATGGCCGAGCGGATGCGCTGCGCCCGCGACAGCTCGTCCGCGTCGTCGAACAGGGTCGCCACCGGCACGAGGTCGATCCGCACCGGGGCCCGGCGGCGCAGCCGGGAGGCCAGGTCCGCGGCGTCCGAGATGGCCCGCGGCCGGGGCCGGAAGCACACGACGGCGACCTCGCACAGGGTCGCGATCAGCGTCAGCGACGCCTCACCGGCGCCGGTCGGCGCGTCGATCAGGATCTGGTCGTAGTCCGCCTCGGTCAGCCGGGTGCGCAGCTCCGACAGCGCGCTCGGGTCGCCGTGCTGGAAGTCCGGGAAGAACCGGCCGGAGGCGTCCAGCTCCATCGGGGCGATGACGTCGACGTGGCCCGCGGCGTCCGGCAGGGCGAACCGCTCGGCGGTCGGCTCGTAGCCGTCGCGCACCGGGCCGGACGTGTACGCCGCGAGCAGCGCGCGGCCCAGCTGGGTCGGGAACGGCCGGTGGTCGACGAGGAAGGGCTCCAGGTACTCGCGGACGCGGGGCACCTCGGAACCCCAGTCGACCACCAGCACGCGCTTGCCCGCGCTCGACAGCACCCAGGCCAGGTTCGCCACCGCGCTGGTCCGGCCGGTGCCGCCGGTCGCGGACAGGAACGCGGCCACACCTGCTTGACCTGGAACGCTCAGCGGACCGCTCATCACAACTCCAGGCAGGGGACGGGGCAGTCGTGGAACAAAGCAAGTCGACCAGCATTCGACGACCACACCGACCGAAAGGACTTCCTTCGAAGAAAAGATTCACTCGAATGGAGGCAGCTGTCCGATTGTCGGCTCCGCCGACGTGACTACAACGAACTCTGAAAGGCGGCGTACTGGTCCGGCATCTCCGGGTGCTCGGCCAGCACCCGGCGCAGCGAAGCCCGCAGAACGTCGTCCGGCAACGCTTCCAGCCGTGCCAGGTCGATTCCCGTGACGTCGAGGAGTTCGGACTCCAGCACTCCATCGGTTTCCACGCTCTCGTCCCCTCACCCGTGTCCGCAAGGCTGCGGCTTCAGCGCTTCCGATCCGCCAGGTTCCCTTCACCATCCTAGTGCGCGACAACTGGTAATGGCCCGAATAGCCCGATCGGACCACCGCCGCGGCCCGTTGACGTGTTTCATGGCTTGTGGAGACGGAATTCGGGGGTGCACGTGCGACCGTTTCGCCAGTTCGTCGTCAAGGTGCACAGCAGGTGCAACCTGGCCTGCGACTACTGCTACGTCTACGAGATGGCCGACCAGCGCTGGCGGACCCGGCCGCGGGTGATGTCCCCCGCCGACGTCGAGCACACCGCCGCACGGATCGCCGAGCACGCCGACGCGCACGGGCTGGACGGCGTGGAGGTCGTCCTGCACGGCGGCGAACCGCTGCTGGCCGGACCGGCGGTGGTCGAGCACGTCGTCACGGCCGTGCGGTCGCGGGTGCCCGCGACGTTCTCCGTGCAGACCAACGGGACGCTGCTCGACCGCCCGTTCCTGGAGGTGCTGCGGGCGCTGGACGTGCGGGTGGGGGTGAGCCTGGACGGCGACGCGCGGGCCACCGCACGGCACCGGGGCGACAGCCACGCCGCCGTGCGCGCGGGGCTGGACCTGCTCGGGTCGCCGGAGTTCCGGCCGCTGTTCGCGGGCCTGCTGTGCGTGGTGGACCTGCGCAACGACCCGGTCTCCACGTACGAGGCGCTGCTGGAGTTCGGGCCGCCGACCGTGGACTTCCTGCTGCCGCACGGGAACTGGAGCACTCCCCCGCCGGGCCGCGGATACGCGGACTGGCTGATCGCGGTGTTCGACCGCTGGTACGGCGCTCCGACACGGGAGACCGGCGTGCGGCTGTTCGAGGAGATCGCGCACGTGCTGCTGGGCGGCCGGTCGCGGGTCGAGGGGATCGGGCTGAGCCCGGCGCTGCAGGTCGTGGTCGAGACGGACGGGATGATCGAGCAGTCCGACATCCTGGCCTCGGCGTTCGAGGGCGCCGCGGCGACCGGCCTGCACGTGGCGCGCGACCCGTTCGACGCGGCGCTGCGGCTGCCGGACGTGCAGGCCAGGCAGGCCGGTGCGGCGAGCCTGCCCGCGATCTGCCAGGCGTGCGACCTGCGCGTGGTGTGCGGCGGCGGGCTGCGGGCGCACCGGTACCGCGAGGGGGCGGGGTTCGACCGGCCGTCGGTGTACTGCGCGGACCTGTACCGGCTGATCGGGCACGTCCGGGGACGGCTCGCGCGCGATGTCGAGCGGGTTTCGTGACGGAGTCGTCCTCGCCGGGCGCCGATGCCGTGGTGCGGCCGCATTCGCTGGCAGAGCGGGACTTCGCCGCGCTGGCCCGCGGTGGCGGCGGCGTCGGGGCGGTGCGGGCGCTGGTGGCCGCACGGCGCAGCCGGACGTTGCTGCTGCTGCGGTTCGTGGTCGGGGCGGACGCTTCGGCGCGGGAGGCGTTCGAGGTGCTGGCCGAGGTCCAGCGGATCGCGCCGGACGCCGTGGAGCGGGTGCTGGACCACCCCGCGGTGAGCGCGTGGGCGACCCGCACCGCGGTGGCGCTGGCCCGTGGCAGCGGAGCGCGGCCCGCGGAGCTGGCGCACATCGCGGCCGCCGCGGCGCTGCGGGCCGGGCTGGACGTCTCGTTGGACTTCCCGGCCGCGCAGGGGTTCGCGCTGCCGTCGCTGGGGATCGTGGACCAGCCGGTCTCCGGGGTCTGGCCGGTGGACCGGTTGGTCTGGCGGCCGACGCCGGAGATCGCGGTCGGCGACGGGGTCGTGTTCCAGCTGGACCGGTGGAACGGGGTTCCCGAGGTGCTCCGGGTCGAGCCGCGGTTCGACGTCGGCCGGTGGCGGGACGCCATCGCCGAGGGCTGGGAACTGTTGGCACGAAAGCATTCCGAGGTCGCACGGGAGTTCGCGGCTGCGGTGGCGGTGCTGACCCCGCTGCGCTCGGCGGCGGACGGGATGAGCAGCGCGACGCTGGCGGACGCGTTCGGCTGCGTGTTCCTCTCGCTCGGACCGGACGCGCGGTCGGTCGCCGTGACGCTGGCGCACGAGTTGCAGCACACCAAGCTGGTCGCGTTGATGGACCTGTTCCCGTTGCTGCGCCCCGATTCCGGCGAGCGGTTCTACGCGCCGTGGCGCGACGACCCCCGCCCGCTCGCGGGCCTCCTGCACGGCACGTACGCGCACTTGGGCGTGGCCGGGTTCTGGCGGCGGGAACGGGACCACGACGCGGAGGGGGGCGATGTGGGGGCGCACGTCGAGTTCGCGCGCTGGCGGGCGGCCGCGCTGGACACGACCGCGACCATGCTGGGCAGCGGCAGGCTCACCGCGACCGGGCAGGAGTTCGTGACCGGGATGGCCGAGGTGCTCGCCGGGTGGGCGGCCGAGCCGGTGCCGCCCGCCGCGCTGGAACTGGCCATGGCGCGGGCCGACGAGCACCGGCGACTGGCTACAGCTCCGTGAACAGGTCCGACTCGGTGATGCCCGGCTCGGCGCCGACCCGGATGAACCACTCGGTGCCGAACGAGGTCGCGAACGCCTCGTCCGACTGGGCCAGGAAGAACGACTGCTCGCTGATCTGGCTGGCGTGCGCGCGCATCGCGGCCCGCTTGACGTCCGTGTACGCCTTGACGTCGACCGCGGTGGTCAACTCGGCCTCCGGCTTCCCGAAGGTCGAGGTGTCCACGTCGGGCATCTGGACGCCCGCCGCGACCGCGACCGCGCGCCCGCGGTTCATGTGGTCGCGGTTCATCGTGGCCTGGTAGACCCGCGGCGTGCCCGCGAGCTCGGCGGCGCGCAGCCCGACCCGGTTGACCTGGATGTGGTCCGGGTGGCCGTAGCCGCCGTTGTCGTCGTAGATGGTCAGCACGTCGGCGCTCTCCTCCACCAGGATCGCCGCGAGCCGGGCCGCCGCCTCTTCCACGTCAGCCGTCCAGAAGGTGTTCTCGGCGTCGTTCGTGGCCTCGCCCATCATCCCGGAGTCCACGTAGCCGAGGAACTCGACGCGCTTCGCGCCCAGCACCTCCGCCGACGCGTGGGTCTCGCGGACCCGTCTGTCGCGCAGCAGTTCTCCCTCGTCCAGGAAGCCGTCGTCCACCTCGCCGACCTCGCCGCGGGTCGCGACGACCAGCACCACGCGGTGCCCCTCGTCAGCGGCTTTGCGCATGACGCCGCCGCACAGGATGCACTCGTCGTCGGGATGGGCGTGGAAGGACACCAGGGTTGCCATGGTCCAAACGCTACCGGGAGGCCGACACGCGGGGCGGTGCGTCCACGAGCACGGCGGCCGGGCCCGCGATACTGCCCGTCATGCTCACCACGGAGGCCGGCCTGGTCATCTCGCCGACGGACCTGGTCGACCTGCTGGAATGCGAGCACCGCAGCGCGCTGAACCACGCCATCGCGGAGAAGCTGTCCGGTGTGCCCACACCGGACAGCACGGGTGCGACGTTGATCACCAAGCACGGGCTGGCGCACGAGCAGGCGGTGCTGGAGCGGCTGCGGGAGCGGTTCGGCGCCGGACTCGTCGAGATCGGACTGCCCGTGCCGCAGCACGACGCGCTGGTCAAGGCCGCCGAGGAGACCCGTGCGGCGTTGGCGGCCGGCGCGCCCGCCGTGTACCAGGCGGTGTTCTACTCGGACGGCTTCTACGGGCGGGCGGACTTCGTCATCGCCTCGGAGGACGGGTACGAGCCGCACGACACGAAGCTGGCCCGGCACGCGACCCCCGCCGCCGTGCTGCAGCTGACGGCCTACGCCGACGCGCTGCGCCGGGCGGGGCACCCGACCGGGCCGTCGATGCACCTGCTGCTCGGCGACGACACCGCCCACTCGTTCCCGGTGGCGGACTTCCTGCCGCTGGTGGACCACCTGCGCGAACGGCTGCGGGCAAGGTTGGCCGTGCCCGCAGCGGTGCCCGCGCGGATCTGGGCGGACGAGCGGCCCGCGTGCGCCACCTGCCGGTTCGCCCGCAGCTGCGCGACCGGGCGGGAAGGCGCACGGGACCTGTCGCTGGTGGCGGGGATGCGGACCGACCAGCGGCGGAAGCTGGTGGCCGCCGGGCTGGGGACCATCGACGCGCTGGCCAACGCGACGGCCACCGACCGGCCGTCGGACATGTCCACGACGACGTTCGGCGCGCTGCGGTCGCAGGCCGCGCTCCAGGTGATCCAGGACAACTCGCGCACCGAGGACGACCCGACCGGCAAGGTCGCCTACGAGGTGCTGTCGCCCGACGTGCTGGCGACGCTGCCCTCGCCAGGGGACGGCGACGTGTTCTTCGACATGGAGGGCGATCCGTTCGCACTTGCCGGCGAGGGGATCGAGTACCTGTTCGGGGCCATCACCCACGGCGATCTCTTCACGCCGTTCTGGGCGCACAGCCGGGCGCAGGAGAAGGCGGCGTTCGAGGCGTTCGTGGACTTCGCCATGGCGCGGCTGACGGAGTTCCCCGGCAGCCACGTGTACCACTACGCGCCGTACGAGGTGAGCGCGCTCAAGCGGTTGGCGGCGTTGCACGGCACCCGCGAGGAGGCCGTGGACACGCTGCTGCGGACCGGGTCGCTGATCGACCTGTACGCGGTGGTGCGCAAGGCTTTGCGGGTGTCGCAGCGGTCGTACTCGATCAAGTACCTCGAACCGCTGTACATGCCGGAGACGCGGGCGGGCGAGGTGACGACCGCGGTGTCCAGCATCGAGGCGTACGAGGAGTACCTGACGCTGCTGGAGGTCGGCGACACGTCGCGGGCCGCCGAGGTCCTGGACGGGATCGCTGCGTACAACACCTACGACTGCGTGTCCACGCACCGGCTGTACCGGTTCCTGCTGGACGTCCGCGCGGAGGCGGGGATCGAGCCGCACGTGCCGGACGAGTCCACTGTGGACGCTTTGATGAAAGCGACGGACGAGGAGCTGGCCGCCGCGCGGCGGGCCGAGCGCGCGGCGAAGCTGGCCGCGGTCGTCGATCCGCTGCTGGCCGGGCTGCCGGACAACCCCGCCGACGCGACGCCGGACGAGAAGGCGCGGGCGTTGCTGGCGGCCGCCGTCGGGTACCACCGGCGGGAGACGAACCCGGCGTGGTGGGACTTCTTCCGGCAGGTGGGCGCCCCGCTGCCGGACCTGGAGGTGGACAACACCTGCGCGGTGCCGGTGTCGGTGCGCACCGACGACTGGGTGATGCCGAGCGGGCGGGTGCGCAACGCCAAGCGCGAGGTGCACGCGGTGTGCGATCCCGACCGCCCGCACCCGTTCGGGCACGGCGACCAGGTGCGGCTGCTGTACCCCGGCACGCCGACCAGCTGGACCCGCAAGGCCGAGGTGGTCGCCGAGGGCGCGGACCGCGTGGTGCTGCTGGAGAGCGTGAAGCCGGACGAGCTGGACTCGTTGCGGCCCATCGCGATCCTGCCCGGCGACCCGGTGAAGCCCGCGCCGAAGGACGACGCGGTCTACGAGCTGGCGCAGACCGTGGTCGACGCGCTGCCGGTGCTGCCACCGCACCCTGGGATCGACCTGCTGCGCCGGACGCCGCCGCGGCTGGTGTCCGGGGGCCTGCCGCAGGGCGAGGACCTGGTGGCGGCGGTGATCAGCGCGGTGGACGCGCTGGACGGGTCGACGCTGGCCGTGCAGGGACCTCCGGGGGCGGGGAAGACGTACCTGGCCGGACGGCTGATCGCGCACCTGATCCGGCGCGGGAAGACCGTGGCCGTGACGTCCACCAGCCACAAGGCGGTGGAGAACGTGCTGTCGGCCGCCAAGTCGGCCGGGCGGGCGCTCGGCGTACCGATCCCGTGCGCGAAGCGGGCCAAGGGGAAACCGGCCAAGGACTGCGAGTGGGAGCAACCCCGTGACAACCCGGCTCTGGTGCGGTGGCGGAACGAGCAGGGTGGCGGCCACCTGGTCGGCGGGACGGCGTGGACGTTCGCCAACGCCGCGCTGCGGGAGCAGCCGTTCGACGTGCTGATCATCGACGAGGCCGGGCAGTTCGCGCTGGCCGACGCGCTGGCCGTGTCGACGTGCACGCGGAACCTGGTGCTGCTGGGCGATCCACAGCAGCTCCCGCAGGTGGTGCAGGGCACGCACCCGGCCGGGGCCGACGCATCGGCGCTGGGGCACCTGCTCGGCGACGCCGACGTGATCCCGCCCGACCTCGGGTACTTCATGGACCAGACGCGGCGCATGCACCCCGACGTGTGCGAGCCGGTGTCGCGGCTGTCCTACTCGGGGCGGCTGCACGCGCACCCGTCGGCCGCCGAGCGGTCGGTGGCCGAGGTGCCGTCGGGGCTGTACCTGGACCTGGTGGACCACTCGCACAACATCACCTCGTCGGCGGAGGAAGCGGCCGAGGTGGTGCGGATCGTGCGCTCGCTGATGGGTCGCATGTGGACGGACGCGGGCGTTTCCCGTGCGGTGAACGAGGAGGACGTCCTCGTGGTGGCGCCGTACAACCTGCAGGTGCGGGTGGTGCGGCGGGCGTTGGAGCAGGCCGGGTACGACGAGGTCCGGGTGGGGACGGTGGACAAGTTCCAGGGGCAGGAGGCGCCGGTCGTGATCGCGACCATGACGTCGTCCGCTGCCGTCGACCTACCGCGGGGGTTGGATTTTCTGCTGTCGCGCAACCGGTTGAACGTTGCGTTGTCCCGTGCGCAGGCTGTGGCGGTGTTGGTGTGCTCGCCGCGGTTGGTGGAGGCGGATATTCGCGGGGTCGAGCAGATGCGGCTGGTGTCGGGGATGATCGGGTTGATGGCGGGGGCCCGGCGGTGGCCTTGATCGGGCTTGCGGCTGGGTGGGTGGGGCTTGCTGGGTGGGGCTTGCTGGGTGGGCTCTGGGCGGCTGCGGCTTCCAGCGTGCTGTGGCCGATTTGACTTGGGGACCCCTCATTTGACCCTTTATCGGGCTAAAAAGGCAGGGTCGCAGAGCCTGCCCGATCGACAATTTTAAGGGTCAAATCCCCAAGTAAAATCGGCCACGTTCCGTGGCGGTCGCCTCGCCTTTCGTGGTCGCGCGGCCAGTCGTCGAGGCGGTGGGCAGTCAATCAGCCAGTCGGGCTTTCCGCTTGGCTGAACAGCGGTTTTGCGCCTTCCGCCGGTCCCGGAAATATTGTCCATCACTTGTTCACCATTTCGTGCCATCGAGTCGATCTTGCATTCTCGGTAGAATTTGACTCATGGAAAACAATGAGATCCGACAGCTCGAAGACACCCTGCTGGAATGTCAGCGTGGTATCAATTCCCTGCACGCCCGACAATTGCGGGTGATGGCCGAGATCGCGGCTGTGCATGGTGGCCGGTATCGGGCGGAGTCGGTGGCGTTGTTGTTGAGGTGGTCGTCGTCCTGGGCTGCTGATCAGGTCGCGTTGGCCGAGGGTGTGGCGGGTCGGTTGTCTGGGTCGTTGGCGGCGTTGGAGCGTGGGGAGATCGATCTGTACAAGGTGCGGACCGTGCACGAGTTGACCATGAACCTGTCACCGGAGTTGGCGAGGGAGGTGGAGGAGCGGGTGTTGGAGAAGGCGGCCGGGCAGACCGGGGCGCAGATGCGGCAGCGGGCGCGGAGGATCGTGCTGCGGGTGGACCCCGTCGGGGCACGAGACCGGGCAGTTCAGGCGAAGTCGGCGCGGTGCGCGGGGTTCGTGGCCGAGGAGGACGGGATGGCCAGGGTCTACGCGGTCGTCCCGGCGGAGAAGGCGGTGGCGATCGCGGTGCGGGTGGACAAGATCGCCCGCCAGACCAAGACCCCCGACGACACCCGGACCATGGACCAACGTCGGGCCGACGTGGTGTGCGACCTGTTGCTGGGCGAGCCCGGCAACGTCCAGGTCCAGTTGCAGGTGACCGTGCCGGTGTCGATGGTGATGGGTCTGGACGATCAGCCCGGCGAACTCACCGGCTACGGGCCGATCACCGCCGACACCGCCCGCGCACTCGCCGGGGACGCGACCTGGCGGCGACTGCTCACCGACCAGCACGGCACCCTGCTCGACGTCGACCGCCGCACCTACCGGCCACCCGCCGCACTCCGCGACTTCGTCCAAGCACGGGACAAGACCTGCGTGTTCCCCGGCTGTGCGGTACCCGCGCACCGTGCGGATCTCGACCACACCACCGCGTTCCCGGCAGGCCTGACCGAGGCGGCGAACCTGGGAGTGATGTGCCGGGCGCATCACCGGCTGAAGCAGGATCCCCGCTGGAGGGTGACCCAGCCGACTCCTGGCACCTTCGTGTGGACCAGCCCCGGCAAACGCACCTACACCCGCCCACCGGTCGCAGCCTGACGCACCGAACGCATCACTCCGGCCCGTGTCAGCTGCGCGGCAGCCCGACCGGGTTGATCTCCGACGAGGGCACGGCCTCACTGGCCAGGCCCCACCGCTCCAGCACCTCCGCGTACTTCCCGTTCTTGATCAGCAGGTTCAGCGCGTCGGCGACGGGCTTCACCAAGCCGCTGTCCTTCTTGGTCGTGGCGGCGATCTTCCCCACGACCTCCCCACCCCCGGAGAAGCTGCCGATGATCTCGGTCTTCCCCGAGGTGGCCACGTGGTAGGCGGCCGTCGGGTTCGGTCCCAGGTGGGCGTCGATGCGACCGGATTCCAGTGCCAGGTAGTAGTCGGAGCTGTTCTGGAAGTACTTGATGTCGGTCGCCTTCAGCCCCTTGGCCTCGTTCTGCTTCGACCAGTCGACGAGGATCTTCTCCTGGTTCGTCCCCGACCCCACGGAGATCACCTTGCCCGCCACGTCCGCCGGCCCGGCGACCTTCCACCCCGTGCCCTTCTTCGCCTCGAAGGCGAGCGTGTCCAGGCGGTACGTGGCGAAGTCGTACTTGTCCTTGCGCGCTTCGGTCACGGTGATGTTGGACAGGCCCAACTGGTACGCGCCGGAATCCAAGCCCACGAACAGGTTCTCCCACGAGGAGACCTCCAACTGGGGTTCCAGTCCCAGTACCTGGGCCACGAGGACGGCGATGTCGGTCTCCACGCCGATGGGGGTCTTGTCGTCGGTGGCGTAGAAGCGCAGTGGTGGCGCGGTGCCTGCCGATCCACCGATGATGAGCTTGCCGGTGGTCCTGACGGCTTCGGGGACCTGGGCGGCGATGGTGGGGTCCTTCTCCGCGGTGACCCGTTTCTGGTCTGGGCTGAGGTTGATGACCTTGCCCGACGCGACCACTTGGTCTTCAGCTACCGCGCCGTCCGCGCCGCCGCAGGCCGAGAGCAGGACCAGCAGGCCTACCGCGGCGGGGATGAGTTTGGTTGGTCGCACGGTACTTCCTCCGGTTGTCACAGGACTTTGGCCAAGAAGGCGCGGGTGCGCGGGTGTTCGGGGTGGTCGAGCACTTCGCTGGGAGTGCCCTGTTCGACCACGTGGCCGTCGTCCATGAAGACGACGCGGTCGGCAACCTCCCTGGCGAAGCCGATCTCGTGCGTCACGACGATCATGGTCGTGCCGCTGCTCGCGAGGTCCTTGATGACGTCCAGCACCTCGCCGACCAGTTCCGGGTCGAGTGCCGAGGTCGGCTCGTCGAAGAGCAGCAGCTTGGGGCGCAGCGCCAGGGCTCGGGCGATGGCGACGCGTTGCTGCTGGCCGCCCGAGAGCTGCCGCGGGTAGGTGTTCTCCTTGTCGGAAAGGCCTACTCGGGCCAGCAGCCGCACCGCTTCGGCGTGGACCTCCGCCTTGGGTCGGCGCTGCGCCGAGAGCGGGGCCTCGGCGACGTTCTCCAGTGCCGTCAGGTGCGGGAAGAGGTTGAAGTTCTGGAAGACGAAGCCGATGTGGGTGCGCTGCTTCAGGATCTCGCGCTCCTTCAGCTCGTGGAGCTTGCCGCCCGCCCTGCGGTACCCGACCAGGTCGCCGTCGATGCTCACGTACCCCTGGTCGACCTTCTCCAGGTGGTTGATGGTGCGCAGGAGCGTCGACTTGCCCGAGCCGGACGGGCCGAGCACCACGACGACCTCGCCCGCCCCCACCTGGAGCGTGACGCCCTTGAGGACGTGCAGTGCGCCGAAGCTCTTGTGGATCCCCCTGAGGTCGACCATCGCGGTGCTCACCGCGCCGCCTTGGCCCGCAGGGCGGTGTACTGGCCGCGCAGGCGTTGCAGCGGGGTCGGCGGGAGGGTGCGCAGCGCGCCCTTGGCGTAGTGGCGTTCGACGTAGAACTGGACCACCGACAGGAGCGTGGTCATGGCGATGTACCAGACCGTGGCGACCATGAGCAGCGCCACCACCCGCGCGTTGCGGCCGTAGATGACCTGCGCCTGGTAGAAGAGTTCACCGATCGCCATGACGGAGACGACCGAGGTGCCCTTGAAGAGGCTGATGACCTCGTTGGCCGCGTTCGGCAGGATGGAGCGCATCGCCTGGGGCAGCACGATCCTGCGGAACTGGCGCAGCCTGGGGATGCCCAGTGCCGCGGCGGCCTCCAGCTGCCCGTGGTCGACGGCGATGATGCCGGAGCGGACGATCTCCGCGGCGTAGGCGGCCTGGTGCAGGGCGAGCCCCAGCACGGCCGCGCTCATCGGGCCGATGAGGTCCTTCGTGTCGAAGGAGAAGAACGACGGTCCGAACGGGACGCCGAAGTCGAAGCGCTGGTACAGGTAGGCGATGTTGAACCAGAAGAGCAGCTGGACGATCAGCGGGATCGACCGGAACGCCCAGACGTAGGTCCAGCTCACCACCTGGAGGAACGGGCTCTTCGACAGGCGCATGAGTGCGAGGACCACGCCCAGCGCGAACCCGAGCACGGTGCCGTAGGCGGTGAGCTGGATCGTGACGCCGACGGCGCGCAGGATCGAGTCGGCGGTGAAGTACAGGCGGAACGTCGGCCAGTCCCAGCCGGTGTTGGTCACCAGGCCGTGGACGAACTGGGCGACGAGCACCAGGACGACGGCGACGCCCACCCACCGCCACGGGTGGCGGGCGGGCACGACCTCCAGCGACGCGAGGTCGTCCTCGACTTCTGGTGCGGCCGCCAGCGGGCGCGCGGAAACGGTCATGGGGGTTCCTTGGGCCGGAGTCGGCTGAGCAGCCCGAGGTCTCGGGCAGGCCGGGCGGTGCCGTGCGGGTGCGGTGCGGAGGAGGGGATCAGCGGGTGCGACAGAGGGCGCTGCTGATGCGGCCGAAGTCCACGTGACGACGAGAGCACAGGACGGTCATGTCGCTCTCCGATCGAGGTGGGTGTTCGGGGCTGTCACCGGGAACCGTAACCACGTCCGGAAGGGAGCGACAAGGGATGAGGACCGCTCGGCCCCGAACGCCCAACTGGTGAAACTTCGGCGAAGCCGTTGACAACTGTTTCGCCTTCACCCGAATAGGTCACCCACTGCGGTGAACAGCAGGACCACTTGGTCCGTACTGCCTAGTGAACCCCGCACCACCGCACAGGAGAGCCTTCATGGAGTTCGCCCGGATCGCCCGTACGGCGCTCGCCGCCGTCGTGGTGACCACGACGGCGGCGGTCGCGCTGCTGACGGCCGTCGCCCCCGCTTCCGCCCAGAGCGCCGACCTGAAGACGTCCTGCACAGCCGCGGGCGCAGTGCTGGTGGTGGACCTGAAGGGCTACGCCAAGGGGGCGAACACCATCAAGGTCCAGGACGGCCAGCTCGTGCTGTCCAGCCGGGAGTTCGACCAGACCTACGTGGGCTCGTTCCCACGACCCGCGGACGTGGCGCACACGTTCGTCGTCACCGTCCGGGTGCCAGGCAACGGCAGGCAGTCCTTCGTCCGCGAGGTGAAATCCGCGGCGTGCGTGCCACCGCCCCAGACGCCCCTCCCCCCGGTCATCACTGTTCCGGGGTCTTCGCCGAGCGTTCCCACACCCACCACGACGACCGCTACACCCACTGTGAGCAGCTCCGCGCCCTCGTCGGCGGCCAAGTCGGGATCGTCGGCCCCGCCGACCACGAACACCGGCATCGTCCCGCTCGGCAGCACGAGCGACCTGGCCACCGCGGGCGCGTCCATCGCCATCCCGCTGCTGATCGGCTTGTGCCTGGTCAGCGCACTCGGCGTGGTGATGGTCGGGATGAAACGGAGGCGCAAGTCGGATTTGCGTCTCAACCGGGCCGACAATATTTCGGAGAGTGACTAACTATCACCCGATTGGCCTATCAATTGCCGTGAACAGTGACCTGTCCAACTCCGTATAGGCAAGTGGCGGCCCGCGATGCCCGCCGTACGGACCAGGACAGGAGTGTCACCATGCAGGTTGCACGATCGGACGCCGCGGGTATACGCGTGGCCAGGCGCACGCTGGGCGCCTTCGCCCTGGTGGGCACCACCGCGGTCGTCTGGTTCGGCTTCGTCGACCCGGCGGGTGCGTACGCGCCGACGGTGAAGGCGAGCTGCGTGGGAGGGCAGTCGGTCCTCACCGTCGAGGTCCGCGACTACAACGGCCGGGTGACGAACACCGTCAACGTCCAGGACAACCAGAAGGTGCTCGACAGCAGGGCGTTCGGGACGGCGTACCGGAACTCGTTCATCCGGCCGGGCAACGTCAACCACGTCTACCACGTGGTCGTGCGAGCCGGGAACGACCGCACCGGTGACCAGGGGTTCTCGTTCGAGCGCTCGGTCCCGCAGCCTGCCTGCGCGCAGTCCGCACCCGCGCCCGCGGCCATGCAGCCGCAGCAGTGGCCGAACCAGAGGCAGTTCTTCCCGGTGATGCCGTCGGCGCCGCGCACGACCACGCCGACGACCACCGTGCCCCAGGAGACCGCGAAGCCGGTCGTCACGACGACGTCGACCAAGGTCACGACCACCACGACCGAGGCGCACGAGCCGCCCGGCCAGACCAAGACCGAGGAGACCAAGACCGAGGAGACCAGCTCGGCGGCGTTGACGACGCAGTTCCTGCCCGCGCTGGTGCCGCCGCTGGTCAGCCTCATCGAGCCGCCGACCGCCGGGACCGAGACGACATCCACCGGGTCCGCCAGCACCCCCACCAGCCCGAACCGCGGCAACCAGGGCGCGGCCACCCCGCGCAGCACGCCGTCGTTCCCGATCACCACGCCCGAGGCGGCGACCAAGTCCGAGGAGGCCACCAAGACGCACAACGTCATGGTGCTCGCCGACGACACCGACCTGCCGACCACCGGCGCGTCGGTCGCGATCCCGCTGCTGTTCGGCCTCTGCATGCTCACCGCGGGCGGCGTCGTGGTCTTCAGCATGAGGAGCCCCCGCAAGCGCGGCAGGCACTCCGCCTGACACCCGCTCCAACGCGGGACACGCGGTGTCCGACCAAGGGATCGTGGTCGGGCACCGCGTGCCTGTCGGTGGGGTATCGGTCAGGGGAGGACTTGGATCTTGCGGCCCTCGCCCGCCTTGAACTGGTCGATGGCCGCGGCGTAGTCGTCCAGCGGGAGCCGGTCGCTGATGAAGACGTTCGGGTCGAGCACGCCGGTCGCGAAGAGGTCCGCCGCCCGTTCGAACGAGTGCAGCACCGCCATCGAGCCGGTGATGGTGATCTCCTGGTTGTAGATCTTGTACGGCTCGATCACCGCGCGGGCCGCGTAGTCGGAGACGCCGAACTGGAGGAACGTGCCACCCTTGGCGACCCGGCCCAGCCCGTCCTGGATGGCCCGCTCGTTGCCGGTCGCGTCGATCACCACGTCCCAGCCCTTCGGCCGGTCCAGCTCGTCGGCCGACGTGGCCGTCGCCGTGACGCCGAGCTGTTTCGCCGTGGCCAGGCGGTCGGTGTTGATGTCGACCACCTCGATGCTGGCCGCGCCCGTGAGCTTGCCGAGCTGCAGCATCATCAGGCCCATCGTGCCCGAGCCGTAGATGAGCACCCGGCTGGCCAGCTGCGACCGGAGGATGTCGTACCCCCGGACCGCGCAGGACAGCGGCTCGATCAGCGCCGCGTCCTCGGTGCGGACGTGGTCCGGCAGCTTCACGCAGTTCGCCACCGGCGCCACCGCGTACTCCGCGGCACCACCGGCCGTCGAGACGCCGATCGCGTTCCACCGCTCGCACAGGTTGTTCCGCCCCAGGCGGCACATCCGGCACTCGTGGCAGTACAGCGACGGGTCGACGGCGACCCGGTCGCCGACCGCGACCTCGTTCACGTCCGACCCGATCTCCACGACCACGCCCGCGAACTCGTGGCCGGGGATCACCGGGAGCGTCGGCGCGAACTCGCCCTGCAGGATGTGCAGGTCCGTGCCGCACAGGCCGCAGGCGGCGACGTCGACCACCACTTCGCGCGACCCTGCCTTCGGGTCGGGCACCTCGGTCACTTCCAGCCGACCGACCCCGGTGATCACGACGGCCTTCACTTGACGGCTCCTAGCGACAAGCCCTGGACCAGCTTGTCCTGGGCGGCGAACCCCGCGATCAGCACGGGGAGGGACACGACCGTCGCCGCGGCGCAGACCTTCGCCAGGAACAGGCCCTGGCTGGTGACGAAGCCGGTGAGGAACACCGGTGCGGTGCCCGCGACCACGCCGGTCAGCACCCTGGCGAACAGCAGTTCGTTCCAGCTGAAGATGAAGCAGATCAACGCCGTCGCGGCGATGCCCGGCATGGCGATCGGCGCCACCACCCGGCGCAGCGTCGTGATCAGGCCCGCGCCGTCGATCGACGCCGCCTCCAGGATCTCCGGCGGCACCTCGGCGAGGAACGAGCGCATCAGCCACACGGCGATGGGCAGGTTCATCGAGGTGTACAGGACCACCAGGAACGAGATGTTGTCGAGCATCCCGGTGAACTGCGCGACCAGGTAGATCGGCAGCAGGCCTGCGACGACCGGCAGCATCTTGGTGGACAGGAAGAAGAACATGACGTCCGTCCACTTCTCCACCTTCTTGATGGAGAGCGCGTACGCCGCCGGGATCGCCAGCAGCAGCACGATGATCGTCGAGGTGACGCTCGCGCTGAACGAGTTGATCAGCGGTGGCCACGGGGACTGGCCCGTGGTCGCGCCGAAGAACTCCTCGTAGCCCTGCAGCGTCAGGCCCGCGCCCAGCGACGGCGGGTTCGTGGCGGCGTCCGGCTCGCTGTGCAGCGAGGTCAGCACCATCCACGCCACCGGTGCGAAGAAGAGGACGGCCGAGAACCAGGCCGTCACGCCCACCAGCCTGCGCATCACTTCACCTCATCTCGGAGCAGGGACGACACCACGCGCAGCGCGAACGTCGCGATGATGATCGACCCGATGACCACCACGACACCGGCCGCGGACGCCTGCCCGTAGTCGTGCGCCTGGTAGAAGGTCTGGTAGATCGTGTACGGCAGGTTCGCCGTGCCGAGACCACCCGAGGTGATGGTGAAGACGGCGTCGAAGTTCTGCACGATGTAGATCGACCCGAGCAGCCCGCCCAGCTCCAGGTACTGGCGCAGGTGCGGGAACGTCAGGTACCGGAAGATCTGCCACGGCGTCGCCCCGTCGATGCGCGCGGCCTCGACCACGTCCATCGGCCTGCTCTGCAGGCCCGCCAACAGGATCAGCATCATGAACGGCGTCCACTGCCACACCAGCGAGGCCTCGACGGCGACCAGCGGCATGTCGCTGATCCACTCGGGCTGCGGTGCGCGGTCGGCGCCGAACAGGCTCCAGATCCAGGTGAGCGCGCCGTTGAGCAGGCCGTACTCGGGGTTGTAGAGCGCGTGCTTCCACAGCAGCGCCGCGGCCACCGGGACGACCAGGAACGGTGCGATGAGCATGGTGCGGACGAGCCCGCGACCGCGGAACTTCTGGTCCAGCAACAGGGCCAGGCCGAGGCCGAGCACCAGGCAGACCACCACCACGACGACGGTGAGGATGACCGTCGTGAAGATCGACGACCTGAGGTTCGCGTTGGTGAAGACCTCCGCGTAGTTGTCGAACCCGGCGAACCCGCGGTTGTCGGGGTCCAGGGAGTTCCAGCGCAGCACCGAGATGATCAGCGTCGCCACGAAGGGGAGCTGGGTCACGGCGATGGTGAAGATCAGCGCCGGGAGGAGGGGGGCCCGACGGGCCCAGCGCGCTGCCGCGCTGGGACCCGTCGGAGCGGGAGGGGTGCCCCGCCTTGACTGCGTTGCCGGTGGTGGGGCCGTGTCGAGGCTCATCGCTGGCTCCTCGCTACTTCGCGCGGTACTTCTCGGCGACCCTCTCGGCGAGTGCTTGACCCGAGTTGAGCGCGTCGTCCACGGACGTCGAACCCGCGATCGCGGAGCTGATCTGCTGCGACACCTGGGTTCCGAGGTCGGTGAACTCCGGGATGCCGACGAACTGGATGCCGCTCGCGGGCCTCGGCTGGACACCGGGGTCCGTGGGCTTCGCGCCCTTGATCGCCGCCTCGGCCTGCTTGGCGAACGAGCTGCCAGCCGCCAGGTAGTCCGGGTTCTGGTAGGTGGACGAGCGCTTGCCGTCCGGCACCTTCGACCAGCCGAGCGACGTGCCGATCAGCTTCTCGTAGTCCTTGCCGGAAGCCCAGGAGATGAACTTCCAGGCGGCGTCCTGCTTCTTGCTGGCCTTCTGCACGCCGAACGCCCAGGTGTAGAGCCACTGCGAGGCCTCGGTCTTGTTCACCGGGGCCTGCGCGAACGCGAGCTTGCCCTTGACCGGGGAGTCGTTTGCCTCCAGCAGACCGGCGGCGACCGTGGCGTCGTACCACATCGCGACCTTGCCCTGCGTCATGTTGTTCAGGCACTCGGCGAACCCGGCCTGCGGGGCACCCGCCTCACCGTGCGCGCGGACCAGGTCCACGTAGAACTTGGTGGCCTCCTTGAACTCCGGCGCGTTCACCTGCGCCTGCCAGTCCTTGGTGAACCACGTGCCGCCGAAGGTGTTGACCACCGTGGTGAGCGGCGCCATGACCTGGCCCCAACCCGGCTGTCCGCGCAGGCAGATGCCCTTCATGCCCGGCTCGGCGCCGTCGACCTGGGCGGCGAGGTCCGCGACCTGCTGCCAGGTCGGCTTCTCCGGCATGGTGAGGTTCTTGGCGGCGAAGACGTCCTTGCGGTACATGAGGAACGACGACTCGCCGTAGAACGGCTCCGCGTAGACCTTGCCATCGGCGGCGGTCAGCGACTGGCGGATGGGCTCCAGGATGTCGTTCTGGTCGAAGCCGCTGTCCTTGGCGATGAAGTCGTCGAGCGGCGCGAGCCAGTTGTTCTTGGCGTAGATGGGCGTCTCGTAGTTGCTGATCGTCGCGACGTCGTACTGACCGGCCTGGCTGGAGAAGTCCTGGCTGATCTTGTCGCGGACGTCGTTCTCGGGCAGCACCGTGTAGTTGACCTTGATGCCGGTCTGCTTGGTGAAGTTGTCGGCGGTGACCTTCTGGATGTCCTGCATCTGCGGGTTGTTGACCATCAGGACGTTGATGGACGAACCGTCGGCCGTGGATCCACCCCCGCCGGCGCCACTGCACGCCGTCACCCCGACTGCCACCAGTGCGGCTGCCGCCACACGGGCGACGCGGCGAGAACTGAATGACGTCATCGCTTTCCTTCCCATCTACCGGATTTGCCCTGGAAAAGGGCGTCGAGCAGCACCGTCACCACGTGCGGAACGCGTGGTGCACCACTCGGGGGACTCGATCAGGTTCTGACAACTTTCGGGCCGAGGGCGGCATAGCGGTGACCTTCGGCCGCCGGCAGTCCGGAATCCGTGATGATGGCTTCGAGATCCGAAATCGCGGCGAACCGGTTGAAGCTCGCCACACCGAACTTGGTGTGGACGCCGACGAAGATCTTCCGTCGCGAAACGCCCACGGCTTGTGCTTTGACCGCACCGACGACGGGGTCGGGGGTGGTCAGCCCGTGCTCGCGCGAGATCCCGTTCGACCCGATGTAGGCGAGGTCGATCACCATCTCGCTGAGCATCCGGATCGCCCAGTGGTCCACAGTGGCCAGTGTGCGGCCGCGGACGCGGCCACCCAGCAGCAGCACCGTGACCGAAGGCGTCCCGGACAGTGCCGCGGCTGTGGGCAGCGACGCCGTGACGACGGTCAGCGGGTGGGTGGTCGGCAACGCCTCCGCCACCAGCTGCGGGGTGAACCCCTCGTCCACGAACACCGTCTCCGCGTCGGCCAGCCGATCGGCCGCCGCCTTCGCGATGCGCCGCTTCTCCGGCACCATCGACGCCGAGCGGAACGCAAGACCCGTCTCGAACCCCGCGCTCTCCACGGGGAAGGCGCCGCCGTGCGTCCGCCGGACCAAGCCGTGGTCGTCGAGGAGCCTGAGGTCCCTGCGGACCGTCTCCGGCGCCACTCCGAGCTCGGCGGCGATGTCGACCACGTCGACCCGCCCGTCGGCCCGAGCGCGGGCCAGGATGCGGCGCTGGCGCTCTTCTGCCTGCATGTGCGCCCTCCTGCCCGCTCGGACTCGCAGATGCCCGTTCGGGCTGTCCATAGGTTTAACACCGGCGAAACAGTGTGGCCAGCGACACAACTGGTGAGACGATGCCCGATTGTGGCCCGCTTTGCCAGTCTCGACCCGCGCGAATGCCGGTCGACGCGTGCAGGTGTGCCCGTTTGCTGGTGGATATCTGCCCGAATCTCGTTCTGCCTGGCAGGTTCGAGTAGTGAGCAAGATCGACGTTGGGCGCAACAGCCATCGGCGGAACGCGAAATTCTTTACACCTTTGACCTGACGGTCGCCGCGGAATGCGCGGAATTTCACCGGATAAGCTGCGCGAAAGCAGATAACAGACCAATGACCGATCGGTCACGATTGGAGCCGTGGACCGACTGGCCCGGTGGTCCAGTGACCCGTGGCGTCCGCCCGCGTGAACGAGGCCGGCCCCCCGAGGAGGTCGAGGCTCGGGGGGCCGGTGTCGGTGGGTGAACGCTCAGCCGGCGTAGGCCTCGAACTCGGAGACCTGGCCCGCGGGCCAGCCCGTGTTCCCGGTGACGGTCAGGCGCAGGTAGCGCTGGTTCGCCGTGAGCGGCACCGTCACCTGGTTCCCGCTCGCCGGGTCGAACCGGTAGCCGGCGGACCCGACGACCTGGCCGAACCCGCTGCCGTCGTTGCTGCCCGAGACGCTGAACGTCTGCGTGCGCGCGCCCCACACCGTGGCTGGCGGCAGCTTGAGCACCAGCCTGCGCACGCTCGTGGCAGCGCCGAGGTCGACGGTGAGCGTCTGCGGGAACGCGTTGTTGGCGCTCTCCCAGTAGGAGTCGGCGTTGCCGTCGGTCTCGTTGGCCGACGGGTAACCGCCGACCTGGCTGGACGAGCTGGTCGGTTTGCCGCGCGCCACGTTGCCGGACTGCGGCGGCGTGGTCGTCGTCGTGGTCGGTGGGACGCCGACGCTGTTGCGCGGGGGCCAGCTGCCGCAGTCGGTCCACTGGCTGTCCCAGCCGGAGTTGCCGCTGCCGCGGTTGATGGCGAACGTGCCCGCGTTCGACGGGTACACGCAGTTGTAGAACCCGCGCGTGCCGACGCGCGACGCCACGACGTTGGCGAACCGCCCCGACCCCGGCGCCTCCACCTGGAGCACCACCGTGCCGACGCCCTCGACGGACGCGCCATCGACGGTGAGACCGGTGATCGGCTTGCCGGTGCCGCTGCCCGACACGAGCTGGATCGCGCTGTACGGGCTGTCGACGAACCGGTTGTCGGTCAGGTTCACCGGCGAGGTGATCGGGAAGTCGTAGGAGTCGAGCCGGATCGCGCTCATCGGGTGGCCCCAGTTGGGGTTGATCGCGCCGGTGCGGACCAGCGTGTTCTGCGCGACCGTCGTGGTGCCCGCCAGCGGCGAGAACGTGCCGTCGTTGACGAACGCCTGGTTGGAGATCGCGATGCCGCTGCCCAGGGCGTTGGTGTCGCGGACCAGGTTGCCCCGCACGGAGATGTCGGTGCCGCCGTAGATCGCGATGCCGTTGGCCAGGTTCGGCTGGACGATCGTGTTGTTGGTGAACGAGTCCCGCGCGTCCGCGCCGCCGAGCGACCACATCGCCAACGAGTCGTCACCGGTGTTGCGCAGGAAGTTGTTGCGCACCGCAGAGTCCGTGACCCGGCCGTTGAAGTTGAGGCCGTCGGCCGCCAGGTCGAGGAACCGGTTGTTCTCGATGACGGCGTTGCTCGTGGTGCCGCTCATGGTCCAGATGCCGCACTTGAGGTGCTGCACCCACAGCCCGGAGATGACCGAGCCGTTGCCCAGTGGGCCGTGGTAGGCGTTGTCCGGGCTGGTGTCCACGCGCTGGGTGACCTCGCCCATGACCGCGAAGTCGTGCAGCCTGATGTTGCCCTGCACCTGGCCGTGGTTGAGGAACGGGTTGTTGCTGTGCAGCACGGAGTGCCAGTTGCCAGCGCCGCGGATCGTGACCTGGTCGATGGCCAGGCCCCGGCCGATGTCGAAGGTGCCCGGCGGCACCCACACCTCGCGGCCCTGCGACTTCGCGGCGTTGATGGTGGTGGCGAAGGCGTTCGCGTCGTCGCCGCCATCGTTCGGCGTGGCCCCGTAGTTGGTGACGGACAACGAGTTCGCGGGCTGGGCAGCGGCACCGGCGACCTGCTCGAAGTCGGTGAGGTCGACGGTGGCGGTGCCGACGTTGCCCGCGTCGAGCTGCACGCGAACCCGGTCGCCCGCCTGGACGTTGCGGCCGAGCAGGGCCCGCGACTCGTCGTAGAAGTGGTGCTCCTTCGCGCCCGCGATCCACGGGGCGGTGAGCCAGCTGTACTTGGCCGTGACGGCCAGGTCGCGGACCTTGGTCCCGTTCACCTGGACGGAGACCGTGCCCTGGCTGCCGTTCGGGACGCTGTAGCGCAGGACGATCGAGTTGGCCGGTTTGGTGAGGGTGAACTCGACGTACTTGCCCTGCCCCGCCAGGGTGATCGCCTGGCGGCCGGACGCCTCGGAGGCGAGGCTGCCCTGGGTGTAGTCGGGGCCGATGCGGTTTCCGTTGGTGGCGGCGGCTTCGGCTTCGTACTCGGTGAACGGGACCGTGGCGCCGTTCCCTCCCGCGGCGAGCGCGATGGGAGGCGCATCCCTCGGTGCGGTGGTGAAGACCATGCCGACCACCGCGGTGGCGGCGACGACGGCCAGTGCCAAGGGCAGGGCTGTGCTGCGAACAGGAGACATCGACGACTCCAAGCAGGGGTGGGACGCAGGGGGTCAGGACTCACCGGTGGTCAGGTCGACGACCACCGGCGAGCGGTGTGATGGCCTACCAGCGCACGGGTCTCAGGGCGTGCGACATCGTTGTCCTCCTTGAGGTGTGGGATCAGCCAAGGCGGAGCCAGGCGGCGGTGTCCGACGGCAGGTCGCCGTCGACGAGGGGGTTGCTGGTGAGCAGCACGCCGTCGTGCTCCGGCAGGGGGATCGGAGCCGCCGACAGGTTGACCACGCAGGCGAAGCCCGGCGTGCGGGTGAACGCGAGCACGCCCGGCCCGAGGTCCAGCCAGGTCAGGTCGCCGTCGCCGAGCGCTTCCTCGCTGCGGCGCAGGCGGAGGGCGTTGCGGTAGAAGGAGAGCATCGAGTCCGGGTCGGCGGCCTCGACCTCGGCGGTGAAGTCGCTCCACTCCTCCGGCTGCGGCAGCCACGCCCCGCCGTCACCGAACTCGAACGGCGGTTCCGCGCCACCCCAGGGGATCGGGATGCGGCAGCCGTCGCGACCGCGGTCGGTGTGGCCGGAGCGCACCCACACCGGGTCCTCGCGCAGTTCGTCCGGCAGGTTCTCGACCTCCCAGAGGCCCAGTTCCTCGCCCTGGTAGACGTACACGCCGCCGGGCAGTGAGGTGGTCAGCATCGCCGCCGCGCGAGCCCGCCGGGTGCCCAGCTCGAAGTCGGTGGGCGCCAGGTGCTGGCGGTCGCCGAAGTCGAACGAGGTGTCCGCGCGGCCGTAGCGGGTGACGTGCCTGGTCACGTCGTGGTTGGACAGCACCCAGGTAGGGGGCGCGCCGACCGGGGCGTGCGCGGCGAGGGTGTCGTCGATGACGCCGCGCAGCGCGGTCGCGTCCCACGGGCAGCCGAGGAAGTCGAAGTTGAACGCCGAGTGCAGCTCGTCGGCGCGCAGGTAGCGGGCGAAGCGCTCCGGGTCCGGCAGCCACATCTCGCCGACGAAGACCCGCTCGCCGGGGTACTCGTCGGCGATCCGCCGCCAGTGCCGGTAGATCTCGTGGACGCCGTCCTGGTCGGAGAAGGGCAGTGGGACCTGGTCGGAGTTCAAGTCCGGCAGCCCGTCCTCCTTCACCAGGCCGTCGGCCACGTCGATGCGGAAGCCGTCGACACCGCGGTCGAGCCAGAACCGCAGGATGTCGTCGAACTCCTCGTGCACCTCCTGGTTGGTCCAGTTGAAGTCCGGCTGCTCCGGGCTGTAGAGGTGCAGGTACCAGTCCCCCGCGGTGCCGTTCGGGTTCGTGGTGCGGGTCCACGCCGGGCCGCCGAACCGCGACTGCCAGTCGTTCGGCGGCTCGGAGCCGTCCTCGCCCTTGCCGGGCTGGAACCAGAACAACTCGCGCGACGGGCCGCCCGGTCCTTCGGCGATGGCCTGCTGGAACCAGGGGTGCTGGTCCGAGCAGTGGTTGGGCACGATGTCGATGATGATCTTGATACCGAGGGCGTGCGCCTCGTCGATCACCTTCTCGGCCTCCACCAGCGAGCCGAACAGCGGCTCGATGGCCCGGTAGTCGGCCACGTCGTAGCCGCCGTCCGCCATCGGCGACGGGTACCACGGGTTGAGCCAGATGGCGTCGATGCCCAGTTCGGCGAGGTAGGGCAGCTTGCGCAGCAGGCCTTGGAGGTCGCCGACCCCGTCGCCGTTGCCGTCCGCGAAACTCCGGACGTACACCTGGTAGATCGCCGCCCCGCGCCACCAGCGCGTGGTCGTGGTCGTCTTCGCTTCGGCCACTTCAATGCCCTCCTCGTGGAATGGGTCAGCCCTTGACGCTGCCCGCGGTGAGACCGGCCAGGATGTGCCGTTGGAAAACGAGGAAAACGGCGATCATCGGCAGGGCGGCGAGCACCAGACCGGCCAGCAGCAGGTTGATCGGGGTGTCGGGCGCGAAGCGCTGCAACGCCACGCTGAGCGTCTGCAGCGCCGGGTCGGAGAAGACCAGCAGGGGCCAGATGAAGTCCTTCCACGCGGCCACCACGGCGAGGATCGAGACCACTGCCAGGATGGGGCGCGCCATCGGCAGCACGACCCGCAACAGCACGGTGACCGCGCCCGCGCCGTCCATCCGCGCGGCGTCGAGCAGCTCCGTCGGGATCTGGTCGAAGAACCGCTTCAGCAGGTAGATGTTGAACGCGTTGGCGGCGGCGGGCAGCCAGATCGCCGCGGGGTTGTTGACCAGGTTGACGCCGAGGACCGGCACGTCGGTGATGGTCAGGTACATCGGCACCAGCAGCGTGGCCGGCGGCATCATCAGCGTGACCAGCATGGCCACCAGCACCCCGTTGCCGAACGCGGGCTTCAACTTCGACAGCGCGTACGCGGCGGGCACGTCGAACAGGACCTGGACGAGCCACGCCCCCGCCACGACCAGCACGGTGTTGAGGAAGTACTTGCCGAGGTCCATCAACCGCCAGGCCTCGGCGTAGTTGCCGGGGTGCCAGGCCTCCGGGAGCACCGTCACCGGCACCTTCGCCAGTTCCACCGCCGGTTTCATCGCGCCGAGCACCAGCCACAGGAACGGCAGCACGAACACCGCGGTGAACACCACGACGGTCGTGGTGAACACGATCTTGTAGCCGATCCCCGTCCGGCTGCCGGAGAAGAGGGTCCTGACAGGACGGTCGCTCACGCGTCTGCCCTCCTGGTGATCCGCAGGTAGGCGAAGGAGAACACCGACAGGAACACGAGCAGCAGCGTGCTCAGCGCGCTGGCCGTGCCGAAGTCGTTGTAGACGAAGGCGTAGCGGTACAGCAGGAGCAGGACGGTGACCGTCGAGTCGTCCGGTCCGCCGCCGGTCATGATGTAGGGCTCGGTGAAGATCTGCATCGTCGCGACGACCTGCAACAGCAGCAGCACCAGCAGCACGAACCGGGTCTGCGGGATCGTCACGTGCCGCAGGCGCTGCCCGACGTTCGCGCCGTCCAGCTCGGCCGCCTCGTACAGCTCGCCGGGGATGGTCTGCAGCGCGGCCAGGTAGATCAGCGTCGCCGAGCCGAGGTTCGACCACGTCGCCACCAGCACCAGCGACAGCAGCGACGTGGTGCTGTCGTCGAGCCAGTGCGGGCCGTCGATCCCGACGATCCGCAGCAGCGAGTTGAACAGGCCGGGACCGGGGTCGTAGAACCACTTCCACAGCAGCGCCGCCACGACCGGCGGGAGCATCACCGGCAGGTAGACGACCAGCCGGAAGTACCCCTTGGCGTGCCGGAGCTCGTTGAGCAGCACGGCGATCAGGAACGGGACGAAGAACCCGAACACCAGTGCCAGCCCGGTGAACAGCAGCGTGTTGCCCCAGGCGTCCCAGAACAGCGGGTCGGCGAACAGCCGCTCGAAGTTGGCGAACCCGACCCACTCCGGGTCGGTGATGAAGTTGACCTGCTGGAACGCCAGCAGCACGCCGCGGACGATGGGGTACCAGGAGAACAGCGCGAAGCAGACCAGCGCGGCGCAGAGGAACCCGTACGCGGTCAGGTTCTCCACGACCCGGCGGCGCAACCGT
>JBDSAJ010001042.1:0-4792 GCA_039922235.1 Umezawaea sp.
GGGTCTGTTCGACTGGGTCCGCGAACTGGGCGGTCGCGGGTTCGTGTCGCAGACCGCGCTGGACTCGTTGACGGTCACCGGAGATGTGGCGACGGCGTTGGACGCCTGCGCGAGCTGAGGAGATTCAACAGATGGGCAAGTGGGCGTCCTACGTCGTGCGGCGCGGGGATGACGAAGAGCTGGACGACGGCTACCAACTCGACGCCGTCGAAGGCTGGCAGTGGTGGGAGTTCCCGGTGCTGGACGAGGAGCCGCTGGTGCAGCTCGTCGGCACCGGCCCCTCCATCTCCGCCACCGTCGCGGACAGCGACATGTGCGTGGTGACCGGCTGGGACGGTGGCCAGGAGCAGTGGGAGTGGGTGTTCGGCGAGGTCGCGTACGCCGAGGCTGCGGCAGCCGAGGGGCTGCCCGCGCCCGATCCCGAGGAACTCGCGGAGACCCTCCCCGAACGTGCCGCGGCGCTCGCCGTCGCGGTGGTCGAGTGGGCGAAGTCGGCCGGGTTGTCGGCTGATGTGGCGTCGGTGACGGCTGTGCTGGAGACCGACCACGACATCGCCGAGGACGGCCTCCAGGCCGTGCTGGGCGCTGTCGGCATCGTGGACAGCTGAGGGTTGGTTCCCCGCGTGGTGCCGGTCGCGCGCGACCGGCACCATGGCGGCCATGAGACTTCGCTGCGCTGTGCTGGACGACTACCAGGGCGTCGCCTCCGACCTGGCGGACTGGTCGCCGGTCGACCTGACCGTCCACCGGGAGCACTTCTCCTCGCGCGACGACCTGGTTTCCGCGTTGCGGGACCAGGAGGTCGTCGTGATCATGCGGGAGCGCACGCCGTTCGACGCGGACCTGTTCCGGCGGTTGCCGTCGTTGCGGTTGTTGATCACCAGCGGGATGCGCAACGCCTCGATCGACCTCGCTGCCGCGGCCGAGGCCGGGGTGGTCGTCTGCGGGACCGGCAGCACGTCCGAGCCGCCGGTCGAGCTGACCTGGGCGTTGATCCTCGGACTGGCCCGGAACCTGGTCGCGGAGAACACCTCGCTGCGGTCGGACGGGCCCTGGCAGAGCACGGTGGGCACCGGTCTCGCCGGGAAGACGTTGGGGCTGCTGGGGTTCGGCAAGATCGGCGGCAAGGTGGCACGCGTCGGGCAGGCGTTCGGCATGGACGTCGTGGCGTGGAGCTCCAACCTGACGGCCGACCGCACCGAGCCCGAAGGCGTGCGGCCGGCCGGATCACTGGCCGAGTTGGCGGCGGTCAGCGACGTGCTGTCGGTGCACCTGGTGCTGAGCGACCGCACCCGTGGGCTGGTGGACGCGTCGGTGTTGGAGCTGTTGCGGCCCACCGCGTTCCTGGTCAACACCTCGCGGGCGGCGATCGTCGACCAGGAGGCGTTGGTGGGGGCGCTGGTCGGCGGTCGGCTCGCGGGCGCCGGCTTGGACGTGTTCGAGGAGGAGCCGCTGCCCGCCGGGCACGTGCTGCGGCAGCTGCCGAACGTGCTGGCCACACCGCACCTCGGGTACGTGACGGACGGGAACTACCGGACCTACTTCCGGGAAGCCGTCGAGGACATCAGGGCTTTCCTGGACGGTGCGCCGGTCCGGGTGCTCTCGGGCTGAGCCGGGTCACTTCACCGTCACGGACGTGAGCCCGCGGGTGGCGGCCAGCCGGTGTGCCTCCTCCTCGACCGCGTCCGGTGGCGGTTCGCCGAACGGGTTCAGCGTCACGTCCAGGCGCTTGCCCGAGGCCTTCGCCTGCCAGGTGCCGGTGATCTCGCCGTCGACCATGATCGCGCCGCGTCGGCCGAGGATGCGCCACACCTCCTTCTGGCTCGCCTTGTCCGGGACCAGCAGGTCGCGGTCGCGGGCCTGGAGGTACGGGTCCAGCGGCGGCAGCAGTCGGACGACGTCGGGGTCGGGCGGGTCGAGCAGGGCGGCCACCCGGTCCGACGGCAGCCACGCCCGCCTGCCGTCCACGCTCACCTCGGCCAGGTCGTCCGGCCACACCTTCTTGATGTCCGTGGCCGGCGCGCCGAAGTAGGCCGCCACCTCGGACGGACCCGCGGGGCCGTGCAGCCGCAGGTAGGCCAGCAGCAGGTCGGTGAAGCCCTTCGTCTCCCGTGGAACGGCCCGGCGCTTCGGCATGGGGGTGAAGGTGACGACCTTCCGCGAGACGTCGAAGACCAAACCCGCCGGGAGGACGGCCAGGCGGAACACCGGGTCCTGCACGTGGGTCGTGTCGCAGCCCCGGCACCACGCCGTCAACTCCGTGGGTATCAACGGCGTGATGAGCCCGCTGGCCTCGCCCTTGGTCATCGGCCTCGTCACGACCTCCCGCAGCGCGTTCGCCACGGCCGCCAACGCCGCGCGGCCTTCCGCGACCCCGCGCGGGCGGGACATCCGGGTCACGGCGTCGGTGTCGCTGAGCGGCCACAGCCTGGCCGCCAGCGACGGCAGGTCGGCGGGTCGGTGCAGGTGCGGGGCGCCTCGGACGGTCCACGTGACCGGGTAGGCCGTGAGGTCCGGATCGGACTCCAGGCGGGCGGCCAGGGCAGCGGCCGCCGAGCGCTCGGAGTCCTGCACGCCCAGGTCGAAGACGGCCAGGTCGGTCGACGCGCGGTCGAACTGGTGCGCGGCCACGCGGTAGGCCAGCACCTGGGCGCGGTCCACCTGCTCAGCCAAGGTCGTAGTCCAGGGTGATCAGCTCGTGCTCCATCCTGGCCGTTCCGGTGAGCCCCACCAGTTCGCCGGTGCCGGAACCCGGCACCACGTGGCCGAAGAAGTCCGGGCCCGCCGGGGAGATGGTGGCGCCGTGCTGGAGGACGAACGTGCCCGTGCGGCCGTCCAGGGAGCCGGTGAACTGCTCGGATCCCACGTAGCCAGCGGAGCCGTCGGCCGAGGTGCAGGTGAGCAGTTGGGCGTTGCTCGTGCCCTCCAGCGAGCCGGTGAACGTCTTGCCGACGTCCACCCGCGCGAGTTTCGGCTCGCCGGTGCCGTACGCCTCCTCGTCCCAGCGGGTGATCGTGAAAGTGGCCTTCACCTGGGTGCTCATCCTCTGATCCTGGCACCAGAAGCTGCCACCTGCTGTCAGGATGGGATCCGTGGAGATCACCGAACAGCTCAGGGTCGCCGCGTACGCGCTGTGCGTCCGGGACGGGCAGATCCTGCTCTCCCGGTGGGTCGGGCCGAGCGGCAAGCGCTGGACGTTGCCCGGCGGCGGCATCGACCACGGCGAGGACCCGTACGAGGCGGTGATCCGCGAGGTCGACGAGGAGACCGGGTACGCGATCGAGGTGCAGCGGCTGCTGGGCGTGCACACGATCCGCCGGCTGTTCGACCGGCCGAACGGGGAGGTCGACTTCCACGGGCTGCGGATCATCTACGAGGCCCGCGTCACCGGCGGTGAACTGCGGTACGAGGTCGACGGCTCGTCGGACATGGCCGCGTGGTTCGACCTGGATGCGGTGGCCGAACTGCACCGCTCCGACCAGGTCGACGTGGCGCTGGGGCTGGCGCGGACGAACCCGCCGGACGGCAGGGGCGATGTCGCCCTGCCGTCCGACGAGCGGCTCACCCGCGAGGGACCCGCAGCCAGGACGGGTCCGCCGCCGGGGAGCTGAACACGACGTTCGTGCCCTTCGAGCTCTCGCTCAGGTAGCGCGGGTCGACGGTGTCGACGACGAGCACCAGCCGGTGCCCCGCGGGGACGTCCCACAGCGCGGGCTCGAGTTCGAAGTCGAGCGCCTTCGCCACGCCGGGAGTCGCGTTCCGCAGCGTGATCGGCTTGTGCGTCACCAGTGCGCCGAGGCCGAGCGACCCCACGTCGTACAGGTACGCGCACAGCGTCGTGGTCGGCGCGCTCGGCGTGACCGTGACGTGCAGCTTCGCCGCTCCGCTGACGGCGGTCGTGCGGGAGTACGTCGGCCCCCACCACACGGCGGCCGCGGTGCGGTCCACCAGTGGCATCGACACCCCGGTCGGGATGCCGAGGAAGCCCTGGAGAGCCCCGCTGAGCAGCAGCGTCCCGCTATCGGCTGCGGTCGGCCTGCCAGCGTCGATCCGGTTCTGCCAGCCGGTCGTCGCGGCCGGGGCCAGCGATCCGGTGCCCCAGGACGGGCCGGTCAGGTAGAGCGTGTCCTGCGCGGTCGACGCCGCGGCCCAACTGGGGAACGTCCGCCAGCCACCCCCGCTGTTGGGCTTCAGGTTCACCGGGTTCTCCCGGTCGATCCCGTTGTCCACGCCGCGCACGTGCTTGTCGAACCAGCGGCCGACGGAGTCCCAGATCTCGTTGGGCAGCCCCGCCGCGCCGAACAGCTCGGCGGTCGCGTGGTCGCCGGGCGACAGCATCAGCCGCTTCGGCCCGGTGAGCTTCGTGAACAGGTCGGTGACCTGACCCGGCGCGAAGATCCCGTCGTTCCAGGCGTTGCCGATCATCACGGCGGTGTGGTTCGCGTTGATCGCGGCGATCTTGTTGGCGGCCGACCTGCTCTCCGAGATCGGGATGACCTCCTGGAACCGACCGCCGCGGTACGCGTCCTCGGCTGCCCGCAGCACCGGGCCCGGCCGTCCGACGAGCTTGCCCGCGGCCAGCAGCACCTCGACGGCCTGGCTGTTCACCGTCTCGTTCGGGTAGAGGGAGCGGGCCAGGTCGGTCCAGGTGCTCAGCGACGCCACGGCCTTGATCCGCGGGTCGACCTCCAGCCGCTTGCCGCCGGTGACCAGGCGGGCGCCCTCCTCCTGGCCCTGGTCGATGTAACCGAGCACGCGGTCGAGCTGCCGCTGGTTGATCAACGGGCTGGCC
>JBDSAJ010001043.1:0-11178 GCA_039922235.1 Umezawaea sp.
ATCGCCGCGATCGCGGCGATGGCCCGGCTGTTCAGTCCATGCTGTGGTCGAAGGGTTTGAAGGGCAGGTCCTCGCCCAGCATCACGGCCGCGCGGTCCAGCACGGTCTCACTGATCCGCACCAACACCCGCAACTGCTCCGGGTCGAGCGCGTCGATGACGAGATCGCGTGCGGCGGCGACGTGACCCGGAGCGGCTTCGACCAGCTTCCGGCGGCCGTCCTCGGTCAACTGGGCCAGGTTGCTGCGCTTGTCCGTGGACGAGGGGATCCGACGGACCCAGCCGGTTTTCTCCATCCGCGCCACGGCGTGCGACAGCCGGCTCTGCGACCAGCCCAGGCTGTTGGCCAAGACCCCCATCGGCAGCGTTTGCTCCTCGCTCACGGAGAGGACGACCAGGATCTGGTAGGTGCCGTGCGGGATCTGCGAATCCCGTTGGAGCTGATGGTCCAGCGTCCGGTCGATGGCGTGCGTCATCCACAGCAACGCTCTCCAAGCATGGGCCTCGTGGTCGTCGAGCCACCGCGGTTCCGACATGCCCCCATCCTACCGGGTACTTGAACCTTCATGGAAATGGCGCTACGGTTTCCATGAAGGTTCAAGCAAATGCAGGTCCAAGCCCTGGAAGGCCTCACCATGAAGCTGCTCCTCCTCGGCGCCACCGGTGCCACCGGCCACGCAGTGCTCACCCTCGCCCTCCGCGCGGGGCACGAGGTCACCGTCTTCGTCCGCGACCCGACCGCCATGCGCGAGCGAGCCGGACAGGTCCGCATCGCCATCGGGGACGCCACCTCCGCACAGGACCTCGCCGCCGTGCTCCCCGGACACGACGCGGTCATCTCCGCACTCGGCTCCGGCAAGTCGATCAAGTCCGACATCGCCTCCCGCGCCGCCACCGCCCTGGTCGTCGCCACCCGGCACACCGGTGTGTCACGCCTCGTGGTGCTCTCCGCCTTCGGCGTCGGCGACAGCCTGGACCAGACCAGCACCGTGCAGAAGCTCATGTACCGCACCGTCATGCGGTCCCTGTTCGCCGACAAGGCCATCGCCGACGACCTGATCCGCGCGGGCGGCCAGGACTGGACCCTGGTCCACCCCGTCACCCTCACCAACGGCCCAGCCACCGACGGCGCCTACCGCGCGGGCGACCGACTGCCGATGAAGGGCATGCCCAAGATCAGCCGCGCCGACGTCGCCACCTTCATGCTCACCGCCGCGGCCGATCCCGCCTGGATCCACCGCACCGCCGTCCTCAGCGACTGACACACCCACGCACCCCCGGAGGCTCCACATTTTCATTAGCGATCCCTGGCGTTGCTTCTGTCTGGTGAAGGTGTGGAACTGCTGCGCTTGTCCAGGACCGCGCAGCGTCCGGGTACCCGCCCGATGACGCGTCGTCAGTGGGTGATCGACGGCAGGATCCCGTTCTGGTGGGTGGGGTGTGAACGTCGGTTCTGCTGGGTTGATGTGGAGAATATTAAGCGCGGCAACGACTCCGTGGCTTCCCGTGCCCGGCGGGAGGTGCTGTCCGGGTGAGCATCCGGGTCGGACGGGGAGGAGTCCTCAGGCGACGTGGGAGGAAGAACTGCGGGCGACCTCCTCGGGTACTGTGGTGAGGGTGGTCAAGGATCGTGGTTCCGGGCTCCGGGAGAACCGGCCGGGACTGAACCGGCTGCCGGCGATGGTCTCCGAATGAGCCGGAAGCTTCCGCTCGCGGAGCGGGAGAGCGCCCGTACCGCGTGCGCCCGTACCGTCTTGCGTGCCGGAGTTGACGAGAAGTCCGGTGAATTCCTGTCCGCCGCTGTGCTGGCCGAGCGTGTCGGGTGGTGCTCTGATCTGGTGTCCGGGATGGTCACCGGTCTGCTGGCCGAGCGCTGGAACACCGCCGACGTGGACGTGCTCGCCTCCGGTGTGGACGCGGCCGGTCGGAGGTTGCCGTCGAACGCGTGGATGGCGTTGCGCCGTCTGGGCTGGACCGTCGCACCACCCCAGGACGTCACGGTCAACGACCGGATCGTGCGCATGGCCCAGGAACAGGCCGGGCGTGCACTGCGGTCAGCGACATGGCGCGCCGGCCTGACCGCCGCAGTGCTCGCAACGTGGCCCGCCGATCCGGCCAAGCGCACCCCGCAGGAATGGGACTCCGTGCGCGGGGCCGTGCCCGACGGGCGGTTCCTGCCGTCCGGTGTGATCCGCTCCCGGACCCGGCAGATCGCTGCCTTCGCGTGTAGGCATGGGCGGCTGCCGGTGGATGTGTTCGAACTGGAGCCCGCACCCAGGGTCGCGCGGATGCTGCTGTTGTCGGCCTGCGACCGGCAGCAGGCCACCATCGAACGCGCGGATGATCCGGGCCGGGTGCTGCTGCGCCTGCAACTTCCCACCCGACCCGACCCTCGCTCCTATCAGGACTGGACGTGGGTGGCCTGTCCTGTCTCGCTGCCACCGACGGTGCCCGCCGGCGCGATCCTGCACCTGCCCACACTGCGTATCCGTCAGGGTCGGGTCCACGTTGATCTGGCCTACACCCACCCGGTCCCGAAGACCCGGCGCACCGGCCACACCGTCGCACTGGGGGTGGACTGGGGTCTGAACACCCTGCTGTCCGCCGGGGCCGCCCGGCTGCACGACGACGGGCGTATCACCGCTCTGGGTGCCGGGGGCATGTTCCGGGCCGCTGGCGTGCTGGCCAAGCAGCACCGGCTACGCCGGCACAGCGAGCGCCTGCACGCCAAAGCCGACCACTACCAGCGGCTGGCCGCGGATGACGCCGAACACCCTCTGACGGCTAAGCTCCAGGTCCTGCGGGACGAGGTTCGCGCCGTGTCCGCGCGCCGGTCCAACCTCAACGACGCCCTCGCGTGGGCTGCCGCCCGGTGGACAGTGGATCAGGCCATCGCCGCCGGAGCGACCACGATCCATCTCGAGGACCTGCGGTCCATGGAGGCCATAGGCATGGGCCGCACCATGAACACCCGCCTGTCCCAGCAGGTACGCGGGCGGATCGTGGACCGGATGCGGCACTTGGCCGCCGAGGTGGGTATCGCCGTGGTCGCCATCCCGGCGCGCAACACCTCCAAGCACTGCCCGCGGTGCCTGACTGTCCTGCGGCATCGCAAAGCCCCCGACCGGCCCGGCACGCCGGGCTGGAAATGGGCGGTCTGCGGGTCGTGCGGCTACCAGGGCGACCGGGACACCGGCGCGTGGCAGCGCATCGCCGCCCGCGGTCTGACCCACCAGGCCACGACGGTTACCGACCGTGGCAGTGGCGCGATGGTGATCCGCACGGTCGTGGACGCACTCGAAGCGGGCGCGGTCATCACGCCCACTCAGACCAGCCGGGACCGGTCCAAAACCGGACCCACCCGGCGGCAACTCTCACGCCCCGCGCCCAGGCGACGCGGGGCACCCTCCCCGGCACATCCTCACGGTGGTGCCGGCCAGCGTCCGGAGGGACACGCTCACACGGACCGGCCCCGGCTGCCCCGCGCAGCCCACCGGCACCAGGACGCGATCACGATCAGCACACCCACCGGCCGACACCGGCCACGAGGAGCGGCACTGGGCGCGGGCTTCCACCTGCACACCCACGCCACCCCACCACGATGGGCAGACCCACCACCGGACACCACATCCGGCACCGGATCACTAAACTGATCAGAGACGCTCCCATGACCACCACCCCCAACTCGACGGTCCGCACCCTCGGCGCCCTCGCCGCCGCCGCCGCCACTGCCACCGCCGCCATCGGATCCGTTCTGGCCAACACCGTCATCGCACTGCTCGCCCACGCGGCCGGAGCCTCACCCGACTTCCAACCCCTGCAGTTCGGCACCTACCTGTCCCTGACCGTGGTCGGGGTCCTGGCAGGCGCGGTCGGCTGGCAGGTCGTCCGCCGCCGAGCGGCCAACCCGGCAGCCCTCCTGCGCCGACTCGTGCCCGCGGTGGTCGTCGTCTCACTCGTCCCGGACGTCGTGATCGGCTTCGACGACACCTACCCCGGCGTCAGCTGGGGCGCCGTCGCCGCCCTGATGCTCATGCACGTCGCCGTCGCCCTGGTGGCCGTCCCGGTCTACCGACGCTTCCTGCCCCTGTCCTGAAACCACCGACCACAAGTAGGAGATGCACCCTTTCGCCGTAGCACGACGGCGTCCACTGCCAGGACCTTCCCGTCCTGGGCACCGACGTTCCACGTCGCCGACCGCCCGCAGTAGCGTGGTCATCCATGGATCGAATCGCGGGATCGTTGTTCGGATTGGCCTTCGGGGACGCGCTCGGCAAGCCCACGGAATTCCTCGACGTGGCGGAGATCGACCGGCGTTTCGGCCCTGCCGGTCCGAATGACCTGACGGGCGATCCGGCGTTGGTCACCGACGACACGCAGATGGCGCTCGCGGTCGCGTGGGCGTTGGCCGGGGTCGACCGGTACACCGCCGAGGTACTCGAACCGCGCCTGCGGGAGCAGTTCGTCGGCTGGGCGCACAGCCCGAAGAACAACCGCGCGCCGGGGATGACGTGCTTGCGCGCGTGCGGTGGGCTCGCGGAGGGGCTGCCGTGGGTGGAGGCGACCGTCGCGGGGTCCAAGGGGTGCGGGGCGAACATGCGGGTGACGCCGGTCGGGCTGCTGCCTGGGCTCGACCTCGACGTGCTCGCGGGGGTGTCGCAGTTGCAGGCCGCGATGACCCACGGTCACCCCACGGCGCTGGCCGCGTCCGAGCTCACCGCGTACGCGACGCGGCTGCTGGTTGACGGCCTTGCCATGGCCGACGTGCCCGCCGCCTTGCTACGGCGGTGCACCGAGCGGCGTTCGGTGTACCTGGAGGACTGGCTGGGAACGCTGTGGGCGACGCCGGGGGCGACCACCCCCGCGGACTTCATCGCCCGCGGCTGGGACGAGTGCGCCGCGGTCGTCGAGCAGCTGATCGCCGCGCTCGCCAGTCCGGACGACGGCCTGGACGCCTGTCTGGCCACCGGTGCGGGATGGATCGCGGAGGAGGCGCTGGTGACCGGTCTCTACTGCGCCGTCCGGCATGCCGACGACCCGGTCGCGTGCCTGGTGCGGGCCGCGCGCACCAGCGGTGACTCCGACTCGATCGCCGCACTGGCGGGGGCGTTCGCCGGCGCGGCGCACGGCCTGGCCGCGTGGCCCGCGGACTGGGTCGAGCGCATCGAGTACGCGGAGCAGTTGGGCGCGGTCGTTTCCGGGCGGGTGTCGTCGGTTCCACCGCCCTGGGACCTCGTTCCCGTGGCGACGACCGACCGTTCCCGCACCCAACTGTCCACAGCGGACAGGATGCGGGGCCTGTAGGACATCGGCACGGTCGACCGCCCGTGCCCTCCAGACCCCCGCACCGCCGTTTCAGGCTGTCACGACGAACCCTGCTCGCTCGCGAACTGTTCGGTCATGACCAGGAACGCGCCGAGCCCGTGGTTGTCGTTCGTCCTGCGCGCTCGGCCGTAGTAGTAGTCCAGGTCGCCGACGTTGGTGCCCTCGCTGATGTCCTTGATGCTGGTCAGGCCGTCGGCACCGAGGGACACCTTGTCCCTGATGATGCCCGCGTACCCCTTCTCCGCCACCGCCTGGTAGGCGGCGTCGAGGTAGCCGCGCTGGACACCCCTCGACAGCATGAACGTGTACATGGACGAGCACGAGGTCTCCAGCCAGTTCTGCGCGTCGCCGCCGCGGTCGACGACCTGGTACCACAGACCGCTGGAGTGCTGGAAGTTCGCGAACCCCTCCGCGAGGTGCTTCACCACGTCGATCAGGCCCTGCCGCCGGGGGTGCTTGGCGGGCAGTACCTCCAGCAGGTCGATCGCGGTCATCGCGAACCAGCCGATCGCCCGCCCCCAGTGGAACTCCGAGTGGTGGCCCGCTCCCGACGCCCACGGCTCGGAGCCGTCCTCGTCGTAGGCGTGGAACAGCAATCCGTTGGTGTGCTTGAGGTGCGCGAAGTAGACGAGGACGTTCTTCGCCGACTCCTCGTAGCAGTAGGCGGAATCGGCGATGTGCTTGCCGTACAGGGAGAGGAACGGCTGCGCCATGTAGACGCCGTCCGCCCACAGCTGCCCGGTCTTGCTGGTGGCGTGCCACATGCCCCCGTCCGTGGTGCGGGGGTAGCTCGGGAAGCGGTCCCGGATCTGCTTGGCCGCCTTCCGGTACTTCGCCTCGCCGGTGGCGGCGTACAGCAGCGGCAGCAACTGGCCCGCGCGCATCGCGTCCAGGTTGTCGAAGCTGTTGTCGACGTGCCCGGAGCCGATCTTGCCGTCCACCCAGGACTTGAGGTAGGTGAAGTACTTCGTATCGCCACTGTGCCGCAGGGAGAACAGGTACTGCCCGTAGAGGTACAGGCCGTTCGGGTAGCTCCACCCGCCGACGCCGTCGGGCAGGCGCTTCATCGTGGAGTCGATGACCGCCCTGGACCACCCGTCGGGCGTCGTGGGCGCGGCCGCCGTGGCGGACGCCGTCCCCGGGGCGAGCGCAGGCACGGCGAGCGCCGCGAGCGTGCCGAGCAGCATCGTGCGTCGGTTGGGGTGCGGGTTGTTGGTGGGCACGGACATGGTCTCCAACTCTCGTCGCTGAGGCTTGGGACGACGTCGGGTACGTGAGCACCGTCCTCAAGCTGGGGCCGGCGGCGGCTGAAGGCTCGATGGACTACGGAAACCTTGTACTCCCATCGCGGCAGGCGGGTCAAGATTGGTCGGACCTTTCGACCTGACGTTCGCAGATTTCTGCTCCAGATGGCGGATTCATCCGAGGTCCGCGTCAGGGAAACCCTTACCGCGACCAGGACGACGTCCGCATCCGAGGCATCCCCTCCGTCACGGCTGAAGAGGGCGTGGCCGCCTCCGCCGGATCAGCACTTCACGAACCGGTGCAGCGCGTCGAGCGCCGTGGGAGCGATGGTGTCCCGGTGGTCGGCGTCATGCAGCAGGTGGTCCACTCCGGACAGTCGCACCCGGCCTGGTCCGCCGACGTGGGCGCGCCGCAGGGCCGTGGTCAGGGCATCCGTTGTGTCGCAGGGAACCTGCGGGTCGTTCGTGCCGCACGTCAGGAGCACCTTGGTGCCCGGCCGGAGTGCCGCGGCGGCGTCGGGCGGGTAGACGGCATCGTCGCTGTCCACGAACCGGCTGTTCGACCCCTGGAACACCCGGAAGAGTTGAGCGACCGCGGCAGGCAGGTCCGTGGTGTCGACCGGTCGGTGTTCGCGCAGTGCCGTGGTGGCGTTGGCGATCGCCGCGTCGATCGTGCGCTGCTGGTCCGGGGTGAGCAGTCCTAGGCGGGTCGCCTCGGCGACCTGGCCGTGCAGTTGCAGTTCGACCAGGTCCAGCAGGCGGATTGCCTGCGGTTGCAGGAGTGCCAGCCCGCTCGGGCGCGGGGTGACCGTGCCACCGAGGAGGAGGGCGGTCATCGCGCCCTCGCTGTGCCCCACGACGAGCATGGAGCGTGGATCGGTTTCCGGCTGGTCCCGCAGCAACTCGTAGGCCGCCGCGGCCTGCCGCACGAACGCCGGGTAGTCGATCGTCTCCGGGTGGTCCCGGTAGGCTCCGAGCCCGGTGCGGCCGGTGCCGTACTTGTCGAACCGCAGCGTGACGACGTGGTCCTGGTCGAGCGCTTCGGCCAGCTGTGCCAAGGTGTTCGGGGTCAACGTCGGTGGCTGGTCGCCGTTGCGGTCGGTTGGTCCGCTGCCCGGCAGGAGCAGCGCCGCGGGCAGTCGCTGTCCCACCCGGTGGGCGGGCACGTGCAGGGTGCCGTACGTCAGAGTTCCGTCGACGGTAAAGACGATTTCGCGGTCGGTGGCGGGCGCGAGGCCGGGCGTTGCCGCAGCAGGGGTCGTGGTCGCGACGACGATCACCATCGCGACAGCGGCAGCACGGGAGAACATCGGTTTCGTCCCTTTCAGCGCAGGGCGTTCTCGACCAGCGCGACCGTGGTGCGCGGATCGTCTACTTGGACGACCAGACGGGCGTAGCGCTCGTCGGCCAGTTCGATCACGACGGCTTTCGCGGAATCCTTGACGTCCCAGAAGACCCGTTCGCCGTCGAGGTGGAACGTACCCGCGGTGATCACGCCGGGCGCGTACGTGCCCGGCGCGCGGATTCCCTTGGGGTCAGCGGAAATACCAGGGTCGGCGGTTGCGCCGCGCACGTTGGCGAGCGGGATGGTCAGGCGGCTCTTGAGCGCCCAGAGCCGGTCGAGCCCTTCGATCACCACGACGAGGTCGTCGCCGTCGATGTGGACCTGTGCCATGTCGGTTTCCTTGTCAGTGAAGGGGATTGAGGTGTTGGGCCAGTGCCGCGCCCGCACGGTCGGCGCCACCGCGCAGGATCAGGCCCAGTGCCGCGGCGGTCACGCCGGCGGCAAGCTCGGCCGATACGCCGAGCGCGTCGACGATCGCCTGGTCGATGTCCTTCAGCGCCGAGTCCACCGCGGCTGCGACCTCCTCGTCAGCGGGTGCGCGCTCGACCGCCGCGAGCAGCAGCAGACCGAGGTCGGTTTCCGTCGTGAGGCGGATCGCGGTCGCGACGTCCGGCGCCGCTGCCAGTGCTTCGGTCAGGGGACGCACGTCGTCGTCGAGGTGTCGGCGCAGCGCGGCCAGGTACAGGCCACGTTTGCTGCCGAACGTCTTGTACAGGCTGTTGCGGTGCACGCCGAGGTGGCTCACCAGGTCGTCGACGGACACCCCGTCGTACGCCCGACCACCGAACAGGACCACCGCGGCTCGCACCACCTCTGCCTCGTCGAATGCTCTTGGTCGGCCCATGTGACGACCGTAGACGTTTAAGGAACGACCAGTCAAGAACAATCGTTCCTCAATTCGGGCGCCGTCGCCGAACACCCGATCGCGCTTGCCTACGCATCGCCAGGGCGCTGGAAGTAGGCACTTCATGCCGACGCGACGCGCTGGGAACGAGTCCAGGATGAGCCGCGGGAACGCATCCCTGACCATGCCCGTCCTGACGTGGCGGCCTGGGGATTCCGCGGTTCTCCTTCACCCGTTCACGTAAGGCCAATTGGAGTAGCACATGTCCGCCGCAGTCATGGCACGGACCGTCCGCAAACGCTGGTGGTGGTTCCTGTGGGGGCTCCTCACCGTGCTGGCGCTCGGTGTCGCAGGCTATTTCGTCCCGCCGTACCTGGTCGGGGGCACGACCGTGCCGGGCCTCGACAGGATCACGCCGGGGTACTACACGAGCGTCTCTGATCAGCTTGGTGATCCTCCACCGGACGTGGTGTCCGGCGGTGGGTGTGCCCATCGTGGTGGGGTGGCGTGGGTGTGCAGGTGGAAGCCCGCCGGGATCGCGCTGATCACCGGTCCGTGGCAGTTCGTGCCGAAGGTGCGGACCCGATTTCCTCAGCTGCACCGGGTGCTGGGCCGGGTCTACCTGATCTCGGTCGTCGCCGCCTCACTGGCCGCGGTGTACTCGTCCGCGGTCACGAAGAGCGGTTTCCCGCTGCAGTTCGCCTTCTTCGTGCTGATCGTGGCATGGCCGTACACCGCGGCGAAGCCCTATCGCGCGATCCGGCGACGTGAGGCCCACGAGTTGCTCTCGGCAGCGGGGGCAGAGGCGTTCGCCTGCCGCGCCGCCACCGAGCTACGTGCTGCCGGACAACGGGTTCAGCGTCGTTCCGCGCCGGCCTACGAGAAGCTCACGTTGCAGCAGCTGGCTGTCGCGAGACTGGTGGTCTCGGGCGCCACCTCGAACGAGGGCGCCACCCAGCTGTTCATCAGCAAGCGCACGGTCGACGCGCACCTGCGCACGATCTTCGGCAAACTCGGCGTGACCTCGCGCAGGCAGCTCAAGGACCACCCGACCTGCTGGGCACCGCTTGAGCCTCCGTCCACTCGCCTACGTGCCGTCGCCGCCCGCGCGGTTCTCGTCACAGACAGGCTCCGCCTGCCTGTGACGGCCGATAGCGTCGTGTGCATGGCGATCGACGAGGCCAAGGCGAACGAGGCATGCGTGCGCCAGCACGCGCGGCGGACCGAGGGCATCCGCGACATCGACACCTACCTCGCCCGGCAGGTTGCCGATGAATCACATCGGGACGTCATCGGACCGATGCTGCCGGGGTCCGGCGCCAGCGGCGTCGTGCTCTACCGAGGGAGGACGGTCAGCACGTGGGGCGACCCGCACATCCCCGAAATGACCTTCAGCGTCACCAAGACCGTGGTGGGTCTGGTGGCCGGGGTCGGCTACGACCTCGGCCTGCTCGACGTGGACGCTCGGGTGGCCGAGACCGTCGCACTGCCGCAACTCCAGCATGGTTCAGGCACGGGGATCCGCTGGCGCCACCTGTTGCAGCAGACCAGTCAGTGGGGTGGAGAACTGTGGGGCAAGCCCGCGACGGTCGACGCGCAGAGCCGCCGCGAGGGCAACGACCCCGACGGTCCGCCGGGGTCGGGATGGGCCTACAACGACGTCCGGGTCAACCTGCTCTGCCTGGCACTGACCGCGTTGTTCCGCCGACCGCTCGTCGACGTGCTCACCGACGTCCTGCACCCGCTCGACGCGTCGACATCGTGGTCGTGGCACGGATACCACAACTCGCACCTCACCCTGGACGGCCGTCGGTTGCCCGTGGTCAGCGGCGGAGCCCACTGGGGTGGCGGACTTTGGATGTCCGCCAACGACCTCGCCCTCATCGGCCAGCTCTACCTGCAATCCGGGACCTGGGCAGGCAGGCAGCTCATCAGCTCGGACTGGATCCGTCGAAGCTGGCGACCATGCCCGGTCAAACCTGACTACGGCTACCTGTGGTGGCTCAACGACCGCGCCACGATCTTCCCCCAGGCGCCGACCACCGGCCGCTGCGCACGAGGCAACCTCGGCCGCCACCTGCTGTGGGTCGACCCGGCCAGGGGTCTGGTCATCGCATCGCACTGGGGCGAGGACGTCGGACGGCTGATCGCCGACATCTCCACCGCAATCACCCCATGAGGGCGCGAACTACTGGTCGAAGCCGTACGCCTGTCACGGGCGGCGTGCTCAACCGACGGTCAGGTCGTCGACACCTACCTGGAGCGGATCGACCACCACGAGGGTGAGGTCAACGCCTTCGTGTGGCGCAACGACGAAGAGGTGCGAACAGCGGCCAAGGCTGCGGCGCAGGCGATCGTCGACGGCGAGGAAGTCGGGCCGTGCCACGGCATCCCGATCCCGATCAAGGAGCTGACCGAGGT
>JBDSAJ010001044.1:0-2549 GCA_039922235.1 Umezawaea sp.
CGCCATCATCTCCTCGGTCGAGCCGCCCCACTTCGGGGCGAGGATCTGGGCTCGTGCCCAGTGCGCCGGGTACAGGGTCGGGCAGCGGGCGACGATCTCGCGCCACACCTCGTCCTTCTGCCCACGGTCGACCTGGAGGCCCATGCCCGTCGTCTGGAGCTGCGCCCACGGGACGGCGTCGCGCGGCAGCAGGTTCGCGGCCTCGTGCAGCGGCTGCACGGCCTTGCGCAACGTCGCGAAGAACATCTTGAACCGGTCTTCGCCGATGTCGTCGGCCCGGCCGGTGCCGCGCACGGCCCACGCCTCGCCGATGAACGACGCGCCCGCCAACAGCCAGAGGTCGGGATCGGTGGCGCCCTTGGCCAGCTCCAGCAGCTCGTCGGCGTGGCCGACGGCGTGGTCGCGCAGCACCTCCAGCCGCAGCGCGCGCAACTCCGGCTGGTCGCGGCACTCGGCGAGCACGGTCGTGGCCGCGCGCAGGTGCCCCGCGTCCATCTCCTCGGCCGCTATGTCCACGATCGGGTCGTCGTAGGTGTGATCCCTGATCACTTCGCGGGCGACCGCCACCGGGCGCTTCCTTCGAAAGATCCCCACCCCATGACAGTACTTACCCGCGACTGAGCTGCCCAGGTCGTCTCACTGGGAAATGCCGTAGTCCTTCGGACGTATCGGTCTTTCTACTTTCGGTGGTTGTGCCGGACCTCACTTCGGGGATGAGGTGGGGGCTCGCACATTCTGAGGGGGATCGATGCGAGCAACACCACTCGCGGTCGTCGCGGTGATCGGTGCGCTGGTGGGCGGAAGCCTGCCCGCACAAGCGCAAGAGGCGCGCGCGACACCTGTTCCGAACACGTACCTGGCGCAGCGGATCGACTGGCAGCCCTGCTTCGACCCGGCCAACCCGCCGGAAGGCCTGCCTCCGGGCGGTGAACGGCTGGAATGCGGCAGCTTCCAGTCGCCGCAGGACTGGCGGCGGGCCGCACAGGGCAAAAGCATCACCATCGCCGTGAGCAGGCTCCGGCCGGTCAGCGGCAAGGCGACGGGCAGCGTCCTGACCAACCCCGGCGGTCCCGGCGGACCGGGCCGCACGTTCCCGCTGGCCTTCCTGAACCAGCCGAGGCTGCTGGCGAGCCAGGAGATCATCGGCATCGACGTCCGCGGCACCGGCGAGAGCACCAACGTCACCTGCGGCAACTACGACTGGATCGGGCTCGTCGACCCGCGCGACCGGAGCAAGCAGAACGTGAAGGTGCTGGCCGACACCGCGGAGCAGCAGGCGCGGACGTGCCAGGCCAGTTCGGGCGAGTTCGGCAAGGTCGTCAACACCGAGCAGACCGTCCGCGACCTGGACCTGCTGCGGCACCTGCTGGGCCGCGAGAAGATCAACTGGGTGGGCTACTCCGGCGGCACCTGGATGGGCGCGTACTACGCGACCTACTTCCCGCGGCGCGTCGGCAAGTTCGTTCTCGACTCGAACACCGAGTTCACGTCGACGTTCCAGAAGGTCTTCGAGTCGTTCCCGATGGGCTTCGAACGGCGCTTCCGCACCGACTTCCTGCCGTGGGTGGCGAAGTACGACTCGCTCTACCACCTCGGCACCACCGGTGAGGCGGTCCGGCTGAACTACGAGGACATCCGGGCGAAGCTGGCCGCGAACCCGCTGCCGCTGCCCGACGGCTCGCAGCTCACGGCCCCGCGGTTCGACCTGTTCCTGTTCCAGGCGCAGTACTCGAAGTACTCGTTCCAGCCCGCCGCCGAGCAGTTCTCGGCGCTGCGGAAGATCGTGGTGGACCAGCAGGGCGCGCCCACGGCACTCGGCCGCTACCCGGACGCGTCCAACGGGACCTTCCACGCGGTCGTCTGCAACGACACCCCGTTCCACGGCGACCGCGACTTCGTCATCCGGGAGTCCGGCAGGCTCGGCAAGCTGTACCCGCTGATCGGCCCGTACGTGATCGCCGCGCCGTGCGCGTTCTGGGACCGGCCCGCGCTCCAGCTCAAGGCCCCGACCGGTCGGGGCGTGCCGCCGATCCTGATGGTGCAGTCGGTGCGCGACCCGGCGACGCCGCTGGAAGGCGCGCAGCGGTCGCACCGGAAGTTCGCGGGATCGCGGATGCTGACCGTCGCGGACGAGGGCGACCACGGCATCTACGCGTTCGGCAATCCGTGCGTGGACCAGGTCGTGGAGGCGTTCATCGTCGACGGCGTGGTGCCCCCGCGTGACTCGACGTGCGCGGGCGTGCCGCTGCCGGTGCCGACGGCCGGGCTGTCCGCGCAGTCCACACAGACCGTGGGCAACCCGCTGCAGAAGTACGCCGACCTGCTGAAGTAGGCCTGACGAGGGGCCCCCGGCCGCCGGGGGTCCCCTCGCGGGTCAGTGGCAGTGGTGGACGGCCCACTCCGGTTCGCCGTGCCACCAGAACAGGTCGGGGTCGGCGCTCGGGTAGTCCGGGCCCGTGGCGCCGGTGGTGCGCGCCGACGCGGTGGCGAACGGGGCCGCGAGGTCGGCCACCCGGTGCACGACGCCGCCCGCCACCACGACCTGGACC
>JBDSAJ010001045.1:0-4735 GCA_039922235.1 Umezawaea sp.
TGGTTCCGCCGACTGCGCATCCGCTGGGAAATCCGCGACGACATCCACGAAGCCTTCCTGAGCCTGGCCTGCGGCATCATCTGCTGGCGCCGACTCAAGAACCTCTCACTCTGTTAGGAGTTCTTAGAGCCTCTCCCCGCAGAGCGGCTCTGGAGGACCAACAAACCTCCATCTCTCGTACAGCACCGCGTCCAGTGGACTGCCATCCACCCACCTTCCGCGTTCGTGTTCAACAACAAATCCCCCAAGTAAAATCGGCCACGGTCTAGGGCCCTTGCCGCCGGTTCTGTCGTGGGCCGCCCAGGTACGTGCTGGCCCTGTAGTGGGCCACCAGGCTTCTGCTGGTCCCGTCGTGGGTCGCCTGTTTGCTGACGGTTCTGTTGTGGGCCAACTGTTTGCTGCGGTTCCGTCGTTGGTCGGCAGTCTTTGTGCCGATTCCGTAGTGGGCCGTCTCGTGACTGGGCGAGTTGGCAACGGCCGAGCGGAGGAGAGGTGTGGACCTCTTCTCCGCTCGGCCGTTTTGCAGCTTTGCAGCTTTGCTGTTGCTGTCGCTATTTGCCGGTTAGCGGCGCAGGAGGCTGCGCAGCTTCGGGGATGCTACGAAGGCGATACCTGCGGCTACCAGGCCGCCGCCGAGGAGTAGCAGCCAGGCGGCGTTGAAGCCGGTGCTGGCCAGCTTGTCCCCGCTGCTGGCGGTTGCCACTGGTGTGGTGGTCTTCGGCGTTGCTCCCGTGGCGGGGGTGGTCGTCGTCGTGGGGGTCGTGTTGGGCGTCGAGCCGCCGGTCGTGGACGTCGTCGAGCCAGTGGTCGTCGAACCGGTAGTGGTCGAACCGGTGGTCGTTGAGCCGGTGGTCGTGGTGGTGGTCGTCGAGCCGGATGACGTAGTGGTCGTCGAGCCCGACGTGGTCGTGGTGGTGGTGGTGTCCGACGTGGTTGTCGTCGTGGTGCACGGCGTCGTGGTGGTCGTGGTGGTGGTTTCCGGGGGCGTGCCCTTGGGGCTGGTGCCGCAGGCGTACCAGGTGGAGATGTTGCCGTGGTCCAGTGCGTGCAGGCGGGTCCAGGGGAGGTTGCCCAACTCGGACGCGCGGTAGGTGTGGGAGGTGCCTGCGCCGTTGACCACGATGGCGTCCACGACCTGGTCGCCGGTGCTGGTGACGGTGAGGTACCTGCGGTCGCTGATCGAGTGCTGGACCTCGTTGGAGGCGATCTTCGCCTGCTCGCAGTCCCCGCGCGGTTCGCCCTTGGAGGCGATCGAGGTGCCGTTGACGAGCAGCACGATGGCGGATGCCGCCACGGTGAACGCTCCAGCTGCTCTGACCAGGTGGCGAACCGTCTCGGAGGTGGTGCGCATGCGTGACTCCAGCCGTGTGGGGGAATGATCGGCGGAATCGATACCACCGATCGGCCCACTATTGCACTAGTCCATTTGGCCCACAAATTCCCACCGTGTCGTTTGGCTTCGTGAACCGGAAAGTGGGTTCGGAGTGTGGTCTGATCACGTTCGGTGATCGTCTACTCAAGGCGAACACGATGTGGGAAGGTCCCAAGATGGTGGAGGTGGAGCAGCAGAGGCATCGGCTTCCGGTTCGCAGGCTCATCGCCGCGAGCATCGGCAACGCGATCGAGTGGTACGACTGGACCATCTACGCGACGTTCAGCATCTACTTCGCGACGGCGATCTTCCCGTCCGGCAATGCGGAACTGGCCCTGCTCAACACGTTGGTCACCTACGCGCTGGCGTTCTTCTTCCGGCCACTGGGCGGGTACCTGCTGGGGCGGTTCGCCGACCTGCACGGGCGGAAGCCCGCGATGATCCTGACCATCGTGCTGATGGCGGGCGGGTCGACGGCGATCGCCGTGCTGCCCACCTACGAGCTGGTGGGGTGGCTCGCGCCGGTGCTGTTGCTGCTCGCCCGGATCGCGCAGGGGTTGTCGCTCGGCGGGGAGGTGTCGAACGCGTCGGCGTACCTGGCGGAGATCGCGCCGCCCGAGCGGCGGGGGCGGTACTCGTCGTTCTTCTACATCTCCACCGGCACGGCGGTGCTGATCGCGTCGCTCATCGGGTTCACGCTGGCGCGAACGATGGACAAGGCGCAGCTCGGGTCGTTCGGGTGGCGGATTCCGTTCCTGATCGGTGGGTTGTTGGGACTGCTGGGTCTGTGGCTGCGCCGCAGCCTGGAGGAGACGGAGCAGTTCGAGCAGAACAAGGTGAAGGCGGAACGCCTTCACCGGCCGCTGCTGATGACGCTGAAGGAGCACCCGAAGGCGGTGGGGCGGCTCGTCGGGTTCACGATGCTGTCGACGCTCTGCTACTACACGTTCTTCTCGGCGCTGACGCCGTTCGCGGTGAAGAACCGCGGAGTGGACGCGGTGGACGTGTTCCTGGCGCTGTCGATCGCGACGGTGCTGTTCATCGCGTTGCAGTACCCGATGGGAGCCTTGTCGGACCGGTTCGGGCGCAAGCCGCAGCTGCTGGTGTGGTCGGCGGCCACGGCGGTGCTGGTGGTGCCGCTGTCGTCGTTGATCAGGCCGGGACTCACCGGGCCGTTGGTGGTGTTCTGCGTTGGGCTCGGGCTGTACACGATGATGACATCGATCGCGCCTGCGGCGATGAGCGAGCTGTTCCCGACCGAGCTGCGCGGGTTGGGGATCGGGGCCTGGTACAACCTGACGGTCGCGCTGTTCGGTGGCACGGCCCCGCTGGTGATCGCCTGGCTGGCCGGGCGCGGGATGTCGGACGTGTACTTCTACTACGTGGCCGCAGGTGCCGGGATCGCGTTCCTGGTGATCCTCACGCTGCCGGAGACCAAGGGGTCAGAGTTGCGCTGAGCGCAAACCGGTGAAGATGACCTCCAGGGTGCGGTCGCGGAGGTCCTTGTCCCAGCCGGAGTGCAGTGCGCCCTGGCTGGTGGCCGCCAGCAGTGCCATCACCTCGTCCAGCCTCACGGCCGACCGCACCACCCCCGCCGCCTGGGCTTGGTCCAGGAGGATGCCGACCGCTTCGCGGAGGAGCTGCAGCTGGTCCGACACCCGGATGTCGATGCCCAGCAGTTCGACCACGGTCTTGCGGGAGGACGCGCGCTCGACCAGGTGAGCGAAGAAGGTGAACAGCGAGGTGGCCGGATCTCCTTGGCGCACCAGGGATTCGACCTCCTCGGCCAGTTCGCGCACCAGTTCCTTCATCAGGGCGGCCAGGAGGTCGTTCTTGGTGGGGAAGTGGCGGAAGACGGTGCCGATGGCCACCCCCGCCCTGGCGGCCACCTCCTCGGTGGACGCCGAGGCCCCTTTCGCGGCGAAGACCTCGTCGGCCGCGGCCAGGATGCGTGCCCGGTTGCGCTGGGCGTCCGCGCGCATCGTGCTCCTCCCTCATTGACAAGCTGAGTCGGGACTCATTATCGTCGCCGAACCTGAGTCACTGCTCATCTTACTGGAGGGCATCGTGGGCGCGCGTGAGGTGTTCGAGTCGATGTGCCGGGCCTGGACCGGGGATCCGGCCGACCTGGACGAACTGTGGGCCGCGGACGTGGTGGTCGAGGCGCCGTTCGCCGCACCGGGCCGACCCAAGCGGTTCGACGGGCGGGACGCGTTCGTCGCGTTCGCCAAGGCGGGCCGCGAGGCGATGCGGGTGCGGATCGAGGAGTGCCGGGACGTCGTCGTCCACCAGACCACCGATCCCGACGTGATCGTGGTCGAGTACGTGCTGGTGGGGCGATCGGAGATCACCGGGAAGCAGGGCTCGACGGCGTTCATCGGGGTGCTGCGGGCCCGCGACGACAAGATCTCGCACTGGCGCGAGTACCAGGACACGATGGGCATCGCCGCCGCGCTCGCCGGGTGACCCCACGGGGTGGGATCAGGAGCGGCGCAGGGAGACCAGGTCATCGGCGTGGACCACTTCGCGACGTTGCTCGGCGGGCAGTTCGTGGCTGGAGCGACCGATGAGGGCCGGGAGTTCGGCGGCGTCGTAGGCGACCACTCCCCTGGCCACCACCTGACCGGTGAGGGTCGCCAGTTCGACCACGTCACCCGCCTCGAACGCGCCCTCGACGGCGGTGATGCCCGCGGCCAGGAGGGAGCGCCTGCGGCCGACCACGGCCGCGACGGCGCCGTCGTCCAGCACCAGGGTGCCGTTGGCGTCGGCGGCGTAGGCGAGCCAGAAGCGGCGGGCGGTCAGCCGGGTGCCGGTGGCGGCGAACGCCGTGCCCACGTCCGGGACGCCGAGGGCTCGGCCCGCGTCGCCCGAGCCTGCCAGGAGAACCGGGATGCCTGCGGAGGCGGCGAGGGTGGCCGCCGCGAGCTTGGACGCCATGCCGCCCGTGCCCAGCGCGCCGCCGGTGCCCGCGCGGACACCGTCCACGTCGTCCGGGCCGCCCACCTCGGTGATGCGCTTGGCGTTCGCCAGTCGCGGGTCACCGTCGTAGAGGGCGTCGACGTCCGACAGGAGGAAGAGGGCGTCCGCGCCGATGAGGTGGGCGACGAGTGCTGCCAGGCGGTCGTTGTCGCCGAAGCGGATCTCTTCGGTGGCAACGGTGTCGTTCTCGTTCACCACCGGCACCACACCCAGTGCCAGCAGGCGGGAGAGGGTGCGCTGGGCGTTGCGGTAGTGCGAGCGGCGGACCACGTCGTCCGCGGTGAGCAGGACTTGACCGACGGTCAGGGAGTAGCGGCCGAAGGAGTTGCCGTACGCGTGGGCCAACGCGAGTTGGCCCACGCTGGCCGCGGCCTGCTGGGTCGC
>JBDSAJ010001046.1:0-3747 GCA_039922235.1 Umezawaea sp.
CGGAGAGCAGCATCTGGGTCCACCCGCCTGCATCGACGGCCTTGGCACCGTTCATGTCATCGGCGTTGCTGTCGTAGGGGTCGGCGTCGATGTAGCGCGTCACCGACCCGTCCGGCTTGTGTCCCAGGTAGACGCCCCCGCCGGGAGAGAGCATGAGGTCGAAGGTCTGCCAGGTCGAGGCGCGGAGCTCGTGCCGCGCCCAGTTCTCCGGACCACTGATCTTGTAGGAAAGCAACGAACCAGTGCTGGTCGTGCCGAGCAACCAGTCACGACCGGTCGCCGTGAGGGTCTTCAGGGTGAAACCGGAATCCTGGATCAGGGTGTTGTCGGTGATGTTGGCCGCGGCGGGCTTGGCAGCGGTGATCGTGTAGCGGCGCAGCGCCGAACCTGCGATGCCGTACAGGTGACCAAAACCGTCGTAGGCGAGCAGTCGGTGCGTCCAACCACCGCCCAACGGCGTGGGCTGGCTGAAGGTCAACGAGTCATTGTTGGTGATCACGTCGACCCGGTACAGCTGACCGGCGGGTGAGGTCACCAGGATCGTGTTGAAGTTCAACGTCGCCATCGCGACCGGTACGAAACCCAGCGACGCACTCGACACCACCGCACCATGCGTCCGATCCGCGGACTCGACATCCACCACCGTGTACGTCAACCGACCGTCATCCAGCACCCCGTAGATCGATGCCGAACCAGTCGGACCGCTGCTGATCTTGTCGTAGCGGATGCCCCGGTAGGAGGTCAACTCCGACCAGGAGTCGATGTTGTGATTGGTCTTCTGGCCGTAGGTGTTCTCCGAGTAGACCCAGGCGCCGTCGCCGTGGTCGCCGGGGTCGACCCACTTCTCGAACAGCTCGATGTGGCCGTCCTTGAGCAGGGCGTCGCCGGGCAGCAGGTCGTTGAGGCTCCCCAGCCAGCTCTTCCCGCTGTAGGAGTGGAAGTCACCGGTGTTGAGGTCCCACCCGTCGGACTTCTTGGGCAGGTGCCAGGCCATCGCGACGAGACCCGAGCAGTCCGGCCGGTACTTGCCGCCCGTGCCGTCGGAGATGGCGTCCGACTGGTCCTGGCTGTACCAGGTGTCGCCCCGGTCGTACCAGTACTTCGCTCGGGCGATGATCTCGGCCCGTGTGATCGAGCCGCCGACCGTGGACGCCGCACTGGCCTCCGGCAGCTTCGCGACAGTGGTGTGGAGTGCGAGCAAGCCCGTTGCGAGCATGGCCACGACCGCGACCGAGGAGAGCAGCTGACGTGCCCACGACTGAGGGAGCCGCACTACGGATCTTTTCATGACAACCGTCCCTGACGCCTGATGTTCTGAGCTGACAGCACGAAGGCTCCGGGATGCGGCTGTAATAACGGTCCAACCGGGGTTACAGCACGACGGCTTGGTCAACTAACCTCGAGGTCCGTTCTGGGGAGGACAGATGAGGTTTTGCCTGCTCGGCCCCATGGAGGTGGTCAGCCCGTCCGGGCCGGTCGCACTTCCGGGTGTGAAGCCCCGCGCGCTGCTCGCGGCGCTGCTGCTCGAACACAGCCGAACGGTGCCCGCGGAGCGGTTGATCGCCGTGGTGTGGGGCGAGGACCCGCCCGCCACCGCACGTGCCGTGGTGCAGACCTACGTCGCGACGCTGCGTCGGACGTTCGACGCCGCCGGACTGCCGCCGATCATCACCTCAGACCGGCACGGCTACCGCGCCGAGGTCCCGGAGGACGCCTTGGACGTGCGGGTGTTCGAGCGGCTCGTGGAGCGGGGACGGCAGGCCGCGCACAGCGGCGATCACGTCGCGGCGGGGGAACACCTCCGGGCAGGCCTCGCCTTGTGGCGCGGACCCGCGCTCGGCGGGATCGGTGAGTCGTTCCTCCGTGCCGAGGCCGCCCGACTCGACGAGCTGCGGCTGATCGCAACCGAGGAGCGGATCGAGGCGGACCTGGCGGTGGGGCAAGGACCGCGGTTGCTCGCGGAGCTCACCGAACTGGTCACCCGGCACCCCACGCGGGAACGGCTGCGTGGCAGCCTGATGGTCGCGCTGTACCGGGCGGGCCGCCAGACCGACGCGCTGGAGGTGTACGACCGCGGCAGGCTGGCGCTGCGCGACGAGTTGGGCATCGACCCAGGGCCTGAGCTGCGCCAGGTGCACGAGTCGATCCTGCGGTCCGACGTGGCACTGCTGCCGGCCACCATCTCCCGCACGCCGCGGCAGCTGCCGTCGCCACCACCCGACTTCACCGGTCGGGAGTCCGAGATCGAGGCGCTGCGCAAGGCACTGGTGCGGGGCACGACGATGCCGATCGGCGTCATCTCCGGCGCGGGTGGCATGGGCAAGTCCACCCTGGCGCACCAGGTCGCGCACGAAATCGCGGCGCACTTCCCCGACGGCCAGTTCCACCTGGAGCTGCACGGTTCGACTGCCGGACCGGCGACCGCCGAGGAGGTGCTGGGTCGCGTCCTGCGCGACTTCGACCCCGCGACGACCGTGGTCGGTTCGCTCGAGGAGCGGGTCGCCCGGTACCGGACGCTGCTCGCGGGCACCCGCACGCTCATCGTGCTCGACGACGCGGCGAGCGAGGCGCAGCTGCGACCGCTGCTGCCCGGCAGCCCCGGCTGCGCGGTGCTCATCACTTCGCGCAACCGGCTGCCCGCACTGGCCGGTGCGACGTTCATCGAGCTCGACGTGCTCTCCGCCGACGTCGCGCTCGACCTGTTCACCCGCATCGTCGGAGCCGAACGGCCTGCGGCCGAGCCGGCGGCCGCCGCCGAGATCACCCGGTTGTGCGGACAGCTGCCGCTCGCCATCCGCATCGCAGGCGCCCGGCTGGCCTCCCGCCGTCAGTGGTCGCTGTCCCGGCTGGCGAGCAGGCTGGCAGGCGAGCAGCACCGGCTCGACGAGTTGGTCGTCGGTGACCAGCAGGTCAGGGCCAGCATCAACCTCAGCTACGCGCTCCTGCCGGAGCCTGCCCGGATCGCGCTGCGCAGGCTCGGCCTGCTCGGCCTGCCCAACCTCCCGGCCTGGGTCGCCGCATCGGCGCTGGAAGCCGACCTCGACGACGCGGAACGCGTGCTCGAAGACCTGGTCGACGTGTCGCTCCTCGAGGTCGACGGCGTGGGCGCCCTCGGCCTCATGCGGTACCGGCTCCACGACCTCGTCCGCCTGTTCGCGCTGGAACGCGCCCGCGAAGAGGAGTCGCCCAAGGAACGCGCCGCCACTGTCGAACGCGTGCTCGGGGGCTGGATCTGGCTGGTCGAGCGGATCAACGAGACCGTGCCGCCGGTGCTGCCGTCGATCCAGGCCACCTTCCGCATGGGTCGAGCCGTCGACCAGGACATCGCACGACGGGTGGTGGCTCGACCCTACGAGTGGTTCCGTGGCGAGGAGGAGGCGATGACCACCGCGGTCGAACTGGCCGCGTCACTGGACCTGGACGACGTCGCGGTCGAACTCGCCACCGCCCTGTCCGCCAGCGCGTTCGGCGGCCACCACCGGGTCCTCGACGACCCGTTCGGGTCCTGGCACCGCACGCACGACGCGGCGCTCACCGCCGCCCGCCGCAACAACAACGCCCTGGGTGAGGCGACCCTGCTGGCCGGGCTGGGCCAGCTGTACTACGAACGTGACGACTACCCCCGGTCCCGCGCCCACCTCAGTCAGGCGTTGTCCGTGTTCCACGCCGCCGGTGACGTCCGGGGCGAGGCCACCACGCTCGCCGCGCTCGGCGCCGCCTGCCGCGAGCAGGGTTACCTGCCCGAGG
>JBDSAJ010001047.1:0-8790 GCA_039922235.1 Umezawaea sp.
TGTGGACGGCCTCCACGACGGCGCCTGCCCGGTCGAGGTCGGTGGCCGTGCGCGGGCCGACGAGCAGCCGGTGCTCGGCGAGGAGGGTGTCGATGTCACCGGTGAGCGTCACCCGGCCGTGGTTGAGCACGACCAAGTGGTCGCAGACGCGCTCCAGCTCGTGCACGACGTGGGAGGAGAACAGGACGGTCACCCCGTCTTCGGCCACCGCGCCCATGAGGACCTGCAGGAACTCGTGCCGGGCCAGCGGGTCGAGGCTGGCGACCGGCTCGTCGAGGACGAGCAGGTCCGGCCGCTTCGCCAGGGCCAGGGCCAACGCGACCTGGGCCTGCTGCCCGCCGGAGAGCGTTCCGGCCCTGCGGTCGAGCGGGATGTTCAGCTTCGCCAGCCGGCGCTCGGCCAGCCCCTGGTCGAACCGCAGGTTGCAGGCCCGGCCGAAGTGGAGCATCTCGGCGACGGTGAAGCGCTTGTACAGCGGGTGGTCCTGGGCCAGGAACCCGATCCGGGACAGAGTTTGCGGGGTGCTGGCGGTGATGTCGTGGCCGAGGACCTCCACCGTGCCGGTGCTCGGTGCCAACAACCCGACGACCAGGCGCAGCAGCGTGGTCTTGCCCGCGCCGTTCGGCCCGACCAGGGCGATCACGCCGCCGGCCGGCAGGGCCAGGGTGCAGTCGCGCAGCGCCCAGCCCTTCCGGTACCGCTTGCCCACACCGTCGGTGCGCAGCGCGAACTCGGTCGCTGTCACGCCACGTCCTCATTCCTCGTCTGCTGGTGGACGGAAGTAAGAAGCGCGGTGACCGCCTGCTCGTCGAGGCCGGCCGCGTAGGCGCGGCGCAACCAGGTCGCCAGGCCGCGGCGCAGCGACGTGTACGTCGATGCCGACATCGCGGCCGACTGCTGTTCATCGACGAACGTGCCCTGGCCGGGCCGGCCGATGACCAGGTTCTCCTGCTCCATCTGCCGGTACGCCTTGGCGACGGTGTTCGGATTGATCGCCAGGTCCTCGACCACCTCGCGGATGAGCGGGAGGCGGTCACCGGGTTGGAGAAAGCCCAGCAGCACCGCCTGGCGGACCTGCTGGACGAGTTGCAGGTACGGCGGCACGCCGGAGTGGGTGTCGAGCCGGAAGACGAACACGGTAGCCCCTTACTGCTTTACTAGTACCATAGTAAAGCAGTTGGCGGTCAAGGGAGCCGACGCGCCCGCACGACCGCGGCACCGGATCGGGCTCGACGTGCCCACCGCGGGTTGCACCTTCCGTCCGGTCGTCCGGCCACTCGTCGAGCGGCAGATCGGTCCGCACCGGAGACGGCGCGCCCCGACGGCGGCGGGCAGTGGTCCGAGATCGTGCGCACTGCGCTGGAGCACCCCGACGATCCGTTCTGGCACAACGACACCGACCCCTGCGGCAACGAGACCCCCGGTACCGGCCCTGCTCCGCTCCAGCGGCTGCTCAACCGGGGCCTGTTCCCAGTGGGCGGCGGCACGGCCGCGGTCAACGCGACTGGCTGGGACGCCAAGGCGGGCTGCGCGGTCGACTGGGTGCCTTCCACGCGCATGGTCGTCGACCTGTCCGACGTGGACAGGTCGAGTTTGGTCAGCCTGACCGCCGCGTCCGGTCACGCGTTCAACGTCGACTACGCGGACCAGCAGGAGTTGTGGCGCGACGGCCGCACCGCGCCGTGGCCGTTCAGCCGCTCCGCCGTGGACGCGGCCGTCCGCGACCGCCTGACCCTCGTACCCGGCCAGTGAGATGAGGTCCGAAGTGGACGAAACGAGCCCGTTCGTCGGACAGCGATCGGTGTCAGGCCTGCTCGGAAAGTCCGCGGCCGCCTACTGAGGTGATGGCAAGGCTGCCACCGACGATCGCGTTGAGCGGGCTCGCGCGCAGGTCTGCGTCGTGCGCCCGGATCGCCTCGGTGAGCAGGTTGAGCTGAGGCGATCCCGGCGGACCGGACCGGATCACGTCCTCCCGACAGGCATGATTCCTGTCTCCGGTCGCGCCAGGAGTGCCGCTGCCAGTGCGGACGTCAGTTGGGGGTGTTCGAACTCGAAGCCGTGTCGGGACAGCACTTCCGGTACCACGCGCTGACTGACGAAGGAACCCTCGTCGGCCAGTTCGCCCGCCGCCAGCCGCAGCAGGGAGCGGGAGTACACCCACGGCGTCGGCCGACGCAGCGCCTTGCCGACCGCGCGCACCAGTTCGGCGTTGGTGACCGGGTTGGGCGCCGTGAGGTTGACCGGGCCGCTGATCTCGTCGTGCTCCAGGACGAAGCGGATCGCCGAGATCTCGTCGGCCAGCGAGATCCACGACGTGACCTGCCTGCCGTGGCCGAACCGGCCGCCCAGGAACGCCAGGACCATCGGCCGCAACTGGCTGAGCATGCCGCCGGTGGGCGACATGACGACTCCGGTGCGCAGCAAGGCCACCCGTGCGCCCGCGGTCACCGCCGCCGCTGTCGCGATCTCCCGATCCGCGTCCATGTCCGCCAGGAAACCCGACCCGGCCGGGGCGGACTCGGTGACCGGCTGGTCACCGGCATCCCCGTAGTAGCCGATGCCCGAGCCGTTGAGCAGGGCGCCGATGCCGTGCTCGGCCACCGCCGCTGCCAGGACCTGCGTCGGGATGATCCTGCTGTCCCGCAGTTCCTGCTTGCGGGCCGGGGACCACCGCTGCTCCGCGCACGCCGCGCCGCACAGGTTGACGACCGCGTCGACCCCGTCGAGCGCGCCCTTGTCGACCACGCCGCTCGGCGGGTCCCAACGACGCTCGTCCGGCGCGGCCGGAGTCCGCCGGACCAGCCGGAGCACCTCGTGCCCCGCTTCCCGCAGCGCCGGGACGAGCGGGGTTCCGATCACACCGGACGCGCCGGCGACCACCACGCGCATGCTTCGCTCCCGAGGGTAGAGTTCCACCTGTTCAAGGCCGAAGTGCTGGGTCCGCATCCGGGTTCATGGAACTCGGCGAGGGTCGTCGGCTGCCGACCCAGTATGCCCCAGGCACGACTGGCGAAGTGAGTCTGGCAGCCCCAAGACACGGTGATCGACCGTGATGTCCCCAGCCGTCATCGACGGCTACCGCGCCGGGGACCGGGTGGGCGCCACCGTCTTGTCGTACCGGCACGGTCAACGGTGAACGTCGTCCCACATGGCGTGCCGCTCAACTTCGCGGAGTCCTCACCAGTCATCAGGGGAAAGGTCCCCTATCCGAAGGATTCCTTGTGGGCAGGAAGAATCACGCGGTCCTGGCAGCCGCGCTGCTCGTGACCGGGCTGGCCGTGGTGCCGGCCGCGGCTCAGGAGAAACCCGCGGCGGCGAGTCCGCTCGGCACGGTCACGCTGATCACCGGTGACCAGGTGGTCGTACAGGGTGAACGGGTCGCGGGCGTGCGGATGGCGCCCGGCCGCGAACGCGTCCGGTACTGGCAGTACCAGCTCAACGGCCACGAGTACGTGGTGCCCGAGGACGCCGCCCGGCTCCTGCGGGACGACCGGATGGACCAGCGGCTGTTCGACATCACCGGCTTGCTGGAGCAGGACTACGACGACGCGCACGAGTCGACCGTGCCGACCATCGTCACGTCGGGTCCGGGGGCGTTCGCGGCGTCGTCGGCGCTGACCGTCGTGGATACGCCGAAACCCGAGGCTGCGCGCAGGTGGCGTGAGCGCGCCGTCAGCGCGCTGGCGGCCGAGAAGGTGTGGCTCAACGGACGTGTGCGGCCCTCGCTGGACCAGAGCGTGCCGCAGATCGGCGCGCCCGCGGCGTGGCAGGCGGGCTTCCGCGGTGACGGGGTGAAGGTCGCGGTGCTGGACACCGGGATCGACGCCGACCACGCGGACCTGAAGGCCGCCATCGACGTCGCGGCCGACTTCACCGGGGAGGGCGTGCAGGACGTCGTCGGCCACGGCACCCACGTCGCGAGCACGATCGCGGGCACCGGAGCCGCCTCGCAGGGGCGCTACACCGGTGTCGCACCGGGTGCCCGGCTGCTGGTGGGCAAGGTGCTCGCCGAGGACGGCGGCCGGGAGGACTGGATCATCGCCGGGATGCGGTGGGCCGTCGCCAACGGCGCCAAGGTCGTCAACATGAGCCTCGGCGGCGCGGTCACCGACGGCACGGACCTCATGTCGCAGACGGTGAACGAGCTGTCGGCGTCCAGCGGAGCGCTCTTCGTGATCGCGGCGGGCAACAGCGGCGCGCGGCAGACCATCGGCTCGCCCGGCGCGGCGGACCGGGCGCTCACCGTGGCCAACGTGACGAAGGCCGACAAGCTCAGCACGTCGTCCAGCCAGGGGCCGCGGCTCGGCGACCTCGGCCTCAAGCCGGAGGTCGCAGCACCCGGCACCGACATCGTGGCGGCCCGCGCCGCGGGGACCCTGACGCCAGACTCGGTGGACGAGGACTACGCCAGGCTCTCCGGCACCTCGATGGCGTCGCCGCACGTCGCGGGCGCGGCGGCGATCGTCGCGCAGCGGCACCCGGACTGGACCGGCGAGCAGATCAAGAGTTCGCTGATCGGCTCGTCGACCCGGCTGCGGGGCGTCGACACGCTCGCCCAGGGCGCCGGCCGGGTGGACGTCGGCCGGGCCGTGGCCCAGGACGTGCGCGTCGAGGGCCTGGCGGGCTTCGGGGAGGTCGCGGGCGGGCGGGACGTCACCCGCGAGATCACCTACGTCAACGACGGCGCGACGCCGGTCACGCTCGCCCTCGACGTGGACGTGAACCACCGGGACCTGGTCACCGCGCAGGCGTCGGTGGTGGTTCCGGCGAAGGGGAGTGCCAAGGTCGTGCTCACCGCACACGGCTCAGAGGATCCGCGCGGCGAGGTTTCCGGTGTCCTGCTGGCGAAGGCGCGCGGTGTCGCGCTGAGCACGCCGGTCTTCGCCAGCCTTGTCGGCGTCGAGCACCGGCTGGCGGTGAACGTCCAGCCCCGCCAAGGGGATCCCGCGTTCGCGCTGGTGATCGCCCAGGACGAGCGGACCGGGCTGGCGGAGGCCGCGTTCACCGACACCGGCACGGCCGAGTTCACCGTGTCGACCGGCCGCTACCGGGTGCTGGGCTGGGCGCTGGACTCGACGTTCTCCGCCACCATGTTCGCCAAGAGCACCGACGTCCGCGGGGACACCGCGGTGACCGTGGACGGCAAGCAGGCACAGCGGGTCACCGTCGGCCTCGACGACCCGGAGGCCCGCCCACAGGGCGGTGGCGGCCAGGTGATCACCTCCGACGTCGACGAGGCCGGACCCCTCCCCGGCACGGGCGTCTCGCAGGGCGGCGGGGTTCCCAGTGACCTCTACACCGTCGGCGAGAAGGCGCGGGGCCTGCACTTCACGGCCGCGAGCTACTGGGCGTACCCGCTGGCGCGGACGACGGTCGTCGGGGCGGGCGGGTTCGAGTTCCGCGACACGATCGCGCCGTGGGACATGGGGGTCGAGGGCAGCCTCACCGGGCGGCTGGTCGACGTGGGCGAGGCGGACACCGAGTCCATCGACAAGGCCGGTGACGTCGCGGGCGCCATCGCGGTGCTCGCACCGAAGGACTGGTCCGAGCCGGACTACCCGCCGGGCGAGCAGATGATGGCCGGGATCGCGCTGCTGAAGGCGAGGGGCGCGAAGGCGGTCATCTCCTTCTTCAACCCGACCGTCGAGTCGCCGAACGGCGTGATCCCCGCACTGCCGACTGTGTTGATCTTCAGTGAGGCGGAGCTGCGGCGGGTGCAGGAGTTGATGCGGGAGCGCACCGTCGAGGCGACGCTCGACGTCCGGTCGCACTCGCCGGTCGCGTACTTCCTCGCCGACCGGGTCGACGGGGTGCCCACGGGGCACGACTTCCGGTTCCGCAAGGCCTCCCTCGGTCGGATCGACCGCACGCTGGTCGACACGATGCCGAAGGACACCTACCGCTTCCACCTCGCGTCGTGGTCGCTGAGCGGTGTGACGGCGGGCGCGGAGGTGGAGGCGAGGTGGCCGCAGCGGCGGACCGACCTGGTCTCGCCCGGCACATCGTTCACGATGTTCGGCTCGGCCGGGTTCTCCGACACCGGGGAGTTCGGCGGGGAGACGACCATCCCGGTCGCGGTGGCGTCGGGCACCCGCTCCACGTCACGGGTCTTCGGGGCGCCGTTCGGGCCGGAGTTGACCACGCCGCCGAGCAGCAGGCAGGACGGCAAGCCGGTGCCGTGGGCCTACCGGGAGGGCGACCGGATCACGTTGTCCGTCCCGATGTTCGCCGACAGCGATCCCGGAAACGCGAGCCAGTTCGACACCTCGAACCAGGGCAGCACCGTGTTGTACAAGGACGGTAGGGGGATCGCCCGCCGCGACGACGTGCCCGCGCTGGGCTCCTTCGTCGTGCCGCGCGGTGGCGGCCGGTTCCGGCTCGTCGCCGATGCCCACCGCCCGGCGTCGGAGTTCCTGTCGCCCGCCCTGTCCCCGCGGACCCGCGCCGAGTGGACGTTCCGCGCCAACCCCGGCACGGACCAGCGCGCCGCGCTGCCGCTGCTGGACGTCCGGTACGACCTGCCGCTGGACGACCACAACACGGCCGCTTCCGGGGAACTGTTGGTGGGCAAAGTGTCCGCCGTGCACCAGCCGGGGGCGCGGGCGTCGCGAATCCGGGTGACCCAGGTGGAGGTGTCCTACGACGAGGGTGCGACCTGGCGGCTCGCCAAGGTCTCCGGCGCCGCGCTGACGATCCCGGCCGGGCAGGGCGCGTCCGCGTCATTGCGGACGACCGCGCGGGACGCGGACGGCAACTCCGTGGTGGAGACCGTGATCCGTGCGTACGCGCTGAGGTAGTCGGACCGGGTGGCCGTGGGGAGTTCCTACGGCCGCCCGGCTTCAGGCGATGGTGATGATCGACATCGCGAGGTCTTGGCGCCGGTCGAGATCTGCTGTGCCGGTCACTGGCCCGGCTACCGAGAACAGAGCCCGGCCCGGAAGATGAACGAGACGAGTTGAGCCCGGTCACGGGCACCGACCTTGGTCATCGACCGCACCACATGCGTCTTGACGGTGAGCGGTGACAGGAACATCTGTCCGGCGATCTCCTCGTTGCTGAGGCCACGGGCCACCAAAATGATCATCTCCCGCTCGCGGGGCGTCAGGTAGTCGAAGCGGCGCAGCAATTCCTGATCGACGACCGGAGGTGGATTGTCCGTCATGTGACCGATCAGCGCGGCCGCCGCGTTGGCGGACAAGGTGCCGCCCCCGCCGACCACCTCGGTGATCCCGGCGATGAGTTCGGCCGGGCTGACTGTCTTGCTCAGGAAACCGTTGGCGCCCGCACGCAGCGCGGCCAGCACGATCTCGTCCTGATCGAAGGTGGTGAGCACGATGATCCTCACCTTCGCGGCTGCGTGCTCGGCACGGATTCGGCGGGTCGCTTCCACCCCGTCGATGCCGGGCATCCGGATGTCCATCAGGACGAGGTCGACCGGATGGTCCCGCAGGAAGGGAACGACCTGCAGCCCGTCGGACAGGTCGGCCACCACGACCAGGGCCGGGTCGAGCAGGAGCATCGCCCGGATGCCGGCCCTGATGTCGGCCTGATCGTCAACGATCAAGATCCGGGTCACGTCAGTTCCTCTCCCACAGGGCTGAACTCGGCTCGAATCCGGAACCAGCCATCGTCGCTGTCGATCCTCAGATGCCCGTTGGAGGACTCGACCCGTTCACGCATTCCCATCAGCCCGAGTCCACCGCCCGGATGGGACGCGTCTCCGGGCCGGGCAACGCGGTTCTCGACGGTCACGCAGATCCGCCGGTTCTGCTCGTGCAGCGCTACTTCCGCCGCTCCCTCACCGTGCCGGTAGGCGTTCGTCAGAGCTTCCTGAACCACCCGGAAGACCGTCACCTCGACGCTGGGCTCGACCAGGCCGGTCAGGGGGCCGATGTCCGTGTGCACCTCCAGACCGATGCCCTGGAACGAGGCGATCAGCCCGTCCAGGCCGCTGAGCGACGGCGTGGGCCGCAGCGCCTCATCTTCGAGAGTGTCGTTCTCACGTCGCAGGAGCACCAGGATCCGTTGCGTCTCGGCGATCACCGTGCGGGCGTTGGACCGAGCCGAGGCGAGGGCCTCGCGTGAGGCCCCGGCCTCTTCCGGCAGCCCGATCTCGGCGATCCCCAGATTCATGCTCAGCATCGCGACCTGGTGACCTATCACGTCGTGGAGATCGCGGGCGATCCGCAGACGCTCTGCGGTCACCCGCTGGGTGGCCTCGATCTCACGGGTGGCGAGGGCGGTGGCGGCCCGTTCCTCGAGCATCCACCACCGATCCCGATGCGTGCGAAGAGCGGCTCCACTCGCCCCTCCGGCTATTGCCGAGAAGAGTGCGGCAACTCCGACGATCACACCACCGCGGAAACCACCCACCGTCATGAACGCCCCGAGGAAGAACACCGCCACGAGTGCCGTCGCGGCCGGTGCAGGCAAACCCCGGAAAGTGGCGGAGAAGAGGACGAACACCGCCATCATCCACACCGACAGCGGATCGTTGCCGACCGCGGTGACGGCGAAGGACGCCGCGCTCGTGACTGCCAGCCCGATCCAGGGCCTGCGCCAGGACAGGGCAGTCCCGGCGCCGGCCAGCAGCAGCGCCAGGACGACGCGCCAGTCCGCGTCTCTCAGGATCGTGGCCACGATCTGACCGGCGAAGGAGAACCCGGCCCCGGTGTAGGCGAGCAGGTGCAACATCTCGGGTCGACGGATCCACAGCGGTGCCGAGAGTTCGTCGCCCTGGTTCGGTGCCGTGACCATGACCTGATTCTCGGTCACCGGAATCAGCGTCGG
>JBDSAJ010001048.1:0-2841 GCA_039922235.1 Umezawaea sp.
CTCCTTCTCGTTCTCGACCATGTCGACATAGAGATCAGTCGCTACGTAGACCTCGAACAGGTCGGGCCGCCGCTGCACGAGCGGGGTACCGATCATGGTGCCCATCGAGCCCGCCAGCAGGACCACCTTGTCCTTGTCCAGGTACGAGCGCAGGTGGTCGACCAGTTCGACGGCATCGGAGATGCAGAGCTCGAAGGACATCTGGCCGCGACCGTTGCGGCGCAGCGTCTTCCCGGCACCGCGCCGGTCCCACTGCACGACGGTGAAGTGCTTCTCCCACTCCCGCAGCAACGGCGTGAACAGGGCGTACGGGGAGCCGGGGCCGCCGTGCAGCACGAGCAGGACGGGGTTGTCGCGGTCGTCGCCGCGGATCTGGATCCACTGGTCGATGCCGCCGATTCGCTGGTAGCGCTGCTCTTCGATGTTCGTCATGCACCAAGGTTCGGGCCGCCGGGCAGCCCTACCCAGATGCCCGTTGAACCTAGGTCTGGCAAACCGTGGTTCGCTGTCCGGCATGACGGAGTTGGGGGACTTCCTGCAGACCCGCCGAGCGAGGCTGACGCCCGAGGAGACCGGGCTGCCGACGTTCGGTGGGCGGCGACGCGTGCCGGGCCTGCGGCGGGAGGAACTGGCGCAGTTGGCCGGGGTGAGCGCGGACTACTACAGCCGGCTCGAACAAGGGCGGCTGGACAACGTGTCCGACGAGGTGCTGAACGCGGTGGCGCGGGCACTGCGGCTGGACGACGGCGAGCGGGCGCACCTGCACAACCTGGCCAGGCCGCCGAAGCGGGCCAAGCCTTCGAGCGCGGTGCGGCCGGGGTTGCGCTGGCTGCTGGCGAACATCACCGGCTCGCCCGCGTACGTGCTGGGCGAGCGCATGGACATCGTCGCGTGGAACCCGTTGGCGCAGGCCATGTACGGCGTCGACCTCGAAGTGCACGACAACATGGCGCGGCTGATCTTCCTGCACCCGTCGTCGCGCGAACTGTGGACGCCGTGGGAGGCCAAGGCCAACAACACGGTCGGCGGGCTGCGGATGCAGAACGCGCTGCACCCCGGTGACCCTCGACTGGCCGTGCTGGTGGAGGAGTTGTCCGCCGATCCGGACTTCCGCGAACTGTGGGCGACGCACGAGGTGTGGACCGTGCCGCACGGGACCATGCGGCTCACCCATCCCGTGGTCGGGCCGCTGGAACTGGCCTACGAGGCACTGCCGGTGCCGGACGCGCCGGAGCAGGTGCTGATCACCTACTCCGCCGAGCCCGGCTCGTCGACGGCGGCCGCGCTCGCCGCGCTAGCGGCCGACGGCGTAGCCCTGGGCGCCACGGGGGTTGGCGGCGGCGCGGAGTAGGCCGTCGCGGGAATCCCTTGCCACGGCGGACATCCGGCCCAGCGTCCACTCGCCCGCGTCGACCACGGTGTGGCCGCGCTCGCTCAGGTCGGCCATCGCCGCCGCTCCGATGCGGGACTCGACGACCAGTTCGCCGGGCGTCCAGGTGCGGGGGAAGAAGGAGCTGGGGAACGCGTTGCTGTGCCACAGGGGCGCGTCGATCGCCTGCTGGAGGTTCAGGCCGCCGGTGGTGTGCGCGAGCCAGAACCCGAGCTGCCACTGGTCCTGCTGGTCGCCGCCGGGTGTGCCGAACGCCAGCGCGGGCAGGCCTTCGCGCAGCGCGAGCGACGGGGTCAGCGTGGTGCGGGGGCGCTTGCCGGGGGCCAGGGAGTTCGGCAAGCCCTTGTCCAGCCAGAACATCTGGGCCCGGCTGCCGAGGCAGAAGCCCAGTGACGGGATGGTCGGCGACGACTGGAGCCAGCCGCCGGACGGGGTCGCGGACACCAGGTTGCCCCAGCGGTCCACGACGTCGACGTGCACGGTGTCGCCCCTGGTGGTGCCGCTGCGCTCGACGGTCGGCTCGCCGATGGCGCCACCGAGGTCGGTCAGCGCGCTGGGACCGCGCTGGATGTGCACGGCGAGCACGGGCGTGAGGTCGCGGGGCGAGCCGGGGCGCAGGTCGAGCGACGCGGTCTCGTCGACGAGCTTGCGGCGCAGGTCGGCGTACTCGCGGGAGAGCAGCACGTCGAGCGGCACGTCGCCGCTGTCGCCGTACCAGGCCTCGCGGTCGGCGAACGCGAGCTTGGCGCACTCGACCGCGAGGTGGACGGTCTCCGCCGTCGGCTTGCCGTCCACGTAGGACAGTCGGTCGGCGAAGCCCTCCAGCAGCCGGAGCTGTTGCAGCAGAACGGGTCCCTGCGACCAGGCGCCGCACTTGGCGACGGTCCAGTCGCCGAAGTCCGCGGTGACGGCGTCCTCGTAGGTCGCTTCCCAGGCCGCCATGTCCGCGCCGGTCAGCACACCCGCGTGGTCGCGGCCGGAGTCGTCGCGGAACTCGGTGCGGCAGAAGTCGTCGATCTGCGCGGCCACGAAACCCTGCGACCACGCGCGGCGGGCCGCCTCGATCTGGGCTTCGCGGTTGCCGCCCGCGGCTTCACCGGCGGCCAGCAGCCACTCCCACGTCTCGGCGAGCTTGGGGTTGCGGAACCGGGACCCCGCCTCGGGGATCCGGCCGCCGGGCATCCACTGCGCGGCCGACGTCGGCCAGTGGTCGCGGAACAGGTCGGAGACCGTGGAGATGGTCGTCGCCACCCGTTCCAGCAGCGGGAACCCGTCGCGGGCGTAGCCGATCGCGTAGTCCAGCACCTCGCGCAACGACTTGGTGCCGTAGTCGCGGAGCAGGGTGAGCCAGCCGTCCCACGCGCCGGGCACCACGGCCGCGAGCAACCCGCTGCCGGGCACCAGGTCGAGGCCGAGGCCGGTGTAGTGCTCGATGGTCGCGCCCGCGGGTG
>JBDSAJ010001049.1:0-8437 GCA_039922235.1 Umezawaea sp.
ATCGGATCTTACTCTCGGCCAATCCGCTCCTTATCGTTCCCGGTGTGAACGGATTCCTCCCGGCCCGCGGACCGGCACGGATGCTCGCCGCGGCACAACTGGCGAACTCCCTCGGCGACGGCGCGTACCTCGTGTGCTCAGCCCTCTACTTCACCCGGATCGTCGGGCTGTCCGCCACGCAGATCGGCCTCGGCCTGACGCTGGGCTGGGCGATCGGCTCGGTCGCGGGCATCCCGCTCGGGCACCTCGCCGACCGGCGTGGCGCGCGGGGCACGGCGGTGCTGCTCGCCCTCGCGACCGCGGTGGCCGTCGGCTCGTTCCTGGTCGTCCGCACGTACGTGCCGTTCGTCATCTCCGTCTGCCTCTACGCGAGCTGCCAGTCCGGTCTCGCCGCCGCACGGCAGGCGCTGCTGGCGGGACTGGTGGACAAGGCGAAGCGGACCGAGGTCCGGGCGTACCTCCAGTCCACGGTGAACGCGGGGCTGGCCGTCGGCGCGGCGCTCGGCGGTCTGGCGCTCCAGATCGACACCCGCGAGGCCTACCTGGCGGTGTTCGCACTCGACGCGGTGGGCTTCGTGGCCGCGGCCGTCGTGCTGCGCGCGTTGCCCGCTGTGCCACCCGTTCCGGCCGTGGTGGGCGAGCCCGCGCTGGCGGTGCTCCGCGACCGGCCGTACGCGCTGGTCACGCTGCTCAACACGGTGATGCTGCTGTACATGCCGCTGCTCAGCCTGGTGGTGCCGCTGTGGATCGTGCAGCGCACGGAGGCGCCGCGGTGGGTGGTGGCGGCGCTGCTCGTGCTGAACACCATCGGGGTGGTGCTGTTCCAGGTCCGGGTGGCCCGCCGGGTGACCGGGCTCGACTCCGCCGCGCGGTTCGTGCGCTGGGCCGGGCTCGCGATGCTGGCGTCGTGCGCGGTGTTCGCACTGTCGGCGGGCGGGAACGCGTGGACCGCCGTCCTCGTGCTGCTGGTGGCGGCAGGCCTGCAGTTGATCGGCGAGATGATGCTCGCCTCCGGCGCGTGGGAGATCGGCTTCGACCTGGCACCGTCCGACAATCAGGGCCAGTACCAGGGCTTCTTCGGCAGCGGCGTGCCCGTTGCCAGGATGGTGGGACCGCTGCTGCTCACGACGCTGGTCCTAGGCTGGGGTGCCGCGGGCTGGCTGGTGCTCGGTGGCCTGTTCCTCGCCGCGGGTCTGGCGATGGGACCCGCCGTGCGCTGGGCGGCGGGCGCGAGGTCACTCGTCTGAGTGGTGCCGGTGGTAGTACCGGCTGGCCCTCGCGCGGTTGCCGCACGAGGGCTTGCACCACGCCTGGCGCGGGTGGTCGCGGACGAAGTACCGCACGCACCTCGGCGCCGGGCAAGCCCGCAGGTGTTCGCGGTCCGCGCTCGCGAGGAACTCGATCGCCGACCGCGCCAGGTCCGCGACCAGGTGCGTCGCCGCGTCGGCCTCGGTGCGCCGCTCCGCCAGCTGGGGCGTTCCCGCCGACGGCCACTCCAGGCGCGGAGCGCGCAGCACGGCGCTGGCGGCTTCGTTCACCTGGTCGAGCGCCGCCGTCGGGTCGAGCAGCCCGTCCGTGTCGGTCCTGCTCAGCGCGTCGGGTGCGACCGCGCGGGCGAACAGGCTCCGGACGGCCTTGCGCAGTGCCACCACCCGCGCCCTGAGCTGGTCGTCCGCCGCGAGCCCAGCCGGGGCGTCGGTGTGCAGGCCGAGCCAGTCGGCGAACCCCGACGAGGTCGCGAGGTCGTCCGTGTCGTACCGGACCGTGCCGACGAAAGCGAGGGCTGGATGGAGAGCCACGAGGGGATTCTAACGGGATTCGGCCTTGTTCCCGTGTGACTGGTATGGCTAGGCTCTCTAACGGCAAGTCTGTTGAAGTCCGTTAGGAGCCATCGTGTCCGTGAACCCGGTCCCCGTGTGGGCTGCGAACACCCGCCTGCCCGGCCTGCTGCACGGGCTGACCGACGAGTCCGTCATCGCCGATTCGGTGCTGCCCGGCTGGACCCGCGGTCACGTCCTCGCACACCTGGCGGGCGTCGCCGCCGCCTTGGCCCGCCAAGTCGAGTACGGGCTGGAGGACCGGAAGGTCGACGTCTACGACGGCGGCAGGCCCGCCCGTGACGCCGCGATCAACGCCCGCGCGGCCAACCCCGCCGCCGACCTCGTCGAAGCCGTGCTCGCCTCGGCGGGCGCGTTCGACCGCGCGCTCGCGAAGATCGGTCCCGACGACTGGACCAGGTCCGTCGTCTACCGCGACGGCACCCTGGTCGACGTGGTGCAGGCGTACTGGCGCGAGGTCGAGATCCACAGCACCGACCTGCGGCTCGGCTACACGCCCGCGACCTGGTCACCGGCGTTCTGCGACCACCTGATCGAGTTCACCGCGCCCCGTGCGCCCGAAGGCGTCCAAGTGGTGCTGCGGGCCGACGACGGGCAGACGTGGACGTGGGGGAGCGGCACGCCGGTCGAGGTCTCGGGCGCCCGGACCGATCTCGCCGCGTGGGCCGCGGGCCGCACCCCGGTGGGGTCGCTGACCGGTGAGCTGCCGGAGTTGAAGCCGTACCCGTGACCCGGTGTCACGTTCCGCTCGCGCACCTCGTCCACGGGGCATGGAGAACATGACGATCGTGGTGACCGGTGGCACCGGCACCCTGGGGCGCCTGGTCGTGGACCTGCTGGAGGCCGACGGCCACGACGTCCGCGTGGTCAGCCGCAAGTCGCCGACGTGGCCGATCGACCTGCGCACCGGCAACGGCCTGGAAGCCGCTCTGACCGGCGCCGAGGTGGTCGTGCACTGCGCGAGCACGCAGACGGGTGGCGACGTGGAATCCGCCCGCCACCTCGCCGCCGCCGCCCAGGCCACGGGCGTGCGGCAAGTCGTGTACATCTCGATCGTCGGCGTCGACGTCGTCCCGCTCGGGTACTACCGCGCGAAGCTCGCCGCGGAACAGGTGATCGAGGAGTCCGGCGTCGGCTGGACGGTGCTGCGCACCACCCAGTTCCACGACCTGATCGCCACCCTGTTCGGGGCGCTCGCGAAGGTGCCGCTGGTCATGCCCGTGCCGTCGGTGCGGTTCCAGCCCGTCGAGGTCCGCGAGGTCGCCGCCCGGCTGGCGGACCTCGCCGTCGCCGAGCCAGCGGGCCGCGTCCCGGACGTCGGCGGACCGGAGGTCCGGCCCGCCGCCGACCTCGCCCGCGAGTACCTCGCGGTCCGCGGCCGCAAGCGCCGGATCGTGCCGATCCGCTGGCCCGGCAAGGTGTTCCGGGCGTTGCGGCAGGGCGGTGGCATCACCCCGGAGCACGCCGACGGCAAGGGCACGTTCGAGGAGTTCCTGGCGGCCGGTAAATAGGTGGCGCGGGTTCGCGAGGGCTTGCTACGGTCCTTTTCGTGAAGTGAGAAGGAAACACCTCCGCGCCGCCGCTGTCGTTCGCCCGCCGCGCGTGACCTCATCCCACCGGTAGCCCTCGCGGGCTCTTGCGCGACCCGTCGTGGTCGCCGATTTCGCACGCCATCTCGACAGTGAGGAGGCGCTCATGCCTGTGCGCTCCGAACCGCCAATCCCGACCCCCGAAGCCGTTCCCACCAGCAGGCGGGAACGGCGGGCGGCGGGCAAGAAGTCCCAGATCCCGCCCCGCGCGTTCTCCGCCCCGGTGGCGAACCAGCGGCAGTACGCCGTCCGCAGGCGCGGGTAGCCCACGAAGGGGGAGTCGGTGCGAACCGGCTCCCCTTTCCCTTCACCCGCGCCAGTTCTCCAGCAGCCGGTCGATGTCGGCGCGGATGCGCTCGCGGGCCACGGCTCTGTCCACACCGGACATGAGCATCCGGTCGTAGTCGGTGTCCTCGTGCCGCAGCGAGGCGATCACGGCCAGGGTGGTCTTCCGCTCGTCCAGTGCGCGCCCGGCGGCGGACCGCCCGACCCGGCCGCTGCCGCGCGTCCCGGCGTGCCGGGCGATGGCGTCGGCGCGGTCTGCGGGGCAGCCGGGGAACAGGTGGAGGATCTCTGCCGCCAGCGCGGCCTGGAAGTCGACGTCCCAGTCGGCCCGGCGCTCCCGGTCGCGTTCCCGCCTGCGCAGGCGCACGTCCTCGTCCGCGAGGCACGAGTCCTCCGCCTGCTCCAGGGCGGCCTCCTCGACCAGGATCCCCTTGCGCTGGAAGCGTTTGCGCGACCGTTCGTACCGCTGCACGACCGCCGACAGCCCGCTGGCCTTCTTGGCCCGCCGGGTCAGCGTCGCGTCACCGGCGCCGAGGAACACGAGGTGGTCCAGATCCGCGCACGTCAGGCACAGCGGCCCGCCGGGGTCGGTGACCAGCAGGTCGCCGGTGCCGCCGCACTCCGTGCACGACCAGTCGGCCACGGCCACGTCGACCACGAGGTCCGGCGCCTTGTTCTGCCGTTCCAGCAGGCTCTCGCGCCGCTTGTCGGACAGCCCGGCTGCCAGCCAGTGCGTCCGGTACGCGGTCTCCGGCTCGCCGAACCGCAGCGGCCGCCGGTCGAGCGTCGCGGCCGGGTACTCCACCTCGGATGCTTCCAGCCCTTCGGACTCGGCCCAGCGCCGCAACGCCTCCAGAGCCTCCAGCGCCTTGTCCGGTGGCACCGCCAGCACGACTCCGAGGTGCTCGACCTGGCCCCGCCGCCACCGGTCCACCTGCTTGTCCGGCAGCCACCCGAGCGCGGTGAACAAGTCCAGCGGCGCCACGAACTTCCGCTTGGCGAGCATCGTGGCCGCCGCCGCCTCCACCCGAGTCCGCAACTTCACCACGCGCATTCTCCACGACGGGGATCGCCGTCCGGGTGTGGCGGGGCCGAGCAGGGCGATCACCGGACCCCCTACGCTTGGAGGTGGTCGCCGCACCTCGCGGACCCGCGCCCGCCGCGGTGGTCGGCAGTCCGATCAGGTCGACGGCCGTCGAACACACAGGAGGCACCATGACCGAGACCCCGGCACCCGAGAACGAGGCCGACGAGGCCACTGAGGCCACCGAGGCCGCTGAAGCCACGGAGCCGGACTTCGTGCCCAACCGCCAAGACCGGCGGGGCGGCGCGAAGAAGGCGTCCCAGAACAGCAAGATCCCCGGTCAGATGCACAACAACAACGTGGTCGGGAAGCGTTCGTTCACCAACCGCCGCAGCGGCTGAGTGGTCACGCCGCCGCCGGTCCGGGTAACCGGATCGGCGGCCGAAGTGGTCCTATCGGGCGTCTTGACCTCCCGTTCCGCCCCGATCCGAACTAGCCTGGGTGAGGTTAGTCACCGTCCAGTTGCGGATCGGAGGCGCCACATGAAGATCGCTGACGTGTTGCGGACCAAGGGCTCGGCGGTGGCGACGGTCGAACCGAGAACCCTGGTGAGTGAGCTGCTGGCCGGACTGGCCGAGCACAACGTGGGTGCCATGGTCGTGCTCGGACCCGATGGCATCGCGGGGATCGTCTCGGAGCGGGACGTCGTCCGCAGGTTGCACGAAAGGGGTGCGGAACTGCTGTCCGCGCCCGTATCGGAGATCATGACCAAGCTGGTGTTCACCTGTGCGCCGCAGGACACCGTGGACAGCCTGACCGTGCAGATGACCGAACGCCGCATCCGGCACGTGCCGGTGCTCGACGGCGGTCAGCTCATCGGCATCGTGAGCATCGGTGACGTGGTCAAGAGCCACATCAGCCAGCTCGAGGACAGCCGTGACCAGTTGCAGGCCTACATCGCCCAAGGATGACGACCCGCGAGCCCCCGGCGGTCGGCCGTGCCGAACCGCCGGGGCTCCGGCCCGGCCTGCGGCGGATAGGGTCGGAGGACCATGACCGACGTTCTCACCGAGGCCGCCCGCTCGCTCGTCCGATCCCTGGACGAGCGGCAGCGCTCGACAGCACTGCGGCCCATCACCGACGACGATCTCCGGCACCGCTGGGCCTACACGCCCGGCCCCCGCGCGGGGGTGGTGGTCGGCGAGCTGGGCAGGACGCAGCGCAAGGCCGTGCACCACCTGCTCGCCTCGGTGCTGAGCCCGCACGCCTACGCGCAGACCGCCACGATCATGGCGCTGGAGGACGTGCTCGACCACCGCGAGGGCGGCAACCGGAACCGCCACCGGGGTGACTACTGGTTCGTCCTGTTCGGCACTCCCGGTGACGACCCGTGGGGCTGGCGGCTCGAAGGCCACCACGTGTCGGTGAACGTCGTCGTGGTCGACGGCCGGGTGTCCGCCACGCCGTTCTTCCTCGGCGCGGAGCCCGCGCACACGACCTACAACGGGCTCACCGTTTTGCGGCCGCTGGCGCTGGAGGAGGAGCTGCCCCGGCAGCTGCTCGACCGGATGGGTGCGGAGCACCGCCTGACCGCCGTCGTGTCCAAGCGCGCCCCGGACGACCTGCTGACCCGCAACGAGCCTCGGCTCGGGTCCGTGCTCGAACCGGTCGGCGTCGCGCTGAGCAGCCTGGACGGTGAGGCGCGCGACCTGCTCACGGGGCTCGTCCGCTACTACCTCGACCGGCTGCGCCCGGACCTGGCCACCGCGGAGTTCGACCGGCTCGAACTCGACCGCGTGCACTTCGCGTGGGAGGGCTCCGAGAAGCGGGGCGCGGGCCACTACTACCGGGTCCAGACGCCCGAGCTGCTGATCGAGTACGACAACACCCAGGGCGGCGCGAACCACGCGCACTCGGTGTGGCGCAGGCGTTCCGGCGACTTCGGCGACGACCTGCTCGCCGCCCACCTCGGCGAAGTGGACCACTGAACCGGTGGAACCCGACTGGCCGCGCACCCCTGAGGACGCGATCGCGCTGCAGGAGCGGCTCCGGCCGTTCGTGCGCACCACCACCGAGCCGGACCTGGAGATCCGCACGGTCGCGGGCCTGGACGTCGGCTACGCGGACGACGACCGGCTCGCCGCGGCCGTGGTCGTGCTGGACGCCGTGACGCTGGAGACGCTGGACGAGGTCGTGGTGCTCGGCACCACCGACTTCCCCTACGTCCCAGGGCTCTTCGCGTTCCGCGAGCTGCCGTCGCTGCTCACCGCGCTGGACGCGCTGTCCGTCGCACCGGACCTGCTGGTGTGCGACGGGCAGGGGCTCGCGCACCCGCGCCGGTTCGGGCTCGCCTGCCACCTGGGCGTGGTGACCGACCTGCCGAGCGTCGGCGTGGCGAAGACGCCGATGGGCCCGTTCACCATGCCCGGTACCGCGCGCGGCGCGGTGGCGGACCTGCTGCTGGACGACGAGGTCGTCGGCCGCGCGCTGCGCACCCGTGACGGCGTGAAGCCGGTGTTCGTGTCGGTCGGCCACCGGCTGGGCCTCGACCGGGCGTGCGCCGAGGTCCTGCGGCTGTGCACGGACTTCCGGCTGCCGGAGACCACCCGGCGGGCGGACTCGCTGGGCCGGGTTCAGCTCAGGTAGGCCAGTTCCGGGTGGTGCGCGCGGTAGCCGTCGAGCAGCCTGCGCGCGACGCCGACGGAATCGACCAGCGGGTGCAGGGCGAACGCCTTGAGCGCGTCGGCCTTCGCGCCACCCGTCGCGGCGTCCAGTATCACGCGGTCGACCGCCTTGACGCTGGTGACCAGCGCCGCCGCGTGGTCTTCGAGCGGGCTCACCGCCAGCGGGCGGGCGCCGTTGGCGTCGACCAGGCTCGGCACCTCGATGACCGCCTGCGGGTCCAGGACGGACAGCGTGGAACCGTTGGGGACGTTGAGGATCAGCGTCGCGCGCCGGTCGTTGGCGATGGCGTGCATCAGGGCCAGCGCGACCTGCTCGTAGCCGCCGCCGTCGAGGTCGCCGGAGTCGCGCTCGTCGGCGCGCGTCTCGGCCATGTACGTGGCCTCGCGCTCCAGCCGGGTGCGGTCCCAGCTCGCGAAGCTGGGGTCGGAGTAGAACTTCCGCTGCTGCTCCAGGAGGAACGCGCCCCGTGAGGCGCCCGCCGCGACGGCTTCCCTGGTGGAGTAGTAGTAGTGCAGGTACTCGTTCGGGATCGCGCCCAGCGTGCGCAGCCAGTCCGCGCCGAAGAGCTTGCCCTCCTCGAACGACTCCAGCCGGTCGGAGTCGGCCAGCAGGCGGGGGAGGACGTCTTCGCCGCCGACGTGCAGACCGCGCAGCCAGCCCAGGTGGTTGAGGCCGACGTAGTCCGGCCACGCCGCGTCGAGGTCCACGTCCAGTGCGCGGGCGACCCGGCGGCCCAGTCCGACGGGGGAGTCGCAGATGCCGATCACCCGGTGGCCGAGGTGCCGCGACATCGCCTCGGTGACGACGCCCGCCGGGTTGGTGAAGTTGATGACCCACGCGTCCGGTGCGACGGCGGCGATCCGGCGGGCGATGTCCACGGCCACCGGGACGGTCCGCAGCGCGTAGGCGATGCCGCCCGCGCCGACTGTCTCCTGGCCCAGCACGCCTTCCTGCTGCGCCACGCGCTCGTCCGCCGCGCGGCCCGCGAGACCGCCGACGCGGATCGCGGAGAACAC
>JBDSAJ010001050.1:0-4635 GCA_039922235.1 Umezawaea sp.
GCACCACGGCCAGCACTCGGTGACCGTTGCGCCGCGCGTCCGACAACCGCTCCAGCAACAACACACCCGCGCCCTCGGACATGCCGAACCCGTCCGCCTGCGCGGCGAACGCCTTCGACCGCCCGTCGGCCGCGAGACCGCGCTGCCGGGAGAACTCGACGAAGATGCCGGGCGTCGCCATGACCGTCGCACCGCCCGCGAGTGCCAGCGAGCACTCCCCCTGCCGCAGCGCCTGTGCGGCCAGGTGCATGGCCACCAAGGACGACGAACACGCAGTGTCCACGGTGAGCGCGGGCCCCTCGAGCCCGAACGTGTAGGAGAGCCTGCCGGACGCAACGCTGGAGGCGTTGCCCGTGACGAGATACCCCTCCAGTTCCGCGGGCGTGCCCGACTGCAAGGTCGCGTAGTCCTGCCTGCTCGCCCCGACGAACACACCGGTCTGGCTGCCGCGCACCGAACGCGGATCAATGCCCGCGTGCTCGAACGCCTCCCAGGACGTCTCGAGCAGCAACCGCTGCTGCGGGTCCATCGCCAACGCCTCTCGCCGGTTGATCACGAAAAACGCCGGATCGAACCCGGCGACGTTCGCGACGAAACCGCCGGTGGACGCGTAAGACGTACCGGACCTGCCTGGATCGGGGTCGAAGAGCACGTCGGTGTCCCAGCCCCGGTCGACTGGGAACTCACCGATCGCGTCAACGCCGCCGGCCACCAGCCGCCACAGCTCATCCGGCGTCGTGACACCACCCGGCAGGCGGCAGCTCATCCCGATGATCGCGATGGGCTCGTCGGCGGGCGCAGCCGACCGCACCACGGCCCGCCGGGTGGTGCCTGCGAGCTGGGCGGCCACGTGCTCGGCCAGCGCCTCCGGGTTCGGGTGGTCGAACACCACCGTCGCGGGCAGCCGCAGGCCGGTCGCGGAGCCGAGCCGGTTGCGCAGCTCCACCGAGGTGAGCGAGTCGAAGCCGATGTCGCGGAACGCCTGGCGCATGCCCAGCGAGTCGCCCGAGCGGTGGCCGAGAACGGTCGCGGCGTGCGAACGCACCAGGTCGAGCAAAGCGCGCCTGCGATCGGCGTCGCTCATCCCGGCGAGCCGGATGGCCAGCGAGTCGTCCGCGACGGCGTCCACGGCCCTGCGCAGCGGCGTGCGCACCAGGCTGCCCAGCACCGCGGGCACGCCGTCGTTGCGTGCCTTCGTCCGCAGCGCGGGCAGGTCGAGTCGCACGGGCACGAGCTGCGCGTGGTCGACGCCGGTCGCGATGTCGAACAGCGCGACACCGTCCGATGAGGATAGTGCGGCGATGCCACCGCGGGCCATGCGGGACAGGTCGGCCTCGTCGAGGTGACCGGTCATCCCACTGCGTTCGGCCCACAGTCCCCATGCCAACGACAACGCGGGCAGGCCGCACGACCGCCGGTGCTGCGCGAGCGCGTCGAGGAAGACGTTCGCCGCCGCGTAGTTGGCCTGTCCAGGACCGCCCAGGACCCCAGACGCGGCCGAGAAGACCACGAAGCGGGCGAGGTCCAGCTGATGGGTGAGCTCGTGCAGGTGCAGTGCGGCGTCAACCTTGGGCCGCATGACGGTGTCGAGCCGCTCGGCATCCAACGCGCCGACCAAGCCGTCGTCCAGCACGCCCGCGGTGTGCACCACCGCGGTGAGCGGGTGATCGAAGGGAACACCATCGAGCATCGCGGCCACGGCCGTGCGGTCGGCGACGTCGCACGCCACCACGGTGACCTCGGCCCCCAGCGCGGTGAGCTCCTCGACGGTGCTCGCCGCGTCCGGGGCGCCAAGGCCCCGGCGCGAGGTCAGCAAGAGGTGCCGCACACCGTGCGTCTCGACCAACTGCCGCGCGACGAGCCTGCCGAGGCCGCCGATTCCACCGGTGACCAGAACGGTTCCCCGCGGGTCGAGCGGTGGCGGGACCGTCAGCACGATCTTGCCGATGTGTTTGGCCTGGCTCAGGAACCGGAACGCCTCCGGTGCCCGCCGCACGTCCCACGTGGTGATCGGCAACGGCCGCAGCACACCGGCCTCGAAGAGGTCGACGAGGTGCCGCAGCATCTCCGCGACGCGCTCCGGCGGCGCCTCGACGAGGTCGAACGCCCGGTAGAGGAGGTCGGGGTGGTCGGCTGCCTCGCGGAGGTCGGTCTTGCCCATCTCGATGAACCGGCCACCGGGCCCCAGCAACCGCAGCGACGCGTCGACGAACTCCCGCGCCAAGGAGTTCACCACGACGTCGACCCGTCCGAACTCCTCCTCGAACGCCACATCCCGCGACGACGCGATCCGCTCCACACCCAGCTCACGCACGGCGTCCCACTTGGCCGGACTCGCGGTCGCCACCACCTCGGCATGCCAGAAGCGGGCCAACTGCACCGCCGCCATACCGACACCTCCCGCGGCGGCATGTACCAGAACCCGTTCGCCCGCCTGGATCTTCGCCAGGTCCATCAACGCGTAGTACGCGGTCAGGAACACCACCGGCACCGACGCGGCCTGGGCGAACGACCACCCGGCCGGCACGCCGACCACAAGGCGGTGGTCCACGGTCACGATCGGGCCGAACCCGCCGGGCATCAGGCCCATCACGCGGTCGCCGACCGCGACCGACGACACGCCGGGCCCCAGTTCGAGCACGACACCTGCGCCTTCACCACCCATCGTGGCGGCGCCGGGGTACATGCCGAGGGCAATCATCACGTCGCGGAAGTTGAGTCCCGCCGCGTGCACGCCGACCCTGATCTGCCCTTCCCACAACGGTTCCAGCGCGTCCGGCGCGGGCGCCAGCACCAGGTTCTCCACGGTGCCGCGCGCGGTGACGTCGAGTCGCCACGCCGGTCCGGGCGGCGGCACGAGACCCAGTTCCTGTCCCACTCGCGCGAGCCTCGGCACCAGCGCCTTCCCGGCACGCAACGCGAGCTGCGGTTCGTCACCCGCTACAGCGGCGGTGAACGACGCGTCCACCTCGTCCAAGTCGATCAGGGCGAACCGGCCGGGGTTCTCCGACTCCGCCGACCGCACCAGGCCCCACACGCCCGCGTGCAGCAAGTCGACGACGTCCTCGTCCCTCGCCGTCGACACCGCCCGTCTGGTAACCACGACCAGCTTCGACGCGGCGCAGCGCTCGTCGGCGAGCCAGTCCTTCAGGACGTCCAGGACACGGCCCACCGCGCCACGCACCGCCACGGCGGCCGTGCTCGAGTCCACCACGTCCGCCGGGAACGCGCACGGCAGCACCACCCGGTCCGGCACCGCGTCCTCGTCGAACGGCAGGACGCGGACTCCTGCCTCGGCGAACCCCAAGTGGTCGGGACCGAACACGGTCACCGCGGACACCGGTTCCGAGTCGAGCTCGACAGCGGTCCAGTCCACCGCGTACAGGTCGCTGAGAGCGGTTGTCGCGCGCTGCTCCACGAGCGGCCTCGACACCAGCGCGTCCACCGAGATTACGGGCGCACCCGTGCCGTCGGTGAGCAGGAGTGCTATCCCGTCAGACCCGGCGGGCGTGATCCGCACCCGAGCTGCCACCGCACCCCGCGAGTGCAACGACACACCGGTCCACGCGAACGGCAGTCGCGCCTCGTCTCCGACGCCCGCGTGCAACGCCGCATCGAGCAGCGCCGGGTGGAGGCCGAAGGCGTCGTCCACCGCGTCGTCGGGCAGCGCCACCTCGGCATGGACCTCGTCACCGAGGCGCCACAACGACTTCAGGCCGCGGAACACCGGCCCGTACTCGAAGCCCTTGGCCGCCATGGCGGCGTAGAACTCACCCACGTCCACGGGCTCGGCCCCGGCAGGCGGCCAGTCGGTGAGCGTGTCCGCCCGCCCACGCGCGGTGCTCAGCACCCCGGTGGCGTGCGCGGTCCACTCCTCGTTCACCTGGGAGTGCACGCTCATGTCGTGCCGTCCCTCGTCGTCCGCGGCGCCGACGACGATCTGGATCCGCACCGTGCCCGCCGGTGGGATCGTCAGCGGCGCGGCGAGGGTCAACTCCTCGAGCCGGCCACACCCGACCTCCTCGCCAGCACGCAGCGCCAGCTCGACGAAAGCGGTGCCGGGCAACAATACCGCGCCGTTCACCGTGTGGTCAGCGAGCCACGGCTGTGCCTTGAGCGACAGCACGCCAGTGAGCACCGCGCCGCTCGAGTCGGCCAGCACGATCGTCGCGCCCAGCAACGGATGGGCCGCCGAGGCCAAACCTGCCGCGGTCACGTCGCCCGCCGCTGACAGCGGCTCCAGCCAGTACCGCTCGTGCTGGAACGCGTACGTCGGCAGATTCACGACCGCGGCGCCCGCGAAGGTCCATCGCACCGGCAGACCCGCCACGTGCGCCTGTGCCACCGAGATCAGCACGCGGTCCGCGTCGCCGTCGTCGCGGCGCAGCGTGCCGAGAACCACGGCGGACGGCACGGCGTCTTGGATTGCCGGCGTCAGCACCGGGTGCGCGCTCACCTCTACGAACGCACGGAAGCCGCGTACCGCGAGGTCGCGCACGGCGGCGTCCAACTGGACGGTCTGCCGGAGATTCCGGTACCAGTACCCGGCATCCAACCCCGTCTCGAACCCTCCCGTCACCGTGGAAAAGAACCGCACACTCCCCCGCACCGGCGTAACGTCCAGCAACCCCAGCA
>JBDSAJ010001051.1:0-30767 GCA_039922235.1 Umezawaea sp.
GGGCACCGTCAAGAGCCAGGCTTCGAAGGGACTCGCCGCGCTGCGCACCCTGCTCGGCATGGGCCACGCCGCATTGGGGGAACGATGAACGAGGACGACATCAAGCAGACGTTCGACTCGGCTTTCATCGGGGAGCCGCCGCTGCGGATCCACCGCGACGAGGTGCTGCGGAAGGGCCGCACCCGCCTGATCCAGCGCAGGTTGACCATCACAGGTGGTTTCGCCGCGGTGATCACGGTGGTCGCGCTCGGCGCTTCACTCGCGTTCAGCTCGAACAGCGCGGGCCAGGTGGACCCGGTGGGCACCGGTTTCAGCAGCTCACCCACCACGTCCAGCTCGTTCACCTCGTGCTACCTCGTCGTCCCGGCCGAGGTGCTGGATTCGCAGGGACGACCGGTCAGCGCTGAGAACGCGCCCAGCTCGTCCGCGACCAACCCCGAGCCGTGCGAGCCCATGTCCGAGGAACGCGCGAGGGCGCTCACCGCGGTGCTGGCCGATGGCGATGTCGTGCCTGCGGGGTTCACCCTTCGGAGCAGCGAGGAGGACCACCCGCAGCCGCTCGGGTTCATCCAGAAACACGGCGGGTACAGCGCGAGCGCCGACCTGGTCGCCGCCGACGGACAGGAGGGCACGCTGGAAGTGATGGTCGGGAAGGAATCCGGCGGACTCAGCTGCGGTGGTCCGCCCGAGTGCGAGATCCGGACCGTCAACGGCCAAGAGGTGCGGATCATCACGATGAACTTCGGCTGGGCGGGCGGGATCGGGACCGTGGTCGACGTGAAGCGCGCCGATGGCACACACGTGTCCGCCATCACCGCGAACATCTCGGTCAAGGCGCAGAGCGGGCGCGACGGCAAAGAGGTCATTGCGCCGACCATCGACCACCAGCCCTTCACGGTCGACCAGCTGATAAAGATCGTGACCTTGCCGGGCCTGAAGTTCTAGTCTGCTCGGGTGGCTGAGGACTTGACCGTGACGCGGACGCTGGTACTACCGGCGGCCGAACTCCGCGAACGGTTCTCCAGGTCGTCCGGCCCCGGCGGTCAAGGCGTGAACACGGCGGACAGCCGGGTCGAACTCAGCTTCGACCTGGCTGCCTCGCCTGCAGTGCCGGAGTGGCTGCGCACCCGCATGGTCGAACGCCTGGTGAACCGCCTGGTGGACGGAGTGCTGACGGTGGCGGCCAGCGAACACCGCGCCCAGTTGCAGAATCGCCAGGCGGCCCGCGACCGCTTGGCGCGGCTGCTGCGCGACGCGGCCGCCGCCCCACCTCCGGTCCGCCGCCCGACCAAGCCGAGCCGTGGCTCGAAGGAACGCCGGATCGCCCAGAAGAAACGCCGCAGCGTCACCAAGCGCGGCCGTTCCGGCGGGTTCGACGACTAGCGCCCGAGCCAGACGTACTGCCGCTCCGGCCGCCCGGTCCCGCCGTAGCGCAGCCGGACCTCGGCCTTCCCGATCCCCACGAAGTACTCCAGGTACCGCCGCGCGCTGACCCGCGCCAACGCCGTGACCTGGGCGCACTCGCTGGCCGACAAGCCCTCCGGGCGGGACCGCAGCGCCCGCTCCACCAGGGTGGCGGTCTGGGCGGTCAGCCCCTTGGGCAGCACCGGCGTCCCGCGGGGACGTCCGCCGAAGACCTGGTCGACGTCCGCCTGCCCGGCGGAACCCAGCTCGCCCAGCCTCCGCTGCAACGCGGCGAAGTGGCCCAACTGGTCCCGCAGCGCACCGAACTCGAACGGCTTGATCAGGTAGTGCAGCACCCCGCCACGCATGGCGCTGCGGACCGTGTCCACGTCGGTGGCTGCGGTGATCACGATGACGTCCACCCCGTCGTCCCCCTGTGCGCGCAGTTCCCGCAGCACGCCGAGGCCGTCGATGTCGGGCAGGTAGACGTCCAGCAGCACCAGGTCCGGCTTCAGGTCGCGGACCAGCCGCAGCGCGTCGGCGCCGGTGTGCGCGACGCCCACCACCTCGAACCCCGGCGTCCGGGCCACGTAGCCGCTGTGCACCTTCGCCACCATGAAGTCGTCATCGACGACGAGCACGCGGATCACACCGCCACCTCCCGCGGCAGCCGCGCCGTGAACACCGCGCCCGCGTCGTTGTGCACCCGCACGCTGCCGCCCCGCCGCAGGCACGCCTGCCTGGTCAGCGCCAGTCCCAGCCCTCGCTGGCCCTGCTCGGCGGCCTTGGTCGTGAACCCGTTGTTGAACACCTCTTCGGCGATCTCCGGCGCAACGCCCGGTCCGGAATCGCGAACCTCCACCACCACGTCGCCGTCCTCCTCGCCCACCGAGACCTCGATCCACCCACGGGCGCCGGCCAGCGCGTCCAGCGCGTTGTCCACGAGGTTCCCCAGCACGGTCACCAGGTCCGTGGACAGCACCTCGTCCACCTCGCCGAGGCCGCTGTCGGGGTCCATGCGCAAGCCGACCCCGCGCTCGGCTGCCAGGCTCGACTTGGCGACCAGCAGCGCCGCCACGGCGGGATCGGCGATCCGCGACCCCACCTCCACCTGCCACTGCCCCTGCGCCGAGCTGATCCGGTTCACGAACCCGCGCACCTCGTCGTACTCGCCGAGTTCGATCAGCCCGGAGATCGTGTGCAGCCGGTTGCTGAACTCGTGCGCCTGCGCCCGCAGCGTGTCCGTGGCGTGCCGGTTCGCGTCCAGCTCGTTCTGCAGCACCAGCAACTCGGTCCGGTCCCGCAGCGTCACGACGGACCCGACCTCCACGCCGTGCACGGCGATCGGCATCCGGTTCATCGTCAGCACGGACCCGGCCCGCAGCACCACCTGGTCCGCGCCGGAAGCCTTGCCGGTCAACACGTCCTGCAACCGGTCGTCCAGGTCGAGGTCGGCGACCGCCCGGCCGACGCAGTCCGCGGGCAGGCCGAGCGAGGCGCGCGCGTGGTCGTTGGCCAACGTGATCCGGTGCTGCGGGTCGAGCCCGACGACACCTTCCTTGATCCCGTGCAGCAGCGCTTCCCGGTGCTCCACCAGCGATGTGATCTCCCGTGGCTCCAGGCCGAGCGTCTGCTTCTTCACCCGGCGGGTCAGCAGCACCGACCCGACCAGCCCGATCGCCAGCGCCACCCCGAGCAGCCGCAGCGCGTCGCCGGGGGAGTCGAGCACGCCCTCGAAGAACCCCGGCGACTCCTGGCCCGCCGCGACCAGCCCGATCACCTGGCCCCGGTCGCTCATCACCGGCACCTGCGCCACGATCGCGCCGTCCAGCTCGCCGACCCACGACCGCCCGGTGATGGTGGTGCTGTCCCCGGTGTCCAGCGCCGTGCCCACCTGCGCCGGGTCGGGTGAGGTCAGCACCCGCCGCGAGCCGTCGGTGATGATCACGTAGCTCGCGCCGGACAGGCTGCGCCCGCTCTCGGCGAACGGCGCCAGCGCGTAGTGCTGGAGCGGATCCACCAGCGCAACCCGCACGCCCGCCGTGGCGGCCACGTCCTCGGCCACGGAGAGCATCCGGCGTCCCTCGGTGGTGGCGAAGTTCGCACCCGCCTGGACGACGGACAGCGCGCCGACCGCGCACAGCAGGGCGACGACGACTACCAGTTGCCAGGCGAGCAGCTGCCTGGCCAGCGATCCCCGACCGCCCATCGCCCCTCCCGCCTCGTCGCGTGGGAGTGACAGTAGGACGTCCGGCGGGCCGGTGCGCGAGACCACAAAGACCAAAAGAACCGCTACGCCCGCAATCGGGACATCCGGTTAACACAGGTGCAACATCCCCTACCAGACGCAGAGAGGCGGAGATCACAGTGCGGATCAGGAACTGGCTGGCGGTGGGCGCCGCGGCAGCGGTGGTGATCGTCGTGCCGCCGCTGCTCACCCCTGGTGGTGAGAGCGCGGCGGGACAGCTCCGGGCGTTGCGGGTGCTGGTGCCCAACGCCCCCGGTGGCGGGTACGACATCACCGCGCGGACCGCGGCCAAGGCGATGGAGGACGCCGACCTGCTCCGCAACGCCGAGGTGTTCAACCTGCCCGGCGCGGGCGGGACGGTGGGCCTCGGGCGCACGGTGGCCGAGAAGGGCAACGGCAAGCTGGTCATGTCGATGGGCCTCGGCGTGGTCGGCAGCGTGTACACGAACAAGGCCCCGTCGTCGCTGCTGGACACCACGCCGATCGCGAAGCTGATCGAGGAACCGGACATCGTCGTGGTGGGCAAGGACTCGCCCTACCGGACGCTCGCGGACCTCGTCTCGGCGTGGAAGGCCTCTCCGGGCGCCGTGCCGGTCGGCGGCGGGTCGTCGCCCGGCGGACCCGACCACCTCGCGCCGATGCTGATGGCCAAGGCCGTTGGCCTGGAACCCCGCACGGTCAACTACATCCCGTTCGACGGCGGCGGCGAGCTGCTCGCGTCGGTGCTCGGCGGCAAGGTCGCGTTCGGCGTCTCCGGGATCGGCGAGTACCGGGACCAGATCCAGGCCGGGACCCTGCGGGTGCTCGCGGTGACCAGCGCGGACCGCATCCCCGGTGTCGACGCGCCGACGTTGAGCGAGTCCGGTGTCGACGTGAAGTTCAGCAACTGGCGCGGGATCGTCGCGCCGCCCGGCATCTCCGACACCGACCGGGACCGGCTGGTGGACCTGTTCACGACCCTGCACTCGACCCGGCAGTGGAAGGAAGCCCTGGAGCGCAACGGGTGGACGGACGCCTTCGCGCCGGGCGAGCAGTTCGGGACCTTCCTGGAGGAGGAGAACACGCGAGTGGCGACCGTGCTGAAGGACTTGGGGCTGGCATGACTACAGCGAAGACGTGGTTGAGGGAGCGCTCCGAACTCGGGGTCTCCGGGGTGCTGGTGGTGCTCGGGGTGGTCGTGCTGGTGGACGCCCTGCGCATCCACACGGACTTCGCCCAGCGCGGCCCGGTCGGGCCGAAGGCCGTGCCCATCGTGGTCGGCGTCGGGCTGCTCGTCGTGGCCGTGCTGCTGGCGCGCGACGTGCTGCGCGGCGGGCGCGGGGAGGCCGAGGGCGGCGAGGACATCGACCTCGCGGCTCCGGCCGACTGGCGGACGGTGTTGTTGCTGTGCGGGGCTTTCCTGGCCAACGCCGCGCTGATCGGGGTGGTCGGGTTCCCGATCTCCGGGGCGATCCTGTTCTGGGGCGCGGCCTACGCGTTGGGCAGCAGGCACTTCGTGCGCGACCCGCTGATCGCCGCCGGGATGTCCGTGGCGACGTTCCTGATCTTCAACAACCTGCTCGGAGTTCCACTGCCCGGCGGCCCGCTGATGGGGGTGCTGTGATGTTCGACCAGCTCATGGACGGGTTCGCCACGGCGTTGACGCCCACCCACCTGGCGCTGGCGGCGCTGGGCGTGCTGCTCGGCACCGCCATCGGCGTGCTGCCGGGGATCGGACCGGCGATGGCCGTGGCACTGCTGCTGCCCGTCACCTACGGGTTGGAACCGACCGGGGCGTTCATCATGTTCGCCGGGATCTACTACGGCGGGATGTTCGGCGGGTCGACCACGTCGATCCTGCTGAACACGCCAGGTGAGAGCGCGGCGGTGGTCGCCGCGATCGACGGCAACCCCATGGCGCGCAAGGGACGCGGGGCGCAGGCACTGGCGGCCGCCGCCATCGGGCACTTCATCGGCGGGATCATCGGCACCACGATGCTGGTGCTGCTGGCGCCGACCGTGGCGAAGTTCGCGGTCGACATCGGCGCGCCGGACTTCTTCGCGATCATGGTGCTGGCGTTCATCGCGGTGACGTCGGTGCTCGGGGCTTCGCGGGTGCGCGGCTTCGCGTCGCTGCTGATCGGGCTGACGATCGGGTTGGTCGGGCTGGACGAGATGACCGGGCAGCAGCGGCTGACCTTCGGGTCGCTGCACCTGGCCGACGGCATCGACGTGGTGATCGTCGCGGTGGCCCTGTTCGCCGTCGGCGAGTCGCTCTGGGTGGCCGCTCACCTGCGGCGCACCGCCAGCGAGGCCATCCCGGTCGGACGGCCGTGGCTCGGCAGGGCCGACTTGAAGCGGGCGTGGAAGCCGTGGCTGCGCGGGCCGTTCATCGGGTTCCCGTTCGGGGCCATCCCGGCTGGTGGCGCGGAGATCCCGACGTTCCTGTCGTACGTGGCGGAGAAGAAGCTGTCGAAGAAGCACCGGGACGAGTTCGGCAAGGGCGCGATCGAGGGCGTCGCGGGCCCGGAGGCGACCGCCTCGGCCTCGGCCGCGGGCACGCTGGTGTCGATGCTGACGCTGGGCCTGCCGACGACGGCCGTCGCGGCGGTGATGCTGGCGGCGTTCCAGCAGTACGGCATCCAGCCGGGTCCGCTGCTGTTCCAGCGGGAGTCCTCGCTGGTGTGGGGGCTGATCGCGTCGCTGTTCATCGGGCTGACGCTGCTGCTGGTGCTGAACCTGCCGCTGGCGCCGCTGTGGGCGAAGCTGCTGCGGATCCCGCGGCCCTACCTGTACGCGGGCATCCTGTTCTTCGCCAGCGTCGGGGCCTACGCGGTCAACGCCGACGTGTTCGACCTGCTGGTCATGTTCGTGATCGGCGTGCTCGGCTTCGTGATGCGGCGGTACGGCCTGCCGGTGCTGCCCGCGATCATCGGGGTGATCCTCGGACCGGCCGCCGAGCAGCAGATGCGACGGGCGCTCCAGCTGTCCGACGGTGATCTCGGCGGGCTGGTGAACACGCCGTTCTCGATCGTGGTCTACGCGATCATCGCGGTGCTGCTGTTCTTCCCGCTGATCCGCAAGCTGGTGGTGGGGCGGACGAAGCCCGCTCCGCCCGCCGAGGAGCGGGAGAAGGTCGACGTGTGACCTGGTCCGCCGCGAACCCCCTTTGCCGCACGGGCGAAGGGGGTTCGCGCTGGGATCAGCCGTGGGTGGGGAAGCCCAGGTCGATGCCGTGCTGGCGGGGCCAGCGGGCGGTGATGGCCTTCGCCCTGGTGTAGAAGCGGACGCCCTCCGCGCCGTGGACGTGGGTGTCGCCGAAGAGGGAGTCCTTCCAGCCGCCGAAGGAGTAGTAGGCCATGGGGACCGGGATGGGGACGTTGATGCCGACCATGCCCACCTGCACCCGGCGCTGGTACTCGCGGGCCGCCAGGCCGTCGCCGGTGTAGATGGCGGTGCCGTTGCCGTAGGGGTTGGCGTTGACCAGGTCCACCGCCGCCTCGAACGTGGGCACCCGCACGACGCTGAGGACCGGGCCGAAGATCTCGTCCTGGTACAGCGCCATGTCCGGGGTGACGTGGTCGAAGAGGGTCGGCTTGAGCCAGAAGCCGTTCTCGTGGCCCTCCGGGGCGAACCCGCGGCCGTCCACGACCAGCGAAGCACCCTCGGCCGCTCCACCGTCCACATAGGACTTCACCTTGTCGCGGTGGGTTCCGGTGACCAGCGGGCCCATCTGCGAGGTGGCGTCCGTGCCCGGTCCCGTGGTCAGGCCGGCGGTGCGGTCGGCGATCTTCTGGACGAGCGCGTCCCCGGTGTCGCCGACGGCGACCAGCACCGAGATGGCCATGCACCGTTCGCCCGCGCTGCCGTAGCCCGCGGACACGGCGGCGTCCGCGGCCACGTCGAGGTCGGCGTCGGGGAGGACGACCATGTGGTTCTTGGCGCCGCCCAGCGCCTGCACCCGCTTGCCCGCGGCGGTGCCGCGCGCGTAGACGTGCTTGGCGATGGCCGTCGAGCCCACGAAGGAGGCCGCGGCGACGTCGGGGTGGTCCAGCAGGGCGTTCACGGCCGTCGCGTCGCCGTGCAGGACGTTGAGGACGCCGTCCGGCAGGCCGGCCTCGCTGAACAGCTCGGCCAGCCGCACCGAGGCCGACGGGTCGCGTTCCGACGGCTTGAGGACGAACGCGTTGCCGCAGGCGATGGCCACCGGGAACATCCACATCGGGACCATGACCGGGAAGTTGAACGGCGTGATGCCCGCGACCACGCCGAGCGGCTGGCGGACCGAGTAGGCGTCCACGCCCCGCGAGACCTGCTCCGAGTGCTCACCCTTGAGCAGTTGGGGGATGCCGCAGGCGAACTCGACGACCTCCAGGCCGCGCTGCACCTCGCCCGCCGCGTCGTCCAGCACCTTGCCGTGCTCGCTGGTGATGATGGCGGCCAGCTCGTCGCGGTGCTCGTGCAGCAGGTGGCGGTAGTTGAAGAGGATCCGCGTGCGGGTGGCGAGCGAGGACTCCGACCACGATGACGCGGCCTTGACCGCGGACGCCACCGCGAGGTCCACGTCGGACTGGTCGGCCAGTCCCACCCGCTTCGCCACCTCGCCGGTCGCGGGGTTGAAGACGTCGCTCGTGCGGGTGGGGACACCGGTGGTGCGGGCGCCGTCGATCCAGTGGGGGATGGTGCTGGTCAAGACGGTCCTCCTGGGGCACTTGTGGTCGAGCGGACGACGAGTTTGGGGTGCAGCAGGTGGCGGACGGGTTCGGTGCGCTCACCGCGCACCCGTTGCAGCAGGGCTTCGGCGGCCAGCCTGCCGATCTCGTTGCGGGGCTGGTCGACCGTTGTGAGGCTGACGTGGCGCAGCGCGGCCAGCGACGTGTTGTCGTAGCCGACCACGGAGACGTCCTCCGGGACGCGCAGGCCGGCCTCCTCCAGTGCGGAGATGGCGCCGACGGCGTTGAAGTCGTTGCAGGAGATGACGGCGGTGGGGATCCGGCCGGTCCGGTGCAGTTCCTGGATCGCCCTCGCGCCCGCGGCGTCGGTGTACTCGCTCGTCACGACCCTCGGGGTCAGGCCGTGCTTGGCCATGGCGTTGACGTAGCCGCGGCGGCGCGGCCCCGACTGGCTGCCCTCGCCGCCGTCGAGGTGGACGATGTCCCGGTGGCCCAGCGAGACCAGGTGGTCGACGGCCAGGCCCGCGCCCTGCTCGCCGTCGTCGTTGACGGTGTCCACGCCCGAGACCCGCGAGGACCTCGCCACCAGCACGATCGGCAGGTGGTCGGCGGCGTTGCTGATGGCCGCGGTCGGCACGACCGGGCTGAGCAGCGCCAAGCCCGCCGGGCGGAACGAGAGCAGGCTGTCGAGCGCTCGCCGTTCCCGCGCCGGGCTGCGGCCGCCGGTGTTGATGATGAGGTCGAAGCCCTGTTCCCTGGCCACCGCGTCCAGGCCGTCCACGACTTCGGCGAAGAACGCGTTGTGCAGGTCGGACACCATCACGCCCAGCACGGTCGACGTGCGACTGGCCAACGAGCGGGCCATGGCGTGCGGCGAGTAGCCCAGTTCCTCCGCCGCCCGCAGCACCGCGGCGCGCCGCTGCTCGCTCACCTTGGGTGAATCCCGCATCACCAGCGACACCAGCGCGCGGGAGACCCCCGCCCGCTTGGCGACGTCCTCCATGGTTGGCCTGACCACCGCCACCTCCTCGTCCGCGGGTCACGAGCCGGAAACGCCCCCTTGACACCCGTGTGACGGAAGCTACAGCATTGGAGCGCTCCAACCAATAGAGCGCTCTAACGCCACAGACCCCCTACCAGGACGGAGACCATCCGCATGCGGATCGGAGTCGCTGGAGTCGGCCGGATCGGCACGATGCACGCCACGAACCTCGCCGCGCTGGACCAGGTCGACGAGGTCCTCCTCTTCGACCCGGTTCCCGGTCGCGCGGCGCTGGCGTCCGCTGAGCTGCCCGGTACGAAGGCCGTTGACGACCTCGACGCGTTGCTCACTGCGAGTGACGGCGTCCTGCTGGCCACGCCGACCAACACCCACCCGGCGCTGCTGCGGGCGGCGTTGGCGGCGAAGGTCCCCGCGCTGTGCGAGAAGCCGATCGCGAGCGACCTGGACGAGATGCGGGCGCTGGTCGACGACGTCGAGGCCTCCGGCGTGGAGGTGCTGGTCGGGTTCCAGCGCCGGTTCGACCCCGCCGTGTTCGAGCTGCACCGCCGCATCCGGGCGGGCGAGGTCGGCGACATCTACCTGGTGCGCGCGGTCGGCAACGACGCGCAGCCGCCGGACTTCGGCTACCTGCCCGCGTCCGGTGGCATCTTCCGCGACCTGCTGATCCACGACCTGGACGCGGTGCCGTGGCTGGTCGGCGAGCCGGTGGTCGAGGTGTACGCGGCCGGGTCGGTGCTGGTGAACCAGGCGTTCGCCGACGCGGACGACGTGGACAACGCGGTGGTCATGCTGACGTTCGCCGGTGGCTCGCACGCCACGCTGGCGGGCGCGCGCCACGACCCGCTGGGCTACGACCACCGCATCGAGGTGTTCGGCAGCAAGGACTCGCTCGCCGTCGGCGTCGACGCCCGCACGCCGCTGACCTCGCTCGAACCGGGTGGACCCGTGGTCGCGGCCGACGCGTACCCCGGTTTCCCCGAGCGGTTCCACCGCGCCTACCTCAACGAGATGGACGTCTTCACCAAGGTGGTCGCAGGCGAAGTGGCGAACCCGTCCCCCGCGCGGGAGAGTTTGATCAGCCTCCGGTTGGCCGAGGCGTGCGAGGCGTCTCGGCGATCGGGCGCACCGGTTCGCCTGACAGGAGTGAAGGCATGACGAAGATCGCCGGAGCACCCATCTCCTGGGGCGTGTGCGAGGTGCCCGGCTGGGGTCGGGTGCTGGAGGCCGAGCAGGTGCTGAGCGAGATGGCGTCGCTCGGCCTGACCGCGACCGAGCTCGGCCCGCCCGACTACCTGCCGTCCGACCCGGCCGAGCTGAAGGCGCTGCTGGCCGAGCACGACCTCGGGCTGGTCGGCGGGTTCCTCGCGGTCGTCCTGCACGACCCGCCGCAGGTGCCGTCCACTGTGGAGGAAGCGGACCGGGTGGCCGCGCTGCTGGCCGCCGCGGGCGCCGGGGTGCTGGTGCTGGCCGCCGCGACCGGGCTGGACGGGTACGACGAGCGGCCCGAGCTGACCGATGAGCAGTGGCGGACGCTGATCCAGACCTCCGCGAAGATCGCCGACATCGCGGCGGGCCACGGCCTGCGCACGGTGCTGCACCCGCACGTGGGCACCCACGTCGAGCGCACCGCCGAGGTCGAGCGGTTCCTCGCGGACTCCGAACTCCAGCTCTGCCTGGACACCGGCCACCTCCTCATCGGTGGCACGGACCCGGTGGACCTGGCCCGCCGGTACCCCGACCGCATCGGCCACGTCCACCTGAAGGACGTGCGGGCCGAGATCGCGGAGAAGGTGCGCAGTGGGGAGATCGGTTACACGGCAGCGGTCCAGGAGGGCATCTACGTGCCACTGGGCGACGGCGACGTCGACGTCGAGGCGCTGGTGACCCTGGTCCGCGAGGCCGGGTACACCGGCTGGTTCGTCCTCGAACAGGACACCGCACTCGGCGACAGCAGTCCGACCGACATCCCGGTGCAGGACACCGCGCGGAGCCTCGCGCACCTCAACAAGATCATCGGAAAGGGCTAGGGACGATGACGTCTGTTCGCTCTGCAAGACGAAGTGTTCTGCGCGTGGGCCTCGGCGTTGCCGCGGTTGCCCTGCTGGCCGCGTGCAGCGGGCCGGGTGCGAGCAACACCACCAGTTCCGGCAGCCCCGACAGCGGGTCGGCCTCCAGCAGCAGCGGTCCGCTGAAGGTCGCCGTGGTCACGCACGGCTCCGCCGGTGACGCGTTCTGGAACGTGGTCAAGAACGGCGCGACCGACGCGGGCAAGGCGCTCGGCGTGACGGTCGACTACAACTCCGACGGCGACCCTGGCGCGCAGTCCAGGCTGATCGACAACGCGGTGTCGCAGAAGGTCGGCGGCCTCGTCGTGTCGATGGCGAACCCGGACGCGCTGAAGACCTCGATCGACGCCGCCGTCAAGGCGGGCATCCCCGTGATCACGATCAACTCCGGGGGCGACAAGAGCGCGTCGTTCGGCGCGCTCGCGCACGTCGGCCAGGAGGAGGGCATCGCGGGCGAGCAGGCGGGCAAGAAGCTCAAGGAAGCGGGCAAGACCAAGCTGCTCTGCGTGATGCACGAGGCGGGCAACATCGGCCTCAGCCAGCGCTGCGACGGTGCGAAGACCGGCTTCGGCGGCACGGTGACGAACCTCCAGGTCGACATCAACAACCCGACCGACATCGAGTCCCGCATCAAGGGCGCGCTCCAGACGGACCCGTCCATCGACGCCGTGCTGGCGCTGAACCCGCAGGTCGCCGTCAACGCCGCGAGCGCGGTCAAGGGCGCGTCCTCCAAGGCCGCCGTGGCGACGTTCGACCTCAACGGCGACGTCGTCGCCTCCATCAAGGCCGGTGACGTCCTCTTCGCCGTCGACCAGCAGCAGTACGAGCAGGGCTACCTGCCGATCGTGATGCTGAAGCTGTACCACGACAACGCGAACACCGTCGGCGGTGGCCAGCCCGTGCTGACCGGTCCCGGCTTCGTCGACAAGTCCAATGTGGACAAGGTCGAGGAATACGCCAAGCGCGGCACCCGCTAATCCCTGAGACGCTGGAAGGGAGACAGATGTCCGTGGCAGCGCAAGCTCCACCGGCCGCCGATGAGCGGATCAGCAAGCCCAGCCTGCTCGACCGGCTCGTCGTCCGACCCGAGATCGGGTCGCTGCTCGGCGCGGTACTGGTGTTCCTGTTCTTCTCCATCGTGACCGAGCAGTTCCTGAGCCCCGGCGGTGTCGCGAACTGGCTGGACTACGCGTCCACGCTCGGGATCATGGCGGTGGCGGTGTCGCTGCTCATGATCGGCGGCGAGTTCGACCTGTCCGCCGGTGTCATGACGGCGTCCACCGCGCTGGTCACGGCCATCCTCTCCACCCAGCTCGGCTTGAACGTCTGGCTGGCCCTGTTCGTGTCGCTGCTGTTCGCGCTGGGCGTCGGGGCGCTCAACGGGTGGCTGGTGATGCGGACCGGGCTGCCCAGCTTCATCGTCACGCTCGGCACGTTCCTCGCGTTGCAGGGCCTCAACCTCGGCATCACGCGGGTCGTCACGGGCTCCGTGCAGGTGTCCGGGATGCGCAGCACCGACGGCTACGCGTCGGCCGGGTTCCTGTTCGCGTCGACGTTCACCTTCGGCGGCACGTCGTTCTACATCTCGATCATCTGGTGGGTCCTGTTCACGATCGTCGCGTCGACCGTCCTGGTGCGCACGAGGTTCGGCAACTGGATCTTCGCGGTCGGCGGCTCGGCGCTCAGCTCCCGCGCCGTCGGCGTCCCGGTCATGCGGACGAAGATCTTCCTGTTCATGACAACGGCGTTCGCGGCGTGGTTGGTCGGGTCGATCAACATCCTGCGGTTCACCAGCGTGCAGGCCAACCAGGGCATCGGCCTGGAGTTCCAGTTCATCATCGCGGCGGTCATCGGCGGCTGCCTGCTCACCGGCGGCTTCGGCTCCGCGATCGGCGCGGCCATCGGCGCGTTGATCTTCGGCATGGCGAGCCAGGGCATCGTCTACGCCAACTGGAACAGCGACTGGTTCCAGCTGTTCCTCGGGGTGATGCTGCTGTCCGCGGTGCTGGTCAACAACGCCCTGCGGCGGCGTGCGGAAAGGGTGCGGCGATGACCTCCCTGATCGAGACGACCGAGATCGGCAAGACCTACGGCAGCGTCATCGCGCTGCGGGACGTCTCCACCGTGGTCAACGCGGGCGAGGTCACCTGCGTGCTCGGCGACAACGGCGCGGGCAAGTCCACGCTGATCAAGATCCTGGCCGGCGTGCACCAGCACGACAAGGGCAGCTTCAAGGTCGAGGGCGAGGAGATCAGCTTCTCCTCGCCCCGCGAAGCGCTGGACCACGGGATCGCGACGGTCTACCAGGACCTCGCGGTGGTGCCGCTGATGAGCGTGTGGCGCAACTTCTTCCTCGGCTCCGAGCCGACGAAGGGCGTCGGGCCGTTCAAGGTGCTGGACCGCAAGCAGGGCCGCGACGTCACCAGGAAGGCGCTGTCCGAGATGGGCATCGACCTGCGGGACGTCGAGCAGCCAGTCGGCACGCTCTCCGGCGGTGAACGGCAGTGCGTCGCCATCGCGCGGGCCGTGCACTTCGGGGCCAAGGTGCTGATCCTGGACGAGCCGACCGCCGCGCTCGGCGTGAAGCAGGCCGGGGTGGTGCTGAAGTACGTGGCACGGGCTCGCGACCGCGGTCTCGGGGTCGTGCTGATCACCCACAACCCGCACCACGCCTACCCGGTCGGTGACCGGTTCCTGCTGCTCAAGCGGGGTCGTTCGCTCGGGTCGTACGACAAGGCGGACATCACCATCGAGGAGCTGACCCGGCAGATGGCCGGTGGCGCCGAACTCGACGCGCTGTCGCACGAACTCCGCGCGGTGGAGAAGGAGGACGTGAGCTGATGGCGTTGGACGTGCTCACGGTGGGCCGTGTCGGTGTCGACCTCTACCCGGAGCAGAGCGGTGTCCCGCTGTCGGCCGTGCGCACGTTCGCCAAGTCGCTCGGCGGCACCGCGACCAACGTCGCGGTGGCCGCCGCTCGGCTCGGCCGCCGGTCCGCGGTGCTGACGAAGGTCGGGCCGGACGGGTTCGGCACCTACGTGCGGGAGGCGCTGGACGGGTTCGGGGTGTCGCCGGAGTTCGTCGGCACCTCGCCGGACCTCCAGACGCCGGTGGTGTTCTGCGAGCTGAACCCGCCGGAGGACCCGCCGCTGCTGTTCTACCGGTCGCCGATCGCGCCGGACCTCACGCTGGTCGAGCCGGACGTGCCGTGGGACGTCGTGGCCGACGTGCCCCTGCTGTGGGTGACCGGTACCGGGGTGTCCGCCGAGCCCGCGCGGGGAACTCAGCGCAAGATGCTGGAACACCGCGGGCGCAAGGCGCACACCGTGCTGGACCTCGACTTCCGGCCGATGTTCTGGTCCGATGTGGACAGTGCGCGGCGGGAGATCGGCTGGATGCTGGACCACGTGACCGTGGCCGTCGGCAACCGGACCGAGGTCGAGGTCGCCGTCGGCACCGCCGACCCGGACGAGGCCGCCCGACGGCTGCTCGACCGCGGCGTGGAACTCGCGCTGGTGAAGAAGGGCGCGGAAGGCGTGCTGGTCGCGACCCGCGAGGGTTCGTGGACGGTGCCGCCGCACCCGATCGACGTGGTGTGCGGCCTCGGCGCGGGCGACGCGTTCGGCGGGGCGCTGGCGCACGGGCTGCTCGCCGGGTGGGACCCCGTGCGGATCGCCCGCTACGCCAACGTCGCGGGCGCCCTGGTGGCGTCCCGGCTGGCCTGCGCGGACGCCATGCCCGAACCGCACGAGATCGAGGAGCACCTGTGATCACCGACCAGCAGTGGGCGGAACTGCTGACCGCGAGGGCGACCGACCCCGGTTCGATCAGGCGGGCGTACCAGGCCCGCCGCGGACCCAAGAGCCTGCTGTCCGAACGGGGGACGCTGTTCCTGGTCGCCGCGGACCACCCGGCCCGCGGCGCGCTCGGTGTCGGCGGCGACCCGCTCGCGATGGCGGACCGCCGGTCCCTGCTCGACCGGCTGCTCACCGCACTGGCGAACCCCGATGTGGACGGCGTGCTCGGCACCCCGGACGTGATCGAGGACCTGCTGCTGCTCGACGGGCTGCACGGGAAGGTCGTGATCGGCTCGATGAACCGCGGTGGCATCGCGGGCGCGGACTGGGAGATCGACGACCGGTTCACCGGGTACGACGCCGCGTCGATCGCCACGAACGGGCTGGACGGCGGGAAGATGCTGCTGCGGCTGGTGAACTCCGACGCGGGCACCATCCCGACCTTGGAGGGCTGCGCCCAGGCCGTGTCCGCGCTGGCGCAGCACGGCCTGATGGCGATGGTTGAGCCGCTGCCGTACGACCGGGACGCGGCCGGGAACCTGGTGCTGCGCAAGGACTCCGCGTCGCTGGCACGGGCCGCAGCCATCGCCGCCGGGTTGGGCGTGACCTCGGCGTACACCTGGCTCAAGCTGCCCGCACCCGAAGACCCCGACGTCGCGCTGGGCAGCACGACGCTGCCCACGCTGGTGCTCGGCGGCGTGCCGTCACCCCGCCCCGAGGACGACCTGGCGTCGTGGGGCCGGTCCCTGCGCCACCCCACCGTGCGCGGCCTGGTGGTCGGCCGGGCCCTGCTCTACCCGCCGGACGGCGACGTGGCGGGCGCCGTCGCGTCGGCCGCCGCGGTGCTGCACGCTGCCCACGAGGAGGCCACCGCATGACCTGGCACCGTCCACTCGGGACACTCGCGCACGGCGACGACCCGGTCCGGCTCGGCCCGGCCGACGCGGGCTGGACCTACACCGGCCTGCGCGTGCTGGTGCTGGCCGCCGGCGAGACCCGGACGATCGACACCGGCGAGTTCGAGGCCTTCGTCCTCCCGCTCGCGGGCGGGTGCGTCGTCGAGGTCGACGGGGAGCGGTTCGAGCTGACCGGCCGCGACTCCGTGTTCACCAGGGTCACCGACTTCGCTTACGTGCCAAGGGACGCGCAGGTCGTGCTGTCGTCGGCCGACGGCGCGGAGCTGGCGCTGCCGATGGCCCGCTGCGACCGCAGGCTCACCCCGAAGTACGGGCCCGCCGAGGACGTGCCGGTGGAGGTGCGCGGCGCGGGCAACGCGACCAGGCAGGTCACCAACTTCGGCGTCCCCGGCGTCTGGGACCACGCGGACAAGCTCGTCGCGTGCGAACTGGTCACCCCGGACGGCAACTGGTCCTCCTACCCGCCGCACAAGCACGACGACACGTGCGACGTGGTGAACGAGGAGGTCTACTACTTCCGCATCGCGGGCCGCGACGGCGTCACGCCGTCCCGCGACGGCTTCGGGATGCACAAGACCTACACCGGTGACGGCGAGGTGGACGAGGACGTCGCGGTGCGCGACGGAGACGTCTTCCTGATCCCGCGCGGCTACCACGGGCCGTGCGTCGCCGCCCCCGGCTACCCGATGTACTACCTGAACGTCCTCGCCGGGCCCGGAGCCGAGCGCTCGCTCGCGTTCTGCGACGACCCGGCCCACACCTGGATCCGGGACAGCTGGGCAGACCAGGAACTCGACCCGCGCTGCCCCGTGACGACCGCGAAGGGACGGACGGCATGAAGCTCACCACGGCACAGGCGCTCGTCCGCTGGATGCTCGCCCAGCGCACCGAGCTGTTCGACGGTTCGGAGGCCCCGCTGTTCCCCGGCGTGTTCGCGATCTTCGGGCACGGCAACGTGCTCGGGCTCGGCAACGCGCTCGAAGAGGTGCGCGAGGAACTGCCGGTGTGGCGCGGCCACAACGAGCAGGGCATGGCGCTGGCCGCCGTCGGCATCAGCAAGGCCACCCACCGCCGCCAGGTCGGCGTCGCCACGTCGTCCATCGGCCCCGGCGCGCTGAACATGGTGACCGCGGCGGGCGTCGCCCACGCGAACCGCCTCCCGCTGCTCCTGCTGCCCGGCGACACGTTCGTCGGCCGCGCGCCGGACCCGGTGCTCCAGCAGGTCGAGCACTTCCACGACCCGACCACCACCGTCAACGACGCGTTCCGCGCAGTGAGTCGGTACTTCGACCGGATCACCCGGCCCGAGCAGCTGATGGCCACGCTGCCGCAGGTCGCCAGGGTGCTGACCGACCCCGCCGAGTGCGGTCCGGTGACGCTCGCGCTGCCGCAGGACGTCCAGGCGGAGTCCTTCGACTTCCCGGACGCCCTGTTCACGCCGGTCGTGCACCGCCTGCTGCGCCAGCGCCCCGACCTCCGCTCGCTGGCGAGCGCGGCCGGGGTGATCACGTCGGCCGCGAAGCCGCTCCTGGTGCTCGGCGGCGGGGTCCGCTACTCGGGGGCGGCGGGCCGCGCGCTTCGGTTCGCCGAACAGCACCGGATCCCGGTCGTCGAGACCACGGCAGGCCGGACGCTGATCCCGCACGACCACCCGCTGAACGGCGGTCCGCTCGGGGTCACCGGCTCGACCTCGGCGAACGTGCTGGCGCTGGAGGCCGACGTGGTGATCGCCGTCGGCACCAGGCTGCAGGACTTCACCACCGCGTCGTGGACGGTGTTCTCGCCGGACGTCAAGCTGCTGACCCTGAACGCGGCCAGGTTCGACGCGGTGAAGCACGGCGCACAGGCGCTGGTGGCCGACGCCGACGAGGGCCTCCGCGAGCTGACCGACCTGCTCGGCGAGTGGCAGGCCGACTCGGAGTGGGCCGCCAGGGCCGTGGTCGAGCGGTGCCGGTGGGACGAGCACGTCGACGGGCTCCGGGCCCCCGACTCGGACCTGCCCACGTACGCCCAGGTCGTCGGCGTGGTCAACGAGCAGAGCGGCCCGGAGGACTACGTGATGACCGCGTCCGGCGGGTTGCCCGGCGAGCTGATCGGCGGGTGGCGCGCGGTGGGCGAGTCCACGATGGACGTCGAGTACGGCTTCTCGTGCATGGGGTACGAACTGGCGGGCGCGTGGGGCGCGGCGATCGCCCGACCGTCCGGTGTGGTCACGACGCTGCTGGGCGACGGCTCCTACCTGATGCTGAACTCCGAGCTGTTCTCCGCCGCGTTCGCGGGCCACGGCTTCGTGGCGGTGGTGTGCGACAACGACGGGTACGCGGTGATCCACCGGTTGCAGACCGGGCAGGGCGGGGTGGGGTTCAACAACATGTACTCCGACGTCCGGAGTTCGCACGCCGCACCGCCCAGGACCGACTTCGCCGGCCATGCCGCCGCACTGGGCTGTGCGGTGTTCACCGTGGACAAGGTGGACGACCTGGCGGACGCCTACCGGCGCGCTCGTGAGGCCGCGCTCGGCGAGCACAGCCCGGCGGTCGTCGTGATCCGGACGCACCCGTCGGCGTGGACGGAAGCCGGAGCCTGGTGGGAGGTGGCGGTGCCCGCCACGTCGCACCGGGCCGAGATCGACGCGGCTCACGGCCGCATGGTGGAGGACAAGGCTCGGCAGGTCCGGTACCTCTGAACCGGGCCTGCCGGGCTCAGAAGGCCGAAGGGGTCGGGGGCACCACGGCGGCGTCCACCGTGGTGCGGGGCAGTGCTGGGCTGATCGCGCCCAGCACCGCCCGCAGCTCCGGTTCCAGTTCGGGGTGCTCCCAGAGCACGGCGTGGATCGAGCCGCGCCACTCGGTGGTGAAGTCGGCTCGCGCCTGGGTCCGCCGTTCCAGCGGCACCAGCGCCAGTTCGTCGCGGGACACCTGGAGGCGGGTGCTGACGAAGTCGACCCGGCGTGCCACGCCACGGCCGAGCACGCCTGCCACTTCGGCGCGCACACCCGTCCACAGGTGGGTGTCCATCGCTTTGATCAACGCACCCGCGACCGTGCCCGCCAGGAGGCGCAGCGCTTCGTCCGGCATTCTCTTCCTCTCGCGATCGATGATCAGCTCTGGTCGGTTCCCCTGTGGTACGTGGGACCGAACTGCGAGCCCTTCATGTCGTTGCCGTCGAAGTTCTGGATCACGTCGGCGTTCTGGATGTTCCGCGGGACGCGGATGTCGTTGCCCGCCTGGTAGACCGTCGAGTTGCCGGAGGCGACCGCGTGCTGGTTGACGCCGCCGGTGCGGAGGGGGGCGTCCACCTCGGTATCGGTGTCGCTCAGGTCCAGCGCGTGGACGTCGCCGTCCGGGATCCACATCCAGCCGAAGCCGGTGAAGTTCTTCACGGTGACCTCCACCTTGCGGAAGTCGGCGGGCTTCAGCGAGGTGTGGCCCGCCGCTACCAGCGTGTCGTAGAGGTGCTCGGACAGCACCACGACGAGGTCGGCGTTCGGGAACTCCTCCAGCGCCAGGTGGGCGGCCTTGCTGTTGAGCAGGCGGCTGACCAGCACCGCGTCGCTGCCGGGGAAGCCGTTGGCACCGTCGACGATGGCGCCGTGGTGCATGGCGAGGCGCATCCGGACCTTCGCGTCGGGGACGCGGTAGCGGTTGACGGACTGGAGCTCGGCGTTGAGCGCGCGCACGTAGTCGTCGACCACCGGGCGCTCAGGGCTGTTCGGGGGCAGGACGGCGAACTCCTCGTCGCCCTTGGGCTGGCGGAGCCAGGTGGAGCGGTCGACGCCCGCCGCGACGCCCGCTCGGTCGAGGCTCTGGATGAGCAGCTCCTGCAGGATCCGCTGGAGCTGGTCGTCGGCCGCCCCGTACTTCCGCAGGTCGCAACAGACGAGCAGACTGCGCCGAAAGTTGGCCTGGTTCATGGCGAATGACCTCCAGGGGGAGTGCGGCACTTCTGCTGCGCGCTGGTGTCGGACGAGAATTCCGCAAAAGTGCGGACTGTGTCAGCGGGAGGCGAATTCACGCAACCGCTGCAGGTCGGGCACGACCACGTTCCGCCGGAGATGGCTGACCACGACACCGGCCTTGCGCAGATCGCTGAACGCCTTCTCGGCGGTCCGGGGCTTCATCCCGGCGATCGAGGCCAGTTCCACTTTGGTCAGCGGGATTCCCAGGACCCACCCCTCCGGCTCTTCGCGGCCGTAGGTCTGCACCAACTCGTAGACGACTCGCGCCACCCGCTCCGCGGCCGGGTACGAGAGGAAATCGCGGCGCCGGTCGTTGGCCCAGCGCAGCCGATTGTTCGTCATGGCGAACAACTCGAGGAACGCCTCGTTGCGGCGGCCCAGAAAGGCCGTCAGCTCGGCGCTGCTGATCATCTTCGCCAGGACTTCGCCGCAGGTCACGACGGTGGCGGACCGCGGTTTCTGGTCGAGCGCGGACATCTCGCCGACCAGGTCGCCGGTGACCCGGATGGCCAGCAGGGCGGTGTTGCCCGTCTCGTCCGACGCCTGGACCTTCACGACTCCGTCGAGCAGCAGGAGCACATGGGTGTCGTTCGCGTCCTGCTCGATGACTTCCTTGTCCGCCGGATAGCGCACGATCGTCCCGATGTTCAGGAGTTCCTGTCTTGGACCTTCACGCAGGCGACCCAGCAGGCTGTTCGACGGCCACGCGAGATCCTGTGTTGCTGTCGGCAATGGCATTTGGATCCTGTTACTCGTCGGTACCGGCTGGCGATGTGAAAATCGAATTCATCGTGAGCGCACGCTCGAACCTGAGAGTAAGTGCGTGCGGCGGAGACCCCGAACGTGCACGGGAGACTACACCCAATTGGACGCATGGTGCTGGCGATACGCGTTATCGTCAATTTGATGATCAACTTCGAATGGGAATGGATACCGGACCGGCTGGAATTCCCCTGCTCCCACCTGGTGTGATCTCCGCCGGAACGGGAACAACAGCACTGATGTCGAACCTTGGACCAGGCAGCGACCACGAGAGAAGGAGTCGGCCGTGAGCCTGCTGTTCGCCCCCCTCGACCTGCGATCGGTCACCCTGCCGAACCGAATCGCGGTGAGCCCGATGTGCCAGTACTCAGCCGAGGACGGCCTGCCGAACGACTGGCACCTGGTGCACCTCGGGTCTCGTGCCGTCGGCGGTGCCGGACTGGTGATCGCCGAGGCCACCTCCGTCCAGGAGAACGGCCGGATCTCGCCCGCCGACACCGGTATCTGGAACGACGAGCAGGTCGCCGCGTGGCGGCCGATCACCCGCTTCATCCGCGAGCACGGCGCCGTGGCGGGCATCCAGCTCGCGCACGCGGGCCGCAAGGCGTCGACCTACCCGCCGTTCGACGGCAGGCACGGCGGCGTGCCCGACGAGGACGGTGGCTGGACGCCCGTCGGCGTGAGCACCGAGCCGTTCACCCAGGACTACCGGACACCGGTCGAACTGGACGAAGAGGGCATTCGGCAGGTCGTCCGGGACTTCGCCGCAGGCGCTCGCCGGGCGTTGGACGCGGGTTTCCAGCTCGTGGAGGTCCACGCCGCCCACGGCTACCTGCTGCACCAGTTCCTCTCGCCGCTCACGAACCGGCGCGCGGACGGGTACGGCGGGGACTTCGAGGGCCGCATCCGGCTGGCCGTCGAGGTGACGGCAGCAGTGCGCGCCGAAGTCGGAGAAGACGTGCCCGTGCTCGTCCGCATCTCCGCCAGCGACTGGGTCGACGGCGGCTGGGACGAGCAGGACAGCGTCCGGCTCTCGCGCGCGCTGGCAGACGTCGGCGCCGACCTGATCGACACGTCGTCCGGCGGCCTGGTCCCCGACGCCAAGATCACCTTGGGGCCGGGCTACCAGGTGCCGTTCGCCGACATCGTTCGGGGACGCGCCGAAGTGCCCACCGGGGCCGTCGGACTCATCACCGACGCCCGGCAGGCTGAGACGATCCTCGCCGACGGATCGGCGGACATCGTCCTTCTGGCGCGCGAACTGCTCCGCGACCCGTACTGGCCGCTACACACGGCGGTGCAGCTCGGGGCGGAGGTGAGGGCGCCCAAGCAGTACGCAAGGGCGTTCTAGAGGTCCCGAGACTTCAAGGGTTGAGCTGCCACCGGCAGCTCAACCCTTGAGAGTCCCAGGTTGATTCAGCGACGGTAGTCGTCGTATCCGTCTTCCGACGGATCGTCTGGTCGCTCGTCGCTGAAGTGTCCATTCGCGGACTCGCCGCTGGACAGCTCGCGTTGCAAGGCGTCAAAGTCGGTGGAATGGGAGCTGTACTTAAGCTCTCGGGCCACCTTCGTCTGCTTGGCCTTCGCTCGGCCGCGCCCCATGGCTCGACCCCCTCAGACAGGGACGGGGGCGGCCGGGGGAACGGCGGCCCCACTCGTCTCGACAACTAGTTCCTGGTAACTACCGTACCGTGTCGATGGGGTTCCTCGCGACGCGGTAGGCCCTGGGAGTTGTGAGACGCACCGCCCAATCCGTTCCGAGGGCCCTCATGGCAGGATTCACACGTGCCTCGACCGTTCGTCGCCTACCTGCGGGTGTACGAGCCGCTGTCGGCGCTCGAACCCGCGTTGGCTGATCAGGTGCGTCGCGCGCTCGAAAAAGGGCCGCTGAGCCGAGCCGACGTCGGGGACCGCGAGCGGGAACTGTGGTTGCGATCACAGTTGGCCTCGCCGCCGAGATTGCTGCCAGGAGATCGCTCGGATGGGCGTGGCGCGATCGGGAACGCCCCCTTCGACGTCATGACGATCAGCCCGGCCGAAGTCCCGACGAGCGACGCCGCCCGCGTCGGTCCTGGACCGCTGGTCTGCCCGCTGGACCTGCGCGCCCGCTCCGCGGCAGGCCTGATCGGCTTCCTGGCCAACTCCACCGGCCCGCTCCGCGACGAAGCGCTCAGCGCGGCCGCGGACGACGCCCGTTCCCGAGCCGCCTCCGTCATGGCCGAGTTGAACGCGGGCGCGGTCCACGTCGTCTCCACCACCTGGACCGTCCCGCTGCCCTGGTTCGCGCTGGTCGACCCGGACACCCGGCGCATCGTCCTGGCCCCGCAGAACGACCCGGCCCGCCAGCTCTCGTGGCGCGTCGCCATGGCCGACGCCCGCCGTCGCGTGGCCCGCGCTCACACGATCGTGAAGCGCTCGATCGGGGAGAACGGGCCTGCTCGCGTGCTCGCCGACACCGGACGGTGGCTGGAGAACTTCCACCCCCACTCGGCCGTGGAACTCGACTACGGCGGCCTGGTCCAGCTCGTCGAGGACAAGGACCTGCTCGAGGACACCTCGGCCCAGGACGTCAACGCCATCATCGACGCGCTGGAGGCGGGTGACACGGAAGAGGTCGCCCTCCGGTACGAGTCGCTCCGCGAGTTCTGGTCCCAGCTGGGCCTTCGCGAGCGGCACGGCTGACCTGCGGGGTCGGTCTGGCGCTCAGGCGTCCGGTAGGGCGTTGGCCGGGGTGCCCGCCCGGTTTCGCAGCAGCACGCGGGCGGCTCCGGCGGCCGCTGCCGCCATGAGGAGGGCGGCGGACCAGGAGAGGGTGACCGCGACCCAGCCCGCCAGGGCGGGGGTGACGGAGGCGCTCAGGTAGTTGGCCGAGTTCTGCATCCCCAGCGCTGTGCCGCTGCTGCCTTCCGGTGCCAGTTCGGCCGCCGCGGTGACGGCCAAGCCGTTCCAGCAGAGTGCCAGGGCGGCGGTGGGGACCAGCGCTGTCGCCAGCAGCCAGAGCGGTGCCTCCAGCAGGGCGGCGCACAGCGTGAAACCCGCCGCCACCAGCACGGCGATGGTGCGGAGTGGGCCCAGCCTGCTGCGGACCGCGTCGGACCACACGCCCGCGCCGAGCCTGCCCGCACCGCCCAGCACCTGGGCGGCGGCGAAGAGGCCGGCGGCGGCGCCCAGTGCCAGGCCGCGGTGGTCGTGCAGCAGTTCCACCAGCAGGGCGGCAGCGCTGAACTGGGGGACCACCAGCAGGCCGCTGGCGGTGCTGAGGCGGATCAGGTCGCGGTCGCGGAGCACCGCGCCGTGGCCTTGGGTGGCGCGGACGGCACCGGGTGGTTCGCGGATGAGCACGGCGACCGCCAGCGCCACCAGGCCGGTGAAGGCGCTCAGCGCGAGGAAGGAGGCCGGGACGCCTGCGTTCGCCGCGATCACGGGGAGGACGACGGCTGCCAGTGCGGCGCCCAGCGGGGTGGCGGTCTGGCGGATGCCCATGGCCAGGCCCCGGCGGTCCGCGGTGAACCAGGTCATGACGGCTCGGCCGCTGGCGGCGTTCACGCTGGCGCCGAACACGCCCGCACCGAAGAGGGCCAGGCCCGCGAGCAGGGCGGGGCCGGTGCCGACCAGTGCCAGGCAGGCGGCCGCACCAACGCCGCCGATGGTCATCACCAGCCGCTCGCCGCGGCGGTCGGCCAACGCGCCCCAGGTGACGAGGGTGAGCATCGTGCCGAGGTTGACCGCTCCGAGGAGCAGTCCCACCTGGGGGAGGCTCAGGTCGAAGTGGGCGCGGAGCTGCGGTGTGAGGGCGGGGAGACCGAGGAAGACGGCCGCGTTCGTGCCCTGCGCGAGTGCGCCCACGCCCAGGACCACCCACCGGTAGCGACCAGCCATGCCTGCACGCTAGGCGGGTTGTTCACCATCCGGGAAGATGTTTCCACTTGCTGGGAAGTTGTATCGGTTGGCGGATGCACGGTTAGTGCATTTGCACGTGCAGCAGCAAAAAAGCCGCCCGGCACGCCCCGTGGGGCACGTCGAAGCGGCAGTGGTCCGCCGTGCCCGCACGTGGTGCCGGGCGACTGGGGCTGGCCCGGTTCAGTCCTTGAGCCGGTTGTTCGGCCTGCCGCGCTCGTCCGCGAGCAGGTCGTCCACCGAGGCGCTCCCGCGCTGGTAGCGGCCGGCGATCTCGGCGTTCAGCTGGTCCATGACGACCTGCACCTGACGTCGACGCTGGGAAACCGAGGCTTCCTCACCGATGAACGTCCGCAGGGTCAGGTCCAGTTTCTCGTCCGACAGCGTGCTCACGTCCGACAGGTCGACGTCCGACACCAGCGCCTCGACGTGCCGCTGGTGGGCATCGGCCCGCGACGGCTCGTGGCTCTGGTAGCGGCCGAGGCCGGTCGACGGGCCCACCGCGTTGGACGCGAGGATCGTCGCCAGCTGGTCGACCACGGACGAACCGCCATCGGTCCGCCGCAGCTTCTCCGCACGCACGATGTCGATCCGCGCGTGCAGCAGTCGTCGAAGGTAGGAGAGGTCGGTCTCCTCTTGGGCCGCTTCGTCGCGCAATGCGCGCACGTCGGCGAGAGGGCGCTGCTCGACGCCCTCTGCGTAGTCAGGGGCGAGCACCCGGTCGATACGGCGGCGTCCGCCAGGACGCACCTCGATCACGTACTCATCCTGAGGTAGATCCTGCTCAGCCGCCAACACGAACCTGCTTCCAAAGTGGTGTCAAACCTGTACCGGACTGTGCACACCCAGTAGTTCCCGTGCCTCGGCCACCGCGAGCGGCGGCCGTTGAGCGATCTTGGCCAGCCCGGCGGCGCGCGCCACGAGTTGGATGTCCTGAGCGGGCTGGCCCTCGGCGTAGTACCCGGTGTCGGCCGTGCCCACACGCAGGTGACCACCGGTCGCCAGCGCCGCCAGCATCACCGGGATGGTGGCGGCACCCAGCCCCGCCGCCGAGAACGACGCACCCTCCGGGAGCAGCCGCACGGCGTCGACCAGCGTTCCGGCGTCGCCGGGCAGCCCGCCGGGGGCACCCAGCAGCAAGCCGACGTGCACCCGCCCGCCTGACGGCAGCCCGTGCTCGCCCAGCAGCTTCCGCAGCACGGCGAACTGCTCGGTGCGGGTGATCTCGTACTCGGGCGCGATGTGCCGGTCCCGCAGGGCCGCGTGCAAGCGGACCAGCGCGGACCAGCCTTCGCCGGAATCCTCGCTGGTCACCGGGCACGAGGCCGAATCCGGCCCGGCGTCCAGCACTCGTTCGCCGGTCACGTCGGCCAACTGGACCAGCAGACCGGTCTGCTCACGCACCGCAGCGACGGCCTCAGCAAGCCTGCCGGGTTCGCCAACGGGCACTCGCACGACGCTCACCCCGACCCGCTCGCCGTTCTGCGCGGCCGCGACCAGGTCGCCTACCGAAGCCGTCGCGCGGGGCGCGACGGTGAGCAGCGTGCCGTGGGAGCCGGGACGGGACATGCCGAAATACTGGCACAGGTCCAGTCGTCGACGACCGGTACCGCACGCCACTTGTCCACCGGACGGGCGCCTGTCATCCCGGTACCGGTTCCGGGCACCGGGAACGCAAGTGGTCAGCGGCCTGGTGCGGTGGTCGCCAACCCGTGCCGGGTTTCGTCCCGTTCAGGGCGATTCACCGTGGTGCCGCCTCCCGGCGAGGGGGCCACCTGGGCCGCGCGTGCGGTCAGCGCCCGAGGTTCCGCGCCGCCTCGCGGCCGAGCGCGGGGGTGTCCGGCGGGATCGAGTCCGGGTCGATGGTGCCCTGCACGATCCGGTCGCCGACCCCGAGCAGCAGCTCGGCGTCCACCGGGACCGAGCGCTTGACCAGCGCCAACACCACCGTGCCCAGCTCGTGGTGCATGGCGACGCTGCCTACCCGACCCACCACGCGCTCCCCGAGCAGCACCGGGTCGCCGGTCTCCGGCTGCACCTCGATGGAGCCGTCCAGGTGCAGCAGCAGCATCCGCCGCGGCGGGCGGCCGACGTTGTGCACCTTCGACACGGTCTCCTGCCCCCGGTAGCACCCCTTGTCCAGGTGCACGGCGGAGCCGATCCAGTTCACCTCGTGCGGAATGGTCTTCTCGTCCGTGTCGATCCCGAGGCGGGGCCGCAGCGACTCGACCCGGAGCGCCTCGAACGCCCACGTGCCCGCGGGCCGGGCGCCGCCGTCGGTCAGCCGACCCCACCACGCCACCAGGTCGGCGCGCGGCACGACCAGGTCGACGGCGTCGTGACCGGGCCACGTCATCCGGCGCGCGAACCCGCCACCGGGCAGTTCCAGCGCCTCGTCGGGCTTGCCGGGCACCGGCACGTCCAGCTTCGCCAGCAGGGCGGCCACGTCCGGCCCGACCAGCGACAGCACCGCCAGTTCGGCGGTCGCGTCGCGCGGCTCGACCTTCGACCAGAACCGCATCGAGTCCAAGTACTTCAGCAGCGGCTCGGTGGTGTGCGGCTCCATGTCGAGGTACACCGTGCCGCCGACGTTCGCGACGACGGCGTGGTGCTCGATCCGGCCCTGGACGTCCAGCACCAGCGCCTCGGTGCCCCGGCCCTCGGCCAGCGCGGTGAAGTGCTGGCTGGTCAGCGAGTGCAGCCAGCTCAGCCGGTCGTCACCGGGGACGGCGATCACGCCGCGGTGCGAGCGGTCGAACACCGCGACCGACCGCGCGGCCGACCGCTGTTCGGCGAACGGGTCCCCGAAGTGCCAGGGCACGCCCTGGTCGGGAGCGCCGTCGAACGGTGCCACGGCACCCGGTGCGGTGAGCAGCGGTGAATTCACTCGGTCTCCAGTTCCAAGCAGTTCCGGCACGTGCCGGACAGCGCGAGGTGGCTTGCATCCAGTTCGAACCCATAAGCCTCGCCGAGTGTTCCGGCCAGCCCTTCGAGCAGGCCGCACGGGATCTCGTCCATCCGCCCGCAGCGGTGGCACACCAGGTGCACGTGCTCGTGGTCGTCGGCCGAGTACGTCGGCGCGCCGTGCCCGAGGTGCGTGTGCCGGACCAGCCCGAGCTTGTCCAACAGGTCCAGGGTCCGGTAGATCGTCGTGATGTTCACCGTCGACGCGGTCGCCTGCACCCGCTGGCAGATCTGCTCGGGTGTCGCGTGCTCCAGTTCCCGCACCGCGTCGAGCACGAGCTGGCGCTGCGGAGTCATGCGCATTCCCCGCTCGTGCAACGTCTTTCGCAATACCTGCCTGCCGCTTGCGGTCTCCACGACCCCGATGGTAGGCCGTGAGTAGTCTGCCCGTATGCGCGTGCTAGCTCTTCTCGACGGAACCCTGGCCGACCCGGACGCCCCGCTCGTGCGGGTGGACGACCTCGGCCTGATGCGCGGCGACGGGATCTTCGAAACGGTCCTGGTCGTCGACGGCAAGCCACGGGAACTCGATCCGCACCTCGACCGGCTGGCCCGGTCGGCGGCGATGCTCGAACTCCCGGAGCCGGACCGTGCGGCGTTCGAGCGAGCTGCCACGCTCGTGCTGGACAACTGGTCCGGCGGCGCCGAGATGGCGTTGAAGCTGGTCTACACGCGCGGCGTCGAAGGCGGCGACGGCACCCCGACCGGCTTCGCGCTCGGGATGGAGATCGGCGCGAAGGTGCTGGCCCAGCGCGCGGGCGGCCTGTCCGCCGTCACCCTCGACCGCGGCATCGAGCCCGGCCTGGCCGAGCGCGCCCCGTGGCTGCTGCTGGGCGCGAAGTCCCTGTCGTACGCCGTCAACATGGCCGCCCTGCGCGAAGCCGACCGCCGCGGCGCCGAAGAGGTCATCTTCACCACCTCCGGCGCCAGCGTCCTGGAAGGCCCCACCTCGACCCTCATCACGGTCAACGGCCGCACCCTCACGACCCCGCCCGCGACCCTCGGCATCCTGCCCGGCACCACCCAGGCCGCCCTGTTCCGCGCCGCCGAGCGCGAGGGCTGGACCGTCGTGGTCGCACCGATCCCGGTCGTCGACCTGCACTCCGCCGACGGCGTCTTCCTGGTCTCCAGCGTCCGCAAGATCACCCGCGTGCACACCCTCGACGGCAAGCCGCTGACCGACGCCTCCGCCCTCGCGGCGGAACTGGCCGACCTGTACGAGTCCGAGTACTAGCAGCTGAGGGGCGGTCCCTCGACGGGACCGCCCGCCAGTTCGGCGCTGCCTGGACGCCCACTCCCCGCAGCCCCAGGTTCACTCGATCGAGTGCCACTGGCCGCTGGCTCGACGGCCAAAATTGTCGGACCCCACCCGTAGCGTTGAAGTCGGGGGACCCATCCCTCGCGCGCGCGTGAGGCTGCGAATCGCAGCCGGAAGGGCGTTTCCGGCTAGCGGCGAAGACCCGCTGACTCGTTCGCACATCCGCGGGTGTTGAACGCGCGGGCAACGGGCGCAGGCCAATACGCCGAACGTTTCCCGGCCGGTGGATAAATCATCCTCGTGGTGAGGGGCGCCGAAAAGTTTTCGGTGTCCATCCACGGCACAAATGAGGGCATCGAATTCGGTTATCGCAATTCGGCGTCCGCCGCGTTGAACGGCGTTCCGGTGTCGCCGGACATCTTCCAGAACTCGCGCCGAGCAATCTCCTGCTCCGCGGCCACGCCGTTTTCCGAACGTCCGCCACTGGCGCCCGGATAGCAGTACGTCGTCGACCCGGCAGCGCCGCCGCTCCGGCATCCTTGTTGCAGTACAACGGGATCAGCACTGAGGGCGGAACTCCAGCGGCACGCCTGGTCGTGCCTGGGCGAGCAGCGGCAGCACCTCGGCGGGCACCACGCCGATCACCGGGTAGCCGCCCGTGGTCGGGTGGTCGGCGAGGAACACCACCGGCTGGCCGTCCGCGGGCACCTGCACGCCGCCGGTCGGGATGCCCTCGCTGGGCAGTTCCTCGCCCTGGAAGGCCTTCGCGCGCACGAGCGCGGTGCCGGTGAGCCTCATCCCGACCCGGTTGCTCCGCTCGGACACCGTCCACCGCCCGTCCCGGAGCTGCCTCGCCGGGGCGTCGAACCAGTCGTCGCGCGGTCCGAGCAGCACCGGCACCACCAGTTCGCGCGGCACCCTCGTCGGCGCCAGCACGTCCACGCCGACCGCGGGGGCCGTCACCGCGCCCAGCGGGAGTTCGTCGTCGGCCCGCACCGGGTCCGGGCCGATGCCGGACAGCAGGTCGGTGGACCGGCTGCCCAGCGCGGCGGGCACGTCGATGCCGCCGGACACCGCGAGGTAGCACCGCAGCCCCTGCTCCGGCGTGCCGACCTCCAGCACGTCGCCACCCGCCAGGTAGACCGGCGCGTGCGAGCCGACCGCGCACCCGTTGCGCCGCACCAGAACCCGCGGTCCGGTCACCACGACCGTGCACGACGCCTGTGCCCGCAGCACGAGCCCGCCGAGCAGGACTTCCAGCCCCGCCGCCGATTCCGGGTTGCCGACCAGCCGGTTCGCCAGCCGCAGCGCGGGCGCGTCCAGTGCCCCGGACGGCGGCACGCCGAGGTGGGCGTACCCCGGTCTGCCCAGGTCCTGCACCAGCGCCTGCGGCCCGGTGCGCAGCACGGTGAGCCGTCTCACCCGGCCACCTCGAACCGCACGCGGTCACCGGGGGCGAGCAGCGCGGGCACGTCGCGGCTCGCGTCGAACAGCGTCGCGTCGGTGTGCCCGAGCAGCCTCCACCCACCGGGCGTGGCACGGGGGTAGGCCGCGGTGAACTCGCCCGCTATGGCGACCGATCCGGCGGGCACCTTCGTGCGCGGGCTGTCCAGCCTGGGCTGCCGCAACACCTCCGGCAACCCGACCAGGTAGCCGAAGCCGGGCGCGAACCCGCAGAACGCGACCTCGTACTCCGACCCCGAGTGCAGGCTGACGACCTCGGCCTCGCTCATCCCCGCCGTTCGCGCCACGAGTTCCAGGTCCGGCCCGTCGTAGTGCACCGGTATCCGCACCTCCCGCGACCGGACCTCGGCCGGACGGCTCAGGTCGACCTCGTCCAG
>JBDSAJ010001052.1:0-6168 GCA_039922235.1 Umezawaea sp.
TCCGCGGTGGCGGACCCGGCCGTTACCAGTGTCAGAACTCCGACCAGGGCGAGAAGGCGCACGCTCAGGCGGGGCTTCCCACGGCGTACTGCTCCAGCAGCGCCGCCAGCGTCGGGTGGACCCGCGCGCTCAGTTCGGTGCCCTCTTCGGTGTGCTTCTCCGAGAGGACCTCGCCCTCGCGGTGGATGCGCGCCACGATCTCGCCGCGGGCGTACGGCACGAGCGCCTCGACCGTCACCTCCGGGCGGGGGATGAGCTGCGAGATGCGCTCCCGCAGCTCGGCGATGCCCTCGCCGCTGTGCGCCGACACGAACGCCGCGCCGGGGAACAGGTGGCGCAGGCGGGCGATCGTCAGGTCGCCGACCGCGTCGGTCTTGTTGACCACGAGCAGTTCCGCGGGCATCGGGTCGTCGCTCTTGCCGTTGATCTCCGCGATCACCTCGCGGACCGCCTTGACCTGCTTCTCCGGCATCCCGTCCGAGGCGTCCACCACGTGCACGAGCAGGTCCGCCTCGGCGACCTCCTCCAGCGTGGAGCGGAACGCCTCGACGAGCTGGTGCGGCAGGTGCCGGACGAACCCGACCGTGTCGGTCAGGGTGTACGGCATCCCCTCCGGCGTCTCGCTGCGCCGCGTGGTCGGGTCGAGGGTCGCGAACAGCGCGTCCTCGACCAGCACACCGGCGCCGGTCAGCGCGTTGAGCAGGCTGGACTTGCCCGCGTTCGTGTACCCCGCGATGGCGACGCTCGGCACGTCGCCCGAGTGGCGGCGGCCGCGCTTGGTCTCGCGGGTGGTGCTCATCGCGGCGATCTCGCGGCGGAGCTTGGCGATGCGGGCCCGGATGCGCCGCCGGTCGGTCTCGAGCTTCGTCTCACCGGGACCGCGCGTACCCACGCCGCCGCCGCTGCCGCCCGCGCCACCGCCCTGCCGGGACAGCGACTCACCCCAACCGCGCAGGCGCGGCATCATGTACTGGAGCTGGGCGAGTTCGACCTGCGCCTTGCCCTCGCGCGAGCTGGCGTGCTGGGCGAAGATGTCCAGGATCAGCGCGGTCCGGTCGACCACCTTGACCTTGAGCTTCTCCTCGAGCTGCCGGAGCTGGCCGGGCGAGAGCTCACCGTCGCAGATGACCGTGTCCGCACCGGACGAGATCACGACGTCGCGCAGCTCGGCGACCTTGCCCGAGCCGATGTACGTGGCCGTGTCCGGCTTGTCGCGGCGCTGCACCAGCGCGTCGAGCACCTCGGAGCCCGCGGTCTCGGCGAGCAGCTTCAGCTCGGCCATCGACGCGTCGGAGTCCTGCACCGTGCCCTCGGTCCACACACCGACGAGCACCACCCGCTCCAGGCGGAGCTGCCGGTACTCGACCTCGGTGATGTCCTCGAGTTCGGTGGAGAGCCCGGCGATGCGCCGCAGTGCCGCGCGGTCCGCCAGTGCGAGGTCGCCCGTGGACAGGTTCTCGTCCTCGTCGGCCCAGTCGGTGGTGTCGTTGTTCAGCGTGTTTTCCGTCATTTGCCCTTCATCGTCCCACGGAGCGCCATACAGGCCGAGCGGTTAATCACCGGGGTACACGGCCAAGTAGATGGCCGTGGTCGGCGTGTCGCGGTCGACCGGTTGAGCGGCTAGCTCCTCCATCAACGAATGCAGCCTGCTCTTTAGTTCCGCTGGATCGATCTTGACCACGAGCCGGGTCTGCTCCAGCGCGGCAGGACCGACGTCGGCGACCTCGCCGAGGAACGCCTGGAGCATCGCCTCCGACAGCGACTCGTCGCGGTCGGACCCGTCCAGCCGCCAGGACAGGCCGGTGGACAGGTACGGGATCTCCCTGGCCCCGCGGTTGCCCGACCGGGCGGGCTGGGCCTCCAGGAAGCCCGTGGCCACGAGTTTCCGCACGTGGTGGAGCGTCGTGGCGGGGTCCTTGTCCAGCCGTTCGGCGATCTCCTTGTTCGTCAGCGCGTCCTGGTAGGTCAGCCGGATGATCCGCAGGCGGACGGCGGACGCCAGCGCGGCGGCTTCCTCTGAGGTGGCTTTTCGCCTCGGCACGTCCACAGGATAAGTGATTGACCGTTTCCAATCACTTAGGCGACACTCTGGGCATGGCTCTCTGGACGCACCGGGACTTCCGGCTCCTCTGGGCTGGCGACACCGTCAGCCAGTTCGGCTCCTCGATCGAGCGCACCGTCCTCCCACTGCTCGCCGCGACCACGCTGGCCGCGTCACCGTGGGAGATGGGCCTGCTCAGCGCGGCGGGAACGGCCGCGTTCCTGCTGATCGGACTCCCCGCGGGCGTGTGGGCGGACCGGATGCGCCGACGACCGCTGATGATCACGACCGACCTGCTGCGGGCCGGGCTGCTGCTGTCCGTGCCGCTCGCCTGGTGGTTCGGCGTGCTGACGCTGGCGCAGCTCGTCGCGGTCGCGCTGCTGGTCGGGGTGTGCACGGTCTTCTTCGACGTCGCCTACCAGTCGTACCTGCCGTCGCTGATCGGCCGCGAGCACCTGGTCGAGGGCAATTCGAAGCTCCAGGCGAGCCAGTCGGTCGCCGAGGTGTCGGGGCCCGCGCTGGCGGGAGGCATCGCCCAGGGGATCGGTGCCGCGAACGGCGTCCTCGCCACCGGGATCGGCTACCTCAGCTCGGCGCTGTTCCTGTGGCGGATCAAGACCGTCGAGCCCGCTCCCCGGTCGCACGAGGGCCGCAAGCTGCGCACCGACATCGCCGAGGGCCTGCGGTTCGTGTTCGACAACAAGTCCCTCCGGGCCATCGTCAGCTGCACCGGCACGTCGAACTTCTTCTCCGGCTTCGAGATGGCCGTCGTGATCCTCTTCCTGGTCCGCGAGGTCGGGCTGTCCGAGGGCGTGGTGGGACTCCTGCTCAGCGCGGGCGGGGTCGGCGGCGTGCTCGGCGCGCTGACCGCGAACTGGTGGATCCAGCGGCTCGGCCAGACCCGGACGATCTGGCTGGCGATGCTGTTCACCCAGCCGTTCGGCCTCCTGCTGCCGCTGACCGCGAACGACTGGCGCGTCGGCCTCTCCATGGCGGGCATGGCCGTCGCCGCCTACGGCGTGATCATCTACAACGTCAGCCAGGTCAGCTTCCGGCAGACGCTGTGCCCGGACCACCTGCTCGGCCGGATGAACGCGAGCATCCGGTTCCTGGTGTGGGGCACGATCCCGCTCGGCGGCCTCGTCGGCGGCGTGCTGGGCGGTTGGGCGGGCCTGCGCACCACGCTCTGGATCGCCATGATCGGGCAGGTCCTCGCCGTCGCGTGGGTTCTGTTCTCACCGCTCCGCACGACCCGTGACCAAGCGACTACCGTCTCCGAGCATGGCTGACACGACCGTTCTCCTCGACGGACTCCACTTCGGCGAAGCGCCGAGGCACGGGCCGGACGGCAAGTTCTACTTCTCCGACTTCTACGAGAAGGCGGTCTTCACCGTCGACCTGGAGACCGGCGAGAAGCAGGTCGTCTGCTCGCTGCCCGCCCAGCCGTCGGGCCTCGGCTGGCTGCCGGACGGCAGGCTGCTCGTGGTGTCGATGAAGGACCGCACCGTGCGCAGGCTCGAGTCGAACGGGGTGCTCGCGCTGCACGCGGACCTGTTCGACGTCGCCACCTTCCACGCCAACGACATGCTGGTCGACGCCCATGGCCGGGCCTACGTCGGCAACTTCGGGTTCGACCTGCACAAGAAGATCGACGACGACGGCATCGAGTCGGTGCTCGACCCGGCCTACGAGCCGCCGGGGACGCCGCTGGCGCTGGTCGAGCCGGACGGCACGGTCCGCGTGGCCGCCGAGGACCTGAAGTTCCCGAACGGCACGGTGCTGCTGCCCGACGGCACGCTGGTCGTGGCGGAGACGCTCGCGTTCCGGCTGACCGCGTTCGACGTCGCCGAGGACGGCTCGCTGAGCAACCGGCGCGTGTGGGCCGACCTGCGCGGCCAGATGATCGCGCCGGACGGGATCTGCGTGGACGCCGAAGGCGGTGTCTGGGTCGCGACGGCCGTGCAGCCGCTGGTCGTGCGGATCGTCGAGGGCGGCACGATCACCGACCGGATCGAGACGACCCAGGTCAGCTTCGCCGTCGGCCTGGTCGGCACCACGCTGGTCGTCTGCACCGCGCCGACGTCCGACCCGAACGTCGTGGGCCAGCAGCACGTCGGCAAGCTGGAGACCGTCCAGGTCAAGGTCGGCGACCGCTAGAGCGAATCCCACCAGGCCTGGTCGAGCTCGCCGCGCGCGACGAGCACGGCCGGGCCGGTGAGGGTGCTGGTCTCCTCGCCGATCACGACGGTGACCTGGCCGCCGAGCACGTCCACGGTGGCCTGCCCGGTGGAACGGCCCGCGCCGTGCAGCCAGGACGCGACGGCGGCGACCGTGCCGGTGCCGCAGGAACGGGTCTCCCCCACGCCCCGCTCGTGGACGCGCATCCGCAGAGCGCCCTCGCGCAGGACGTTGACGAACTCCAGGTTCACGCCGTTCGGGAACACGACCGGGTCGAAGTGCGGCTGCTCGGTGAGGTCGAGGGTGGCCACGGGCACGTCCGTCACGCACGCCAGGTGCGGGTTGCCCACGTCGACCGCCACGCCCGCGAAGTCCGCGCCGCTGGTCTTCGTGGTGGACGTACCGATGATCCGGGCCGGGCCCATGTCTATCGTGACGCTGCCGCCCTCGTGGACGACGACCGGGCGGTCACCCGCTCGGGTGCCGACGACGAACTCCCCGAGGGGCATGAGACCCGCGTCGACCAGGTAGTGCGCGAACACCCGCAGGCCGTTGCCGCACATCTCGGCGATCGAGCCGTCGGCGTTGCGGTAATCCATGAACCAAGGACCGAAGTCGGGGCGCACCACGCGCAGCACTCCGTCCGCGCCGAGGCCGCGCTGGCGGTCGCAGAGCGCCCGCACGCGCGCCTCGGTCAGGTCCAGCACGCCGTCCGGGTCGGGCAGCAGCACGAAGTCGTTCTCGGTGCCGTGCCCCTTGAGGAATTCCACTCCGCCCACGCGCACCAGGTTACTTGGCCACCAGCGCCAGCACGTCCTCGACCAGGTCGGGGCGGGCGGCGTCGAACCAGGTGATCCGCTGGTCGCGGCGGAACCAGGACCGCTGCCGCCGGACGAACCGACGGGTGGCCCGCGCGGTCTCCTCGGCGGCGGTCGCCAAGTCGTGCTCGCCGTCGAACGTGGCCAGGACCTGCTGGTAGCCGAGCGCGCGCGCCGCCGTGCGGCCGTCGCGCAGCCCGAGTGCCTCCAGCGCGCGCACCTCGTCCACCAGACCGGCCTCGAACATCTGCCGCACCCGCAGGTCGACCCGCTCGTCCAGTGCGGCCACGTCGCGGTCGACGCCGACCAGCACCGTGCCGTAGCGCGCGGGCCCCGGCTTCGGCAGGTTCGCCGAGAACGGCTGCCCGGTCAGCTCGATGACCTCCAGCGCGCGCACGACCCGGCGGACGTTGCCGGGCAGGATCGCGAGCGCCGCCGCGGGGTCGAGCACGGCCAGCCGCTCGTGCAGCGCCGGGCCGCCCACGACGGCCAGTTCCTCCTCCAGCCGCGCGCGGACGGCCTCGTCCGTGCCGGGGAACTTCAGGTCGTCCAGCACGGCCTGCACGTACAGGCCGGAGCCGCCGACGAGCACCGGCGTGCGGCCGTCGGCGAGCAGTTCCTCGACGAGTGCGCGGGTGTGCCGCTGGTAGGCGGCGACGGAGGCGGTCTCGGTCACGTCCAGCACGTCGAGCAGGTGGTGCGGGACGCCGTGCCGCTCGGCCTCGGTGATCTTCGCCGTGCCGATGTCCATGCCCCGGTAGAGCTGCATCGCGTCGGCGTTGACCACCTCGCCGCCGAGTTCGAGCGCGAGGCGGACGGCGAGGTCGGACTTGCCGGTGGCGGTGGGGCCGACGACGGCGACGGGGACGGTCACAACGGTCCAGCCTAGGTCTTGACGGTGTCCGATTCCCACAGGGCCAGGTGGTACCCGACGCCGTAGGGCACCAGCAGTTCCGACCGCGCGCACCGCCACGGCCCGGTGGCCTCGGCGAGGCCCGCGAGCACCTGCCAGGCTGCCCGGCCGTCCGCGCCCAGTTCGGCGGCGAGCGCGGGGTCCAGGTCCCGCAGCGTCCCGAGGTCGGCGGCGGCCAGTGCCGCGTGCACGCGGTCGTCGAACAGCCCGGCGCGGTC
>JBDSAJ010001053.1:0-15069 GCA_039922235.1 Umezawaea sp.
CCAGCGGCCGATGCCGCCGAGGAAGCGGTGGTCGGTGACGCCCAGCGCGGCGCAGGCGGAGCGCAGCTCGGCCACCCGGTACCCGCCGAGCTGGTCGGCGGCGTCCGCGGCGAGTTCGCGCAGTCCGGCCGGGATGATCTCGCCTTCCTCGCCGAGGGTGCACGTGACCACGGTGACGTGCGCGCCCGTCGCCGCGTAACGGGCGATCGTGCCGCCCGTCCACAGGCTTTCGTCATCCGGGTGCGCGTGTACCAGCAACAACCGAGGTGGGGAGGTGAGCGTCACCGGATCAGCCTAGAGGCACCAGCACACCGTCACCCCCCAACGCGCAGCGTTGGGGTCTTTACACCCACCAATCTCCGCGAATCGAACACTCAGGCACCCCTTCGAATGCCCGAACGAGGGTTTCCCGGTGTCCGAGCGGTCGACTCGCGGGAAATGGGTCAGGGCCACCACGGTGGTGCCGTGGTGGCCCTGACGGAAAGCTGGGCGGAGCTACGCGAGGAGTGAGCGCTCCTCGGCGAAGTGGCACGCGGAGAGCGTGCCGTCGCCCGCGCCGCGGCGTTCCAGCTTCGGCTCCTCGGTGGCGCAGATGTCCTGCGCCTTCCAGCAGCGGGTGCGGAACCGGCAGCCCGACGGCGGGTTGACCGGGCTGGGCACGTCGCCGGTGAGGACGATCCGCTGGCGACTGCGTTCCAGCTTGGGGTCCGGCACCGGCACCGCGGACAGCAGCGCCTGGGTGTACGGGTGCATCGGCCGCGCGTAGATGTCCTCGCGGTCACCGAGTTCGATGATCTTGCCGAGGTACATCACCGCGACCCGGTCCGAGATGTGCCGGACCACCGACAGGTCGTGCGCCACGAACAGGTAGGCCAGGCCCAGCCGTTCCTGGAGCTCTTCCAGCAGGTTGACCACGCCGGCCTGCACGGAGACGTCCAGCGCGGACACCGGCTCGTCCAGCACGACCAGCTTCGGGTTGAGCGCGAGCGCCCGTGCGATGCCGATGCGCTGCCGCTGGCCGCCCGAGAACTCGTGGGCGTAGCGGTTGCGGTGCTCCGGGTTGAGGCCGACGAGCTCCATCAGCTCGTTGACCCGGTGCTGGATGTCCTGGCCGTCGGCGCCGTGGATGTTGAACGGCTCCGAGATGATGTTGTTGATCTGCCAGCGGGGGTTCAGCGACGCGTAGGGGTCCTGGAACACGATCTGCATGTCCCGGCGAACGCCCTGCAGCGCCTTGCCTCGGAGCTTGGTCAGCTCCTTGCCCTCGAACTTCACCGACCCGGAGGTCGGCTTGTGCAGTTGGAGGATCGCCCGGCCGGACGTGGACTTGCCGCAGCCGGACTCGCCGACCAGGCCCAGGGTCTCACCGGGGTACAGGTCGAACGAGATGCCGGACACGGCCTGCACCTGGCCCACGGTGCGCGGGATGATCCCGCCGCCGCGGACCGGGAACGACTTCACCAGGTCCTTGACCTCAAGGAGTGGTGCCTTGCCCGCGTTCTTGGCCGCGGAAGACGGTTTCGCCGCGGTCGTGGTGGTGGGCTCGCCAGTCGAGGTCGTCATGAGGTCGGGTTCTCCTCTTCCTGCATCCGGGCTTCCACGACGTCGATGTCCTCGACGATGGGCATGTCCGGGTTGGCGACGGTGAGCGAGGCCGGGTTCTCGATCACGCCGATCTCGTCCGTCGCGAACAGCTTCTGCGGGTCCACGAGCGTGGCCAGGTGCGCGGACCGGTGGCAGCGGGAGAAGTGCCCGAGGCGATCGGTCTCCAGCAGTTCCGGCTCGACCTCGCGGCACTCGTCGATGACCAGCGGGCAGCGCGGCGAGAACGCGCAGCCCGACGGGAGGTTCATCAGCGAGGGCGGCGCACCCTTGATGGGGGTGAGCCGCTTGCCGAGCAGGCTCGGGTTCGGGATCGAACCCAGCAGGCCGACGGTGTAGGGCATCCGCTGGGCTTCGAAGACCTCGTCGACGCCGCCCTGCTCGACGACCGTGCCGCCGTACATGACCTGGACGCGGTCCACCATGCCCGCCACGACACCGAGGTCGTGGGTGATCACGATGATGCCCGCGTTCGTCTCGTCCCTGATCCGCAGCAGCGTGTCCAGGATCTGCGCCTGCACGGTGACGTCCAGCGCGGTCGTCGGCTCGTCGGCCACGATCACGTCGGGGTCGTTGATGATCGCCATCGCGATCATCACGCGCTGCCGCATGCCGCCGGAGAACTCGTGCGGGTACTGCGCCGCCCGCCGGTCGGGCTGCGGGATGCCGACGAGCTCCAAGGAGTCGACGGCCTTGGCCCACGCGGCCTTCTTCGACACGTCGTGATGTGCCTTGTAGGCCTCGGCGAGCTGCCACCCCACGGTGTAGACCGGGTTCAGCGACGTCATCGGGTCCTGGAAGATCATCGAGATGTTGTTGCCCCGCACGGGCATCATCTGCTTGTAGTTCAGGCCGACGAGCTCGCGGTCCTTGAACTTGATCGACCCGGTGACGTTCGCCGTCTTGGGCAGCAGACCCATGATCGCCATGGACGACACCGACTTGCCGGAACCCGACTCGCCGACGACGCCCAGCACCTCGCCGGGGGCGAGGGTGAACGACACGTTCCGCACCGCGTGCACGACGCCGTCGTCGGTCGGGAAGTCGACCGACAGGTCCCTCACCGTGAGCAGCTTCTCGCTCGACGACGAGTTGCTCGCGGACTCGGGTGCGTCCATCACATCCAACTCACTCATGCTTTCACCCTCTTCTGCCGCGGGTCGAAAGCATCCCGAAGACCGTCACCGATGAAGTTCACCGACAACGAGATCATCACGATGAACGCGAACGGGATCAGGAACAACCACGGGTGCAGGTTCAACTCGTTCTTGTTCAGCGAGATCATCAGCCCGAGCGACGTGTCCGGGCTCTGCACGCCGAGCCCGATGAACGACAGCGCGGCTTCCAGCAGCACCGCCTGCGCGACGGCGAGCGTCGCGTTCACGATGATGACGTCCACCGTGTTGGGCAGGATGTGCCGGAAGATGATCCGCGACGTCGACGCGCCCAGTGCACGGGCCGCCTCCACGAACTCCTTCTCGCGCAACGACAGCACCATGCCGCGGATGACTCGGGCGATGGAGAGCCAGCCGATCAGGCCGAGGTAGAGCGCGACGGTCAGCCAGTTGCTGCCGCCGCCGCTGCCCGTGGCCGCGGCCACGAAGCTGTTGCGCACCAGTACCGCCGCGATGACGAACGACGGGATCACCAGCAGCAGGTCGATGAACCGGCTGATGGCCGTGTCGATCCAGCCGCCCTTGTAGCCGGCGAGCGCGCCGAGCACGACGCCGATGATCGTGGACAGGAACGCCACGACCAGTGCGATCTGCAGGGAGAACTGCGTGCCGCGGATGACCTGGGACACCATGTCGGCGCCCAGGCGGTCCGTGCCGAAGGGGTGGTCACCGGTCGGGTTCTGGTACCGAGGGAACCCGAGGTTGGTGTACGAGTGCTTCCAGAACGCACTGCCCAGGAAGGCGAACAGCACCAGGATCACGAAGATCGCCACGCCGATCACCGCGGCGCGGTGCCGCAGGAACCGGCGTGCGATGACCTGCCACTGCTTGCGTGCCGACGACGAGTCGAACTGGCTCTTGTCGGCCACGGCGGCTGGTGGCGCGGGTGTAGTCAGGTCAGTCAAGGCGGATCCTCGGGTCCATGAACGCGTAAAGGATGTCCGCGATCAGGTTGAAGACGATGATGAACACGGCGGTCACCATCATGAAACCCAGCACCTGGAACGGTTCGAGCTTGGTGATGGCGTCCACCAGGAACTTGCCCATGCCCGACCAGCCGAACACCGTCTCGGTGATCACGGCGCCGCCGACGGTCGCGCCGAAGTTCAGCGACGACACGGTGACGATCGGGATGAGCGCGTTGCGGAAGGCGTGGCGGAAGATCGACCGGGCTTCGGAGATCCCCTTCGCCTGGGCGGTCCGCACGTAGTCGGCGTTCAGGGTGTCCAGCATGGACGCCCGCTGGAACCGGCTGTACAGCGCGAACTGGATGACGACCAGCGAGATGGTCGGCAGGATGTACGCGCCGGTGTACTGGAAGAACTGCTCGCCGAACCCGCCCTTGAAGCCGTCACCCGGTGGTCCGGCGGTGATGATCCACCTGTCCGCGCCTATGGATTCCAGCCAGTTGTTCAGCGAGATGCCGCCCGTCTTGAGGATGAGGGCGACGCAGAACAACGGCATGGAGAACATCGCGAACGATATTCCGGTCGCCGTGTAGTCGAACAGTGAGTACTGTCTGACCGCACCGATCACGCCGACGGCCATGCCCAGCAGCAGGGCGATGATCTCGGCGACGATGACGAGCCGGAAGGTGACGATGAAGGCCTTGCCGATGTCGTCCTTCACCGACTTGCCCGCGTTGCCGGGGACGACGGACTCGCCCCAGTCACCGGTGGCGAAGTTGCCCGCCCAGGTGCCGTAGCGCTCCAGGAAGGGCTTGTTGTAGCCGGTCCGCTCGTAGGCAGCGGAGATCTCGGCCGGGGTGCGCGGCTTCTGCAGCTTCCACTCGCCAAGGGGATCGCCCATGGCTGTGGTGAGGCCGAAGCAGAGGAAAGACGCGAGGATCAACAGCGGGATGGAAATCATCAACCGCCGGATTATGTATCGAAGCATGAGAGGTCTCCCTAGGCACCCCCGCTGGCGCGGGCGGACCTACCGGACGGTGACACCGTCCGGGGGGTTGACGCTCGTGGCGCCAACCCCCCGACCCGGTTTGGTTATTTCAGAACTGACGCGTGCTTACTTCTTCTGCCACGCGAACAGGTTCCAGGTGACACCGCCGCCGACGCCCACGTAGCTGATCGGGCCGATGTCGGCGCTCGAAGCCGCGAAGTCGGGCAGCTGGAAGAGCGGAACGCTGTGGAGATCCTTGCGCATCTCCTTGTCGACGTCGTTCATCAGCGTGACGCGCTTCTGGTAGTCCAGCTCGCCGTTGGCTTCCTTCCACTTCGTGTCGACGACCGAGGAGGAGTAGTTGTTGTAGTTGCCGGAGCCGCCCTTGTCCTTGCTGGCGTAGTTGCCGTAGGCACCCGCCTTGAGGGGCTGACCGACCCACGCGAACAGGGCGGCGTCGAACTCGCTGGCCGGGAGGCGCTTGGAGTTGAAGTCCGTGTCCTGGTCGTCCACGATCTCGATGCCCGCCTGCTTGCACTTGTCCTGCAGGATGCGGACGGTGTCGGCGCGGCGTTGCACGATCTTGTGGCCGAGCTTGAAGGACGCGCGGAAGTCGCCCTTGGCGAAGATGCCGTCGGCGCCCTGCTTCCAGCCGCCACCCTCGAGGGTCTTCTTGGCAGCGTCGACGTCACCCTTGCCGATGTCGCCGAAGTGCTCCTCGTAGCCGGCCTCGTTCGGCATGAACGTGAGGCTGTTCAGCGGCTTCGCGTTCGGGTCGACGTCCTTGACCAGCTTGTCGACCAGCTGCTGGCGGTCGAAGCACTGGGCGATCGCCAGGCGCAGGTCGGGGTTGTCCTTGAAGAGGGGACGCGCCATGTTGAAGTCGACGTGCTCGAAGGTCTGGCCACCGGCGGCGAACACGTTGAACGCGCTGTCGCCGCGCAGCTGCTGCGCCACGGCCGGGTCGGCCTGCGGAGCGATGACCGCGACTTCCTTGTTCTGCAGCTGCTGCGCCGCGGACTGGGAGTCGGTGTTGGTCTTGAGGATCACCTTCGAGGCGGCGGGCTTCTCGCCCCACCACTTCGGGTTGCGCTCCAGGACCGTCTGGTTCTTGAGGTCCGAGGAGGTGATCATGTAGGGACCACCGGAGAGCGCGACGGAGGCGTCGAAGCCCGCCCAGCCCTTGGTGTAGAAGTCGGCGACCTTCTTGACGGTCTCGTCGTTCTGGGCGGGCGTCACCTTGGTGATGTCCGCAACGCCGGTCTTCTCCTCCAGGATGTGCGCGGGGAGCAGGTTGTCGCTGCCCGGCGTGGAGAAGAGGCCGCGGTAGTCCGCGTAGTTCTTGCCCGCGAAGAACGTCGTGGTGACGGTCTTGTTGTTGTCCGAGCAGTCCAGCTTCTCGATGTCCTCGAAGCCGGTCGGGCTCGAGTCGAAGATCGAGGCTTCCTTGCCGTCCTCACCCTTCACGGTCGCCTTGCTGGCGCCCGCGAGCCACTTCAGGTGGAAGTCCTTGCAGTCGATCGGCTTGCCGTCCGACCAGACCGCTTCCTTGCGGATCTTCCACACGATGGTCTGGGGGGAGTTCGAGGTGACCTCGATGGACTCCATCAGGTCGCCGTCGACCTTGATGACGAGCTTGCCGTCGACCAGGTCGGTGAAGAAGGGCGAGGGCAGGGTGCCAACCAGCGCGATGGAGTTGGCGAAGCTGTTCGTCGCGCCGATGTAGTTGTTGTAGTTGCCGAAGCCCTCTTCGACGGCAACGGCGACCTCGCCGATGTCGTTCACCTTCGGACGCTTGAACACCTGGTCAGCGCCGCCGATGGCACCAGGGTTGGAATCCTGCTGCCCGGCATCACCCGAACCACCCGTGCCGCCCGACCCACAAGCACTCAGCACGAGTGCTGTGCTGGTCAACAGCGCGAGCGCCGAGACAGCCTTTGATTTCCTCATCGACACGTGCCCTCCTAGCACCGGGTTGGAGCGGCCGTTTGAGCCGTCGTCCACCCATAACCGTGATGTGCCAAACGCGCCCCGAACCGACACACCGTTGCAGCACGATAAGAACCGGCGAGCAGCACGGTCACTGCCCAGAGGTCGATCGTGACCAAAGGGTGACACGCTGGTAGCAGCACGCTACTTCGCGGTTACCGGGCGGGAGCGTTCGTTAACCGGACGAAGGGAATACTGTCAAAATTAACATCCGGCGGCCAGTCGAGGAAGTGGGCGGCGGAAAGTCGATTCTCAGCCGCCTTCGCGGCGCCACCCGGCAGCGCCGCTGAGCGGTCCCGCGAACGGGGCTCCCACGTCGACCCCCTGCGCCTCCGGAAGGACCACGAGGAAGTCGGCCACCTGGAACAACGGGAGCGCAATCGCTTGCTGCCAGAGCGCCGGTTCGATCTTGTCGAGGGCTTCGCTGAGGAGCATCCGGCCGCTCAGGGCGGCGTCGATCATGGGCTGAAGAGTTTGGTCGCAAAATCCGGAGAGATTCGCCGGAACGGGTGTAGATCCGTCCACGACGGAGGGACGGCAACCGAATGCGGAGGCCAGCGTCGCGGCCGAATCACCCGTGTCGACCTGCGGAATCACAGTTATGTCGACCGTTGTGGACTGACCACCATTGGGTGATCCGAGGAAATCTTCCCCGAACAACTGATTCGCGGGCGGGGAGATCACCTTGGCTTGGATTCCCGCCGCCGCGAGTTGCCGTTGCACCTGGTTGGCGACCGAGTTGTACGGCTCGGCGCCCTCCGACGCCGCGATCGTCAACGCCAGCGGCTTGCCGTCCCGCGACCACACACCGCCGTCGGGCCGGGCGTACCCCGCCTCGCCGAGCAGCCGGATCGTGGCCGCCGGGTCCCCGACGACGCCCGGCGGAATCGTCGGGACGTAGCCCGGCCGACTGGGCGGCGTGATCTGCGAGTCGGCCCGCAACCGCGCGGCCGGGCCGTTGCCGGTGCCGGTGGCGATCAGTGCCTCGCGGTCCAGCGCGGCCAGGACGGCCTGGCGGACCTTCGGGTCGGCCATCTGTGGCGCGGCGGGCCGCAGGAGCACCTGGACGACCTCAGGGCGCGGGACGGGCTCGCTGGCGAGCGGTGTGGTCTTGGCGAGGTCCGCCATGGTGTTCAGCGCGATGGCGTCGGCCCGGATCAGCGCGGCCTGGTCGTCCCGGTCCCGCAGCGCGGAGGCGATGCCCTCGTGGCTGGCCCGGCGCAGGACCACCCGGTCCAGCGAGGTGGCCTGCTCCCAGTAGCGGTCGCTGCGCTCCAGGACGATCTCGCCGCGCGGCTGGTCGAGGGTCTTCACCTGGAAGGGGCCCGCCGTGGCCGGGAAGCTGTCCGCCAGGGCGGCGGGCCACCCGCCCGGCTGGTCCTTGAGGAGGTGGGCCGGGAGGAGGTTGCCGAACAGCGAGCGCCAGCCGGGGTAGGGCTTGGCGAAGGTGACCTCGACGGTCTTGCCGCCGTCGCGCGAGGCGATGTTCGAGATCAGCCGGTAGCCCGCCGGGTCGACCACGCCCGGCTCGCTGCGCATCCGCTGCCAGAGGTAGACGAAGTCCTCGGCGGCGATCGGGGCGGTGTCGGTCCACGAGGCGTCCTGGCGGACGGCGTAGCCGACGGTGTACGGCTCGGTCTTGGTGACCTGGGCGGAGACCATCAGCGTGGTGTCCAGCGCCGGCGTGCCGTCCGGCGAGGCCCGGAAGACCGAGGGCAGCAGCAGGCTGGTCAGCGCCGTGGTGATCGTCGTCTGGCCCGCGATCGTGTGCGGGTTGTAGCTGCCCTTGACGTCGTCCACGCCCACGACGACCTCGTTGAGGGTCTCCTCGGGGACCACGGACATGCCGGGGGTGGAGGGGACCAGGGGCAGGGGGCCGGAGTTCGTGCAGGCGGCTAGTGCGAGGGCTGCGGTCAGCACCACGGCGACCGCGCGCCAAGTTCCAGTCCCCCCAGACCGAGTCATACCCCGCAGCCTGCCAGACGGGGTTGACCGTTGACGTATCGGCCTCGGGTTCATGTGCTGAGGACGTGCGACGGGGGTCGTGGGTTCCCACGACGCCGACAAGGCCACCTCCGCCGGAGCGGAGATGGCCTTGTCGGGGGAATCGGGACGACTACCCGCGCAGCTTGTTGCGCGAGCGCTCGCGGCCGCGGGAGTTCGCGTCCAGGATCAGCTTCCGCACGCGGATGACGGTCGGCGCGACCTCGACGCACTCGTCGGAGGCGCAGAACTCCAGCGCCTCTTCGAGCGACAGCTTGCGCGGCCGGGCCAGCGTCTCCATGACGTCGGCGGACGACTGGCGCATGTTCGTGAGCTTCTTCTCGCGGCACACGTTGATGTCGAGGTCCTCGGCGCGCGGGTTCTCGCCGACGACCATGCCCTCGTACGCGTCCGCGCCCGGCTCGACGAAGAACGTGCCGCGGTCGGCCAGCTGGATCATCGCGTAGGCGGTGATCATGCCGGACCGATCGGCCACCAGTGAGCCGTTGTGGCGGGTGCGGATCTCGCCCGCCCACGGGGCGTAGCCCTCGGACACGGCGTTGGCGATGCCGGTGCCGCGGGTCTCCGTGAGGAACTCCGTGCGGAAGCCGATGAGGCCGCGCGACGGGATCACGTAGTCGAGCTTCACCCGGCCGGTGCCGTGGCCGGACATGTTCTCCATGCGGCCCTTGCGGTTCGCCAGGAGCTGGGTCACGGCGCCGAGGTGCTCCTCGGGCGCGTCGATGGTGACGCGCTCGAAGGGCTCGTGCAGCTTGCCGTCGACCATGCGGGTGACCACCTGCGGCTTGCCGACGGTCAGCTCGAAGCCCTCGCGGCGGATCTGCTCGACCAGGATGGCCAGCGCCAGCTCGCCGCGGCCCTGCACCTCCCAGGTGTCCGGGCGCTCGGTCGGGAGCACGCGGATCGAGACGTTGCCGACCAGCTCCGAGTCGAGGCGGGCCTTGAGCACGCGGGCGGTCAGCTTGGTGCCGCCGCCGCGACCGGCCAGCGGCGAGGTGTTCACACCGATGGTCATCGAGATGGCCGGGAGGTCGACGGTGATGCGCTCGAGCGGCACCGGGTTGTCGGCGTCGGCGAGCGTGTCGCCGATCGTGATCTCCGGGATGCCCGCGATGGCGACGAGGTCACCCGCGTGGGCCTCCTCGGTCGGCACGCGGTCGAGCGCCTCGGTGATCAGCAGCTCGGTGATGCGGACGCGCTGGGTCGTCCCGTCCTCGCGGCACCAGGCGACGTAGTCGCCCTTGCGCATGTGGCCCGAGTGGATGCGGCACAGCGCGATGCGGCCGAGGAACGACGACGCGTCGAGGTTCGTGACCAGCGCCTGGAGGGGGGCGTTGACATCGCCGCGCGGGGCGGGGATGTGGTTGAGCAGCACCTCGAACAGCGTGTCGAGGTTCTCCTCCTCCGGGAGGCCGCCGTCGGCGGGCTGGATCATGCTGGCGCGACCGGCGCGGGCCGACGCGTACACGACCGGGAGGTCGAGCACGGAGTCGTCGGCGCCGACCTCGGCGGCCAGTTCGAGCAGCAGGTCGTGTGCCTCTTCGACGACCTCGCTGATGCGGGCGTCGGGGCGGTCGACCTTGTTGACGACCAGGATCACGGGCAGGCCCGCGGCCAGGGTCTTGCGCAGCACGAAGCGGGTCTGCGGGAGTGGACCCTCGCTGGCGTCGATCAGCAGCACGACGCCGTCGACCATGGAGAGGCCGCGCTCGACCTCACCGCCGAAGTCGGCGTGGCCGGGGGTGTCGACGACGTTGATCGTCACCGGGCCGTCGGGGGTCTCCCGGCGGACCGCGGTGTTCTTCGCGAGGATGGTGATGCCCTTTTCGCGCTCGAGGTCACCGGAGTCCATGACGCGGTCGACGAGTTCGGCGCGAGCCGAGAACGCTCCGGACTGCCGGAGCATGGCTTCGACGAGGGTGGTCTTGCCGTGGTCAACGTGCGCGACGATCGCGACGTTGCGCAGGTCAGCACGCACCTGAGCGGGCGATTCGTTGATCGACGCGGTGGCCGTGGGCACGCGGAACTCCTAGAGCTGGAAGTCGAGGAAGGGGGCCAGCGCCAGGACGGAGATCGCGCGCAGCCTTCACAAGAGTACCGGCTCCGTTGCCAATACCACACATCGCGGAGGGTGAGGTCAGCCTCACCTAGTCTGGGAACAAGTCTACGAGAGGAAGTGCGCCGCGCGTGGGAAAGGTGAAGAAGAAGTGCTGCCGATCGACGCCACGGTGCAAGAAGTGCCCGGTCACGGCGTTGCTGAAGGCACGGGACAAGGCCAGGAAGAAGGAGCGCAAGAAGGAGAAGAAGAAGGCGGCCTGATCCGCCCGTCCGGTCCCCTGTCGGCCGGATGGTGGCACTCGGCCCGCCGCTAGGCCGGGATGGCCTCGTTGAGCTTGGTCAGCTCCGGCGCCGTCCGGGTGGCCCGGAACTCGGTCACCCGGTAGCGGGCCAGCTTCTGCGTCACGTACGGGCAGGTCGCCATGATGGCGTCGAGCTTCCCGCGGGTCATGGCCTTGGCGATGATCACCACCCCGTCCGCAGGGACCTGACGGCCCGAGACGAGGAAGTGCCCCGCCTCGTACTGCCTGGTCGACCACGCCACGTGGTCGGGCAGCGCCAGGTCGACGACGTCCAACGACCGGGTGAACTCCAGTACGACGATGTACATGAGGCAAATGTAGTCCTGCCGGACAGGTCCCGGACCCGGTAAGGTCTCGGCCATGCGCACTCTTCACACGTCCTGGTGGCCCGCCTTCAGGCGGCCGTAGAACTGTGCGCTAGACCACCACAGGCCGCCCGCTCGGGCGGCCTTCGTGCGTTTCGGGGTCCTGCACCGACGGGTGGCACACCTGTCGAAGGGACCCACCATGATCAGGCTTTCCGCCATCACCCCGTCCGGCCACGCCCAGTTGGGCAACTACCTCGGCGCCATCCGCCGCTGGGCTGCCGAGGGCACCGAGCAGGACGTGTACTTCATCAGCGACCTGCACGCCATGACGACCTCGCACAACCCGGCGAAACTCCGATCACTGGCGCGCGAGCAACTCGCGCTGCTCATCGCCGCCGGGGTGGATCCGCGCTCCGTGTGCGTCCAGTCCGACCTGGTGCGCGAACTGGGCGCGCTGACGTGGGTGCTGGAGTGCACCTGCACCTACGGCGAGGCCGCCCGGATGATCCAGTTCAAGGAGAAGTCCGCGGGCCGCGACTCGGTGCGGCTCAGCCTGCTCACGTACCCCGTGCTCATGGCGGCCGACATCCTGCTCCAGGGCGCGAACGAGGTCCCGGTCGGCGACGACCAGGCGCAGCACGTGGAGCTGGCGAGAGCGTTGGCCAAGCGGTTCAACGGCACCTACGGCGAGGTCTTCGTGATGCCGCGCGGCACCGTGCCACCCACTGCGGCGCGGGTCCGCGACCTGGCCGATCCTTCGCGGAAGATGGCCAAGTCGACCATGGACGCGGCCGGGACGGTGTTCGTGCTCGACCCTCCGGACCTGATCCAGCGCAAGATCAGGCGAGCCGTGACGGACACCCTGAACCGGCTGGTCCACGACCCCGACGAGCAGCCGGGGGTGGCGAACCTGCTGGAGATCATCGCGGCCTGCACCGGGAAGTCGCCGGACGAGGTCGCAGCAGGCTTGGGGAGTTACGCGGAGCTGAAGGAAGTCGCCGCGGATGCCGTCGTGGAGGAGTTGCGCGAGGTCAGGGAGCGGACGCTGGCCTTGTTGGACGACACCGCTGAGCTGGACCGGGTCCGCGCCGAGGGTGCGGAACGCGCCCGTGGCCGGGCACAGCACCGGCTGGACGCGGCGTTGCGGATGACCGGACTGGGTTGAGGGCTCAGGTGGGCGCGGTCTAACCGCGCCCACCCAGCTTCCTGCGGGCAACGGCACCGCCGCCGAGCGCGGTGGCGAGCACGCCAGCGCCTACCGGGGACACCATCGCGACCGCCGCGATCAGGCCGACGACCAGCAACAACGCCGGCAGCACCCACCGCAGCAACCGCACGGTGTTCCTGGTCCGCTGGTCATCGCACACGATCTTGTCGAGCACCGCCCACCCGGTCACCGCGCACTCTCCCGCTGCGGCTTGCGGAGTTCCCAGCGGAGCAGGGGCGCGCGCAGCAGGATTCGGACCGCGCAGGCGATCCTGGTGCGGCCGGGGACGCCCGCTGCCGCGAGTTCATACAGCTCAGACCGGTACTCGTCCAGGTAGCGCTCCCGATCGGCTCCGGGGAGCAGTCCCGCCGCCCTTCCCAGCAGCCAGGTCACCGACCGCGACGCAGGGACCTCAGGCTCCAACTCCAGGTAGCTCGGATCAATACCGAGCAGATCAGTCGTCGTGGTCCGAACGCCGAACTCGACCGTGGTGGTCTCGCTGAGGTTTCTGACCACATCCGGCTCCGGGCCGTCGTGCGCCATTAGGCCCATCAGACACCCCCGTTGAGGCCGGGCCGCAGCCGTCCCAGTGCCTTGACCGAGGCCTGCGCCCGGTGCAGTGCCGCCTGAACGTGCGCGATGGCGTCCGGCTTCAGCCGGTAGTACCGGCGCTTCGGCCGCCCCCGCTCGGCGGGGTCGACTTCCTCCCACCGGCTCTCCAGCCAGCCGACCTTCTCCAGCCGCGCGAGGATCGGGTGGATCGTGCCGCTCGGCAGGCCTGCCGCCGAGCAGATCTCCAGCCCGTACATCTCCCGCGCCGGGTCGTCCATCAGCTGACGCAGCACCAGTTGGGTGGGCAGGGTCATCCGAGGTCCAGCCATACCCAGAACTCTACCTAGCCCCTAGGTAGAGAACAAGAGGTCCCGCAACCCTGGGATCAGCACCCGGTCCGCGGGCAGCCAGTCCAGCGCGTCCAGGTCGGACGGACCGATCCACCGCACCGCCCGGTGCTCCCGCGCCTCCGGTTCGCCCGCGCCCAACGACGCCGCGAACACCCTCAGCAGCAGCTCGGCCCGCAGCGGCACGTCCGGCCCGACCTGCTCCCCCACGACGATCTCCACGCCCAACTCCTCGACGCACTCCCGGACCAGCGCCGCGATCTCGCTCTCACCAGGGTCGACCCGGCCACCCGGCACCTCCCACTTGCCAGCGGCCTCGACCGGGAAGTCCCGCTGCTGCACGAGCAGCAGCCCGTCGCGCACGATGGCCGCCCCCACGACCACGTCGGCGTTCACCAGTTGCGCCGCCCGCCGCGACACGGCACCGGCGCGGGCTTCCAGGATCTTCAGCGCCAGCCCCCGCCCCACGACCACGTCGGCCAGCCTGCCGAGCGGCCCGCCGGGGCTGGTCCACTCGACCGCGTCGACCACGAGCGTGCCGCCGCCGGTCTCGACGAGGTCCGTGGTGAGCACGAGCATCGGCAGGAGGCCGCCCACCAACTCGGCGGCCACGCCCGTCACGTCCGCGCGGGTGACCACGAGCTTGCCGCGCACGGGACCGACGGAGCCGAACAGCTCGGTGCCCACGTGCAGGATGCCGGAACCGCCGGAGATCCGAACGCCCATGCCCCGCACGGACGACGCCAGCAGTCGGGTGTCGAGCAGCGCTCCGGCGACGGTTCGGGCAGGCGCTTCGATGAGCGTGGTCGCACGGAGATCGGGCACGGCCGCATACTGCCATTCACCTGTGAAATTACCGGTAAGCGGGCCAGCGGACCTCGAAGCGGGCACCACCCTGTGGCGACTCCAGCACGCGGACGGAGCCCTTGCGCTGGCGGACCAGGTGGGAGACCAGCGCCAGGCCGAGGCCGAAGCCGCCGGTGGCCCGGCCGCGGTGCTCCTCGACGCGGTAGAAGCGGTCGAACACGCGCGACCAGTGCTCGGGCGGGATGCCGTGGCCGTCGTCGTCCACGACGAGGCGGATCTCGCGGACCGCGGGCAGCACCGAGATGCGGATCAGACCGGTGGCGTAGCGGGAGGCGTTGCGGACCAGGTTGTCCACGACCAGCTCGACCTCGGTGCGGGTCGCGGACACCATGCACGCGCTCATCGGGGCCGCGACCTGCACGAGCAGGTCGTGCGACGGCATCCGGTCGACGGCGGCCTGCACCTGGAGGACCAGGTCGACGGGTTCGGCGCGCGGGAGTTCGCCGCTGTCGGCGCGGGCCAGGATCAACAGGGCGTCGACCAGTGCCGAGAGGCGCTCGGACTCCTCCACGACGGATTCGAGCACCTCCAGCGAGAAGTCCGGGTCGGGGTGGGCCACGGCGACCTCGGCCTGTGCCCGCACGGACGTGACGGGCGAGCGCAGTTCGTGGGCGGCGTCGCCGGTGAACCTGCGCAGCCGCTCGGTGGCCTCGTCCCGGCGCGCGAGCAGGCCGTTCAACGCCTCCGCAAGCGCTTGCAGCTCGTCCTGCGACTCGGGGACGGGCAGGCGCTCGCCCCGCGGCAGGGCGGCGGCGGCCACCC
>JBDSAJ010001054.1:0-12717 GCA_039922235.1 Umezawaea sp.
AGGTCTGTGGAGGACGTGGATCCGGCCTTGCCGCGGCAAGCGGGGTTCCGGCGCCGTCACCTGTTTCCTTCGCCTGCTCAGCCGGTCGAGGTGATGACCGACCCGGTCGTGCTCCACAGGGTTGTCGAGGGTCTGCGCCGGCTGAACACCGATGGCCCGTCCAGCGGCGGGCCTACAGCCCATATCGGCATGGAGGGGAAGGACCGTTGAGCATGATCGAAGCAACGGAGGCGGGCGGGGAGGTCGGCCGGGTCGTGGTGACCGGTGCCGCCGGCTTCATCGCCTCGCACCTGGTCGATGCGTTGTTGGCGCGCGGACACGAGGTGATCGCCGCCGATCGCCGTTGCGTCGATGACGACATGCTCGCCGCGATCAACCTCTCCCAGGCGGTCGGACATCCCCGATTACGGCTGCGCACGATCGAGCTGGCCATCGAGGATCTCGACCAGCTGGTGGCTGGTGCCGACACCGTTTTTCATCTGGCGGCGGTGCCGGGGGTGCGCGGCTCATGGGGCTCACGGTTCGACGACTACGTGAGGTCGAACGTCGTGGCCACCCATCGGTTGTTGAGCGCCTGCGAGCGTGCGGGTGTGCGGCGGCTGGTGTACGCCTCCTCCTCCAGCGTGTACGGCACGTCGAACGGCCCGAGCCGCGAGACCGATCCCACCGGCCCGATCTCCCCGTACGGAGTCACCAAGCTCGCCGCCGAGCAGTTGTGCCTCGCTCACGCCGGGAGGCCGGACACCCGGTTGACCGTGGCGGCGCTGCGGTACTTCACCGTCTACGGCCCCCGCCAGCGTCCTGGTATGGCGATCAGCCAGGTGCTGCTGGCCGCGTTGACCGGTGTCAGCGTGCCGTTGTACGGAGACGGCCTCCAGCGGCGGGAGTTCACCTACGTCGACGACATCGTCGCGGCCACCCTCGCCGCCGCGACCGCAGACCTCGCCGCCGCGGTGATCAACGTCGGCGGCGGATCCAGTGTCACCATGCTCGACCTGCTGGATCTCGCCCACCGTGTCACCGGAAGGCCCGTCCCGGTCGTCCCCGCTGACCCGCAAGCCGGTGATGTCGCCGTGACCGAAGCCGATCTGACCCGAGCCCACCAGGTGCTGGGCTATCGACCATCGGTCGAGTTGCGCGACGGCATGGCCCGTCACGCGAACTGGCTGGCCACGCTGGCCGAACCGCTGCGCATGCCCTTGCTGCCCAACCACGTGGTGGAGGTATCCCGATGATCACGTTGACCGGTGGCTGCGCCAACGAGCTCTTCGTCGCCGCGTGCCAGGCGGTGCGCCACGACGGCGTGACCGTCAGCCCGCGCGGGATGGCCACCACCGAGGTCCTGGGCGCCCACTTGTGCCTGACCGATCCACGCCGGCGACTGGTCGACCTGCCGCCCGCCAGGGTGATCAACCCGGCGTTCGCCGTCGCCGAGGCACTGTGGATCCTGTCTGGCTCCGACGATCCGTGGATCTTCCAGTACAACCGGGCGCTCACCCGCTATACCGACGACGGCCGACTGCAGGGCGCCTACGGGCCGCGGATGCGCCGCTGGCATGGGAGGGTCGACCAGCTCGACCAGGTGCGACAGTTGCTGGCCCGCGACCCTGACTCCCGCCAGGGCGTGATCCAACTGTTCGACCCCGACCGGGACACCCGCGGCCACCGGGACGTGCCGTGCACGCTGGGCTACCGGTTCTTCGTGCGCAACGGCCGTCTGCAGATGCACACCACGATGCGCAGCCAGGATGTGTGGCTCGGGTTCCCCTACGACGTGTTCGTCGCCACCCTGCTGCAGGAGCTGCTCGCCGGGTGGCTGGGCGTCGAGGTGGGCGAGTACCACCACTTCGTCGACTCCCTGCATCTCTACGACGCGCACACGCCGAGCGCGGCAAGCCTGCCCGCGCACCCGGAACCGTCCCCGCTCACGCCCCCGATCGGCGTCGAGTGGGAGCGCCTGTCCGGGCTGCTGTCGGAGGTGATCGCCGGGTGCGCGCCGCCCGATGCCGGAGAGGTGTGGGCGACGTTCGCCGCGGTGATGGCCAGCTACCGGGCGTGGGCGGGCGGCGACCGAGAGCAGGCCCGCGCCGGCGCTGCGGCCACCCCTGGCTACTTGGGGCGTGCGTTGCAACGGTGGTACGACCTCCTCACGACACCGTCGCTGGACGTCGAGGCCGCCGGAGCAGCACGATGACCCGGCGAAGGTCGACCTTCGACAGCTCGTCGGTCGTGCTCGGGTTGTGTTCCTTCACCCACGATTCGGCCGCCGCGCTGATCGTCGACGGTCACCTGGTCGGCTTCGCCGAGGAAGAACGGCTTGTCGGAGACAAGCACACCAAGGCGTACCCGGCACAGGCTGTGGATTGGTTGTTGGCCGAGAACGGGCTCACACCCGAGCACGTCACCGCGGTGGGCTACAACTTCCAGGCATATCGCTACTTCGCTGCCCTGGCTCAGGTTCCGGGCCAGCTTCTCCGCCCGGCGGGCAGAGGACGCGCGGTAGCGCGTGCACGGAGCTTCGCCCGCGTCGCGGGCCGCACGACGGCCCGAATGCGGGAGTTGTCCACACGTTTTCCCCGGGCGCGGGTCAACGCGGTGCAGCACCACCGCGCCCACGGGCTGTACGCGTTCGCCTCAGCCGGCTACGAGGACGCCGCCGTGCTCGTCGCCGACAGCCTCGGCGAGGTGGCGACCACGACCATCGGCTATGCCCACCGCACCGCGGCAGGGGCCTGCGGATACCGCACCGTCGAGGCGATCGCCGATCCGGCGTCACTGGGCTACGCCTACGGAGCGGTCACCGAGCACCTGGGCTGGCGACGCGGTGATGAGGAAGGCACCGTGATGGCTTTGGCCGCCTTGGGCGACCCGGCCAGGTTCCGCGCTGTGCTCGCGCGGGCGATTGCGCTCACCGACACCGGGTTCGCCCTGGATCCGACGTTGCTGCCGCTGCGGGTGCTGTCCTCTCGCTATGCCCGCATCAGCGACGAGTTCACCGCGACCACCTGCCGACCTCGCCGCGCCGACGAGCCGATCGAGCAGGTTCACCGGGATCTGGCAGCCGCACTTCAGGAACGCACCGAACAGGTCATGCTCCACCTCGCCCGGCGTGCCCGCCTCATCACCGCTTCCGGGTTGCTGTGCGTCGGCGGCGGAGTCGCGGCGAACTGCGTCGCGGTAGGCAAGATCGTCGAGGCTGGACTGTTCGACGAGGTGCACGTGCCGCCCGCGCCCGGCGACTCGGGGACCGCGATCGGTGCCGCGACCGCGCTGCACCTGGCCGCGTCCGGCTCGCTGCCCACCGGGGTGACCGACCGCTGCTACCTGGGGCCGGCCTATCCGGATCTCGCGCTGCCCGACGCACCGCGTCCCGGCCTGGCCGCGCACCGGCCTGCCGAACCCGCGACGTTCCTGGCCCGCCAGTTGGCCGACGGCCGCCTCGTCGGGGTGTTCCACGGCCGGTTGGAGGCCGGGCCGCGGGCGTTGGGCAACCGGTCGATGCTGGCCTCGCCGCTGCTGCCCGATGTCGTCGACCGACTCAACGCCACGGTGAAGTTCCGGGAGCCGTTCCGCCCGTTCGCGCCGATCGTGCTCGCCGCGTCGGCCGCGGACTACTTCACGCTGCCCCAACCGGCGCCCTACATGTCGATCGCCTCGCAGGTCACCGAGTTGACCCGCGACAGGATCCCGGCGGTCGTCCACGCCAACGACACCGCCCGCGTGCAGACGGTGACGCCGGAACAGAACCCGTTCCTGGCCGAGGTGCTGGCCGAGTTCCAGGCTCTGACCGGTGTCCCGGTGTTGATCAACACCTCGCTCAACGTCAAAGGCAAGCCGATCTGCGGCACCCCGGAGATGGCGTTGGACTGCCTGGTGGGCAGCGGGTTGGACGCGCTGATGATGGAAGGCTGGTGGGTCACGAAATGAAGATCGGGTACAGCTTCTGGGGCTTCCTCGGCGCCGGAGTCCTCGACACCCCGGACGGCGGGCGCAGCCACCGCCGTGTCCTGATCGACGGATTGCGCTCGCGGGGCCACGACACGGTGTTCCTGCAGCCCGATCGGGACTACACCGAGGCCGGCGTGGACCTGTCCGACGTCTACAGCTGGGATGTGGGCCTGCCCGAGATCGACGTGCTGTTCCTGGAGTGGCGCTGGCCCATCGCCGGCCGCAACACCAGCTGGTGTGGCGCGGCCGGGCACACCTGTGACCTGCACCGCCAGCAACAGCTGCTCGACGAGTACACGCATGCTCGCGGCACGGTCACGATCGTGTGGGACAAGGATCGGCGACTCCCAACCGATGACCCGCTGCGGCACACGCCCCACGTCGTGGTGTGCGAGGCCGCCGTGCACCCGACACCAGGGGCCATCTCCCTGCTGTTCCCGGTAGCCGACGAGATCCTGGATGCCGCCGACCCCGCAGCCTTGGCCACCCAGCCGAGGGACCTGCCGCTGGCCTACGTCGGCAACCAGTACGACCGCGACACCGCCTTCGGCACCTTCTTCGCTCCGGCCGCAGCGACACACCGTCATCTGGTGGCCGGGAAATGGACCCGGACCGAGGCGTGGCCGCACGTGTCGTTCACCGGCAGGGTGCCGTTCACCGAAGTCGAGAGAATCCACGGCCGGACCCTGGCCACCGTGATGCTGCTGCCCGAGCGGTATGCCCACACCGGGCAGATGACCCAGAGGCTGGTCGAAGCGGTCCTCGCCGGATGCCTGCCACTGACCCCGACCACCATCCGCAGCGCCGGGCTGTTCACACCACCACGATTGCACGTCTCCGACGGCACCGCCGTCACCACCATGCTCACCCACCTACAGGACATCGCCGGCACGAGCGAGCACGCCGAGCTGATCGCCGACTGCCTACGGGCGCTGGACGTGTTCCGCGCATCACACCAACTCGACGTCCTCGACGATCTGCTGGTCACACGCCCCGCCCCAAGGGTGGCGGCATGGTGACCGGCCCGCCTGCACAGGAGCCGATCCAGACGCCGGTAACGTCGCGGCCCATGGACAGGATCGCCATCATCGGCTGCGGCGGGTCCGGCAAGACCTACGTGGCCAACCAGCTCGCCGCCCTCGCCAACCTCCCGCTGACCCACTTGGACGGCATCTACTACGACGCCGACTGGAACCCGCTGCCCCCCGACGAGTTCGCCGCCCTTCAGCACAAGCTGGTCGCCGAGCCCCGATGGCTGCTCGAAGGCAACTACGCAGGCACCTTGGCAATCCGGTTGGCCCGCGCCGACACCGTGATCTTCCTCGACGTGCACGCGATCACCTGCCTGACCGGGATCGCGCAGCGCAGGTGGCGCTACCGGGGCGGCCAGCACACCAAGGACGGCGTCTACGACCGCATCACCTGGAACTTCGTCCGTTACATCTGGGGATACCGCAAGACCATGCGCCCCAAGGTTCGTCAGCTGCTGGACGAGCACGGCGGCAACGCCCGGCTGATCACCCTCACCAGCCGCCGCCACGCCGCCCGATTCATGGCCCAACTCCGAGCGGAATCCTCCACCCGGACCTAACCCACCTGTCAGGGAGGCGACCCGTCCATGCCCGCCACTCCCTTCACCGACCCCGACCTCGTCGCGGGACCGCTGTACGCCACCGCCGAGCGGCTCGCCCAGCGCACCGGGGCACTGCACGCCGCGAAGATCAGCGGCGACAACGCCACGACCACGATCGTCGACCTTGCCGCCCAGTTCGCCCCCGACGCCGCCGTGGTCTGCGACATCGGCTGCGGTCGCGGCACCACCACCGTGCAACTCGCCCAGCGACTCACACCCGCACGACTGATCGCGGTCGATCAGTCGTCCACGCTGCTGGCCACCGTCGCGGATCGAATGGCGGACGCTGGACTCGCCGTGCAGACGGTATGCGCGGATTTTCACCACCTGCCCTTGCCGGAGACGAGCGTCGACATCGCCGTGGCCGCGTTCTGCCTCTACCACTCCCCGCACCCCGAGAACGTTGTGGCGGAGATCGCCCGGTGTTTGACACCTGGTGGCCGGGCGGTGCTGGTCACCAAGTCCGCCGACAGCTATCACGAGATCGACCAGTTGATCGCCGAGGCCGGGCTCGACCCCCATGCGACCGGCTGGCCGAGCCTGTACGAGAGCTTTCACAGCGCCACCGCGGCCGAGATCACGGCGACCGCGCTACAGGTCGGACACGTCGTGCACCAGCAGCACGTCTTCCGATTCAGCGGGCTGGATCACCTCGCGGAATACGTGGCCACCTCCCCCAAGTACCGGCTGCCTGAACACCTCGTCGGCGAGGCCGGCCCGCTCGCCGACGAGCTCCGGCGGCGGATCGCCGACCGCCCGGTCACCACGACATCCACCGTCACCTACCTCACGGCGATATGCCCATGACCGCCGCCGTGTTCGTCAAGAGCTACCAAGATCCGCGCCGCGCCACGGCGGCCCGCGCCCACCGGGAGTGGCTGGCGGCCCTGGATTCGGGTGTCCGTGTGCCGGACCTGCGATCGGCGGAGCCCCTGCGGTTGATATTCGAGCACCTCGGCGACCGGCAGCCGGGGGCTGGTGACCTCGGTGCGCTCGCGCAGGCCCTGGGCCGGCTTCACGCCGCCGCGTACACCGAACAGTTGCACGCAGCGCGGCTCGATGCGCCGTACACCAGCCCCAGCGGCCTCGTGATCGTTGATTTCGTGTCATCTCGCCGGGAACTACTGGATCGGGTGCCGGTACCGGTATCGGGGCGGCCGGTGGCGATCTACAAGGACGCCAACATCCGCAACTTCCTTCTCACCGATGACGGCGTGGCGATCGTCGACTTCGACGACCTGACGCTGGCCCCGTTCGGCTACGACCTCGCCAAACTCGTCGTGAGTACCGCGATGACGCACGGCCGCCTCGATCCCGGCGACGTCGAGCAAGCCCTGGACGTCTACAACTCCTACACCTCCGAGGCTGATGGCGATGTGGGCTGCTCGCTCGACCAACTGAAGATGTACGCGGAATTCCACCACGTGCTCACCGCGCGTTACCTGCACCACAACGGATACCACCACGCCTGGCCCCAGGTGCGCCCGTGGCGGGAAGCCGAGGCACCCCAGTGACCACAGCCTCGACAACACCGACCACATCCTCGGCGCACACGGGCCTGGCCCGTGTCCTTGCCGACATCACCACCGAACGGGAAGCCCAGCACGCAGTCTGGGGCGTCCAGCATCACCTGCCCGACGGCACCGGCCCGCAATGGAGCGCCCTCGCCAACGCAGTGCGACAGGAGTGCGAGCGGGCCGCCGCCAACGGAGAGCTGACGTGGCGGCACGTTCTGTTCGAAGAAGTCGCCGAGGCGCTCGCCGAGAACGACCCGACGCGGCTCCGCAGCGAACTCACACAGGCCGGTGCCGTGGTCGCCCAATGGATGCAAGCCATCGACCACCGCAGCCTGCCTGCGAACCGGGAAGGGAACACCACAACATGGCCGTCACCACCGAACTCCTGCTCGCCCGCCACGGCGAAGCCGCCTGCAACGTAGCCGGAATCGTGGGTGGCGATCTCGGCTGCACCGGGCTGACACAACCGGGCCGCGAGCAAGCAGGGCGTCTCGCCGCCCGACTCGTCCGTGACCACGCTGATCGCCCGTTCGACGTCGTCTACGCCACGCCGCGCCGCCGGGTCGCAGAGACCGCCGAGATCGTCACGCACGCGGTGGGCCTACCGGCCACAGTCGAGGCCGACTTGCGCGGCCCCGACCACGGTGACGCCGACGGACGACCCTGGCACGAGATCAAGACCGCGTTCGGCGGGCCGCCCCAGCACGACCCCGACCGGTCCTACGCAACCGGCTCGGAATCATGGAACGCCTACCTGGATCGCGCGACCCGCACCCTGGAGAAGATCCTCGCCCACCATGAAGGACAGCGCGTTCTCGTCCTGGCCCACGGCGAGACCATCCAGGCCGCCCACACGCTCCTGCTCGGTCTGACTCCCGGAACGTGCCGCACCGCCGGGTTCGTGACCGACCACGCGTGCCTGACGTCCTGGCAGCGACACGTCAACCGCCTCGATCAGGCCGTGTGGATGCTCGCCGCCCACAACGACACCCGCCACCTCACCATGGACCGACCGTGACCACCGCGCACGAACTACTCGACCTCTGCCGCCGCCATGTCGACCCCCACGCCGAGCCTGTCGCGCAGCACGCCGGGCACGACCAGACCAGCGTGCTGCGAGCGACCACCCGAGACGGCGAAGTCATCGTCAAGATCCATCGCGGCCGTGAACGGCACGAACGGGAACGCGACGCCTACCGTCGCTGGGTGCCGGCACTGGGTGAGCGGGCGCCTCGCCTACTCGCCGAGATCGACGACCCGCCCGCCATCATCGTCACCGCACTGCCCGGCGCGCCCGTAGCCGAACTCGACCTGCCGCCCGAGACCGAACGCGACGTTTTCGGCCAAGCCGGGGAGATCCTGGCCGCGTGGCACCGCGCCGAACCGCCCCGCGATACACCGGACGTCACGGCCTGGCTCGCAGCCCGCGGCGAGCAATGGCTCGAGCTGGCTCACGCGATCCTGCCCGCCGAACAACTGGCCGACATCCGCGCTCATGTGCGTGCCCTTGCCGAACTCGGCCCGCTGCCCGCGGTTCCGTGTCACTTGGACTTCACCGCGCGCAACTTGCTGTGCGATGCGGACGGCGTAGTCGGTGTCATCGACTTCGAGCACGCCCGGTACGACCTCGCCGCACGGGATCTGGTCCGGCTTTCCGATCGAGTGTGGCGGGATCGGTCCGACCTGGAGGACGCCTTCCTCACCGGCTACGGACCTCTGTCCGATCTCGACCGCCAGGTCATCGAGCACTGCACCTATCTGGACACTCTCACCGCCGCCGTGCGGGCCACCGGCCGCACGTTGCCAGTCGGCTCACCGACGTAGGGAACGCCAGGCAAGCACAAGTCCCACGGCCGCCCGCCCCGCGACGGCATCCACGTGCTCGCGGCGGGGCATCTGGCGGTTCGTCCTCGCCGCGCCGTCGCATTGCGCCGTCCATGTCCCTGAGCCCACGAATCTGGAGGAGCCCATGGTCTCTACTGGCCACGTCACCGTCATCGGCTACGTCGGACTGACAACCGGCGCATGTTTGGCCTCGCTCGGTCACACGGTCACCTGCGTCGACCACGACGCCTCCACAGTCGAGGCGCTGCGAACCGGCCGACCTACCTTGCCGAACCCAACAGGAGCACCCTGCTGCTCGCTGGGCTGAACAGCGGCACGCTCACCGTCGACACTGCCGTCGAACCGGCCGTGTCCGCCTCGGACATCGTCGTTCTCGTGCCTGCCGACCCCGCCCGGCCCTGACGGTGCAGCCGACCTCGCCGCCATCGAGCAGACGATCACCAAGATCCGGGGCCTGCCGCGCCCCGGCGCCGTCCTGGTCACGAAGTCCACGGTCCCGGTCGGCACCACGGCCAAGATCCAAGCCCTGCCGCGCCGATCAGACGTCGGCGTCGTGTCCAACCCGGAGTTCCTTCGAGAAGGCCACGCCGTGTACGACTTTCTCCACCCCACCAGGGATCCTCGTCGGCGACGACGACCCCGCCGCCTGCGGAAATACCTTTCGGACGTGCCGGATCCGCGCAAGCGTCGCGGAGTCCGCCACACGCTCGTCTCGATCCTGCTGATCACCGTCGCCGACGGCGCAGCCGCTCGTTCACCGCGATCGCCGAATGGGCCCACGACGCCCCACAACACGTGCTCGCCATGCTCGGGGCACGGTGGGACCGCCGACACGACGTCTACCAGGCCTCCGACGAGTCAACCCTGCGCCGCGTGCTGGGATCGGTCGACGGCGACGCGCTGGACCGTGCGATCGGAGCCTGGCTGACCGGCCACGACCTCGACGTCCGGGCGATCGCGGTGGACGGCAAGACCCTGCGCCGCACCTGGGACGAGACCGTGTAAGGCGGCGCGCACCTGCTGGCCGCCATGGCTCATCACAGCGGAATCGTGATGGCCCAACGAGAAGTCGGCGCCAAGACCGACGAGATCACCTGCTTCGAGCCTCTTCTGTCCACAGTGGACATGACCGGTGTCGTGGTCACCGCCGACGCCCTGCACGCCCAAACGCTTCCACGCCCGACACCTCGTGAAGCAACTCGGCGCGGACTACGTGCTCACGGTGAAACACAGCCAACCCACCCTGTTCGCCAAGCTCGACGCCCTGCCCTGGGCGGACATCCCCGCACACACCACGACGACTACCGGACACGGCCGCGTGGAACGCCACACGATCCAGTTGCGACCCGCACCCGAGGACATCGACTTCCTCTCTTTCGGTTAATCGCGGCTGCGAGTAGCGCCAAGCTCGGCTCACTCGACCACAAAGCGTGATCGTCGGGTGATCGAACAGTGAGTTCTGCGGGTTTTGAGCTTCTTTGGGTGACTCTGTGCCAGACCCGTGCCTAGGGTGCACACGTCGAGGTCAGGAGTCCTGAGGGACATCTGCGATCGAACGCCACGCGGTGCGGCAGCCGCTGATAAGCGTGTCGCACCGCGTCATGGCGGTATGGCCTTCTCGGAAACGCAGTCGGGCCACGAGGGGCACCGTCCTCGGACGACGGAGACGGGCCTTCGGGAAAGGTTGTGGCGGTTTCACTCCGCCACGACGTGAAGTGCGTCCGCAACTGCAGACGAATCGATGGGGGATTTCGGGGTGAACGCGAATGCGGAACGACAGGATCAGCACACTGACGGGAACGTCGCGCCACTACCGGCGACACCGAACACGACCATCAGCCCGGTCGTATGGACACCGGAACCAGCGGCCTGTGCCGGCAGGCTCGACCCTGGCCAGTCGCTGATTCCGCAGCCACTGGCCGACATGCTCGACGGGCACGTCTGGCCGTCCACATCTACATGGCCAGCTAACATCACTGCTCGAACAGTGTGCGAGCACGTGGACTACGAACTGCTGTGGAACAGCGACCCCGACCTGTTCACCCGGCGCATCCACGTGGGTGCACCGCCGCCCGAGGTGCTGTGGGCCGTCAAACACGACTTGGCCGAACTCGGCTACCAGCTCGTCCTCGACGTACAGGTCGAGCAGGCCGGTGACGACATCGCGCTGGTGATCTACGGCGCGGGCGTCGTAGGCAGGATGAGTGACACGGCGTGGAACACCGCCGCACCACTCTTGACCACCTGCTGTGCGACGGTTCGCGAACCACGAGACGACGTGGACCTAGGCTCGCTGCTGGAGTTCCGTCCAGCTCGCGCCCCCATTTCCGGTGGCACCCGGCCGATCTCGAATCGGGTCAAGCCCGAACTGTGGCAGGTCGGAGACTGGATCCACACCTGGTGGTCCTATCCCTTCTCCGGGCCGCTCCGCGACGGCTGCACGTGTGTCGCCCACACCGTGTTGGCGCGCTCGGTGAACTTCGGAGGCTCTTGACTGCTCTGAAGCCGAGTATCGCCAGGAGCAGATCGCCGCGTGAAGCAGGGCTCCTGCGCTCGATTGCTCACGTACTGCACTGCGACGTGGATCGGCGCGAACCGCCACCATTGCCGGTAGCGACTACTGCCACCCACCGGATAAGCGTTCAATCACGGTCGGATGCGCGTGCATTCGACGACGCTCGCATGCACAAATCTGGGAGAAAATAGCTCTGCTGGATTTTGGTCGAATTGCTTGACCATCCAGGAAGTGCTGCGGAATGTTGATGTCAGAGAGGCGCGCTTTCGGTGTAATTCTCCTCGCTGGCAGCGGGTAGGCGCTGCTCGGCTCAACAGTGCATTCATCTCAAGGAGGAACCATGTCTTTTCGGCTTCTGCGTGCGGCGGGAATCGCCCTCGGGAGTTCGGTGGTCGCGTTGCTGGGGACCTCGACCGCGTCGGCTCAGGTGGTGGACTCCGTCCAGCCCGAGACGCACAACGCCTCCAACGCCGACGCGCCCCCGTGGCGGGCGCAGTTGCAGGCGCGCCACCGACTCGGCAGTCCACGACCGGCAGCGCATCAGATCGCGCTGCGCCTCGCGCTGGGCCACTCGGGCGTGGTCATCGACTCCCGCGAGGGGCTGTCGGTCCTCGACTACACCGCACGCACGCCCTCGCTGTGGCAGGCACCCCTGCGTGGCTTGCTCCGCTGATCGGCGACCGATCGCGGACCGCTGGCTGCGGGGCGACAGCGTAAGGGCTCCAACGTAGGCGTCGCCCCTTGAATCGGGTGGGGTGCTGTGTCAGCGCACCTCGTGCGCATCGTCGCATCACCTCACCCTTCGGTTCCGATCAGCGGGGTCCACTGTGGACTTCGCGGATTGCGTTTATGGGCAAGGCCGGTGAGCGTGACGCTGCCTGCTTCCAGTCATTTCCCGCGGTTGCCGCTAGGCCACATCGTTCACCCTCGTGTTCGGTTCGCGGTCGTGCTCGGCACCGCCCTCGACCAGTGACCATCGGCAATCCAACACACCTCGGATTCCGGCAGCAATCAGGCCCTTCCCCTTGTCAGCGAAGGAATCAACTCATGATCGGTCGGATACGCGCCGGGCTGCTGCTGGCCACGGCCGTACTGTTCGCCGCTGGATGCACCGGCAGCCCTGCTTCGGCGCCCACGTCGAGTATCGCCCCGTCGATTGCCGACCAGGCCGCAGTCGATCCCGCCGTCCCAGAGACACAGCGTGCCCAGGCTACGAGTTTCGTGGGATTCCGGGCGATCGATCCGTGCGCGCTACACAG